>NZ_JARVSP010000001.1:0-315455 GCF_030209115.1 Pseudomonas sp. FR229a | reverse complement strand
CAGGTTTTACGACTGCTGCGCAGCCGAGCGGGAGCAAGCTCCCTCGCCACAAGGGGGTGTTTCAGAGCCAGCAAGCGTCCCATAGTGGGTAATCGGCGACTTTCTTTACCAGGCCGGCGCGCAAAGGGTTGGCAATGATGTAGCGCGCATAGGGGCGCAGGTCTTCGTTGTCTCGGATCGCGCGGTCGTGGTATCCGGTTTGCCAGAAGGCCCCGGTTCGGTTCAGCGCGCGATTGATGGTCAGCGTGCTGCGGGATTTGACGGTTTGCATCAATCGCTCCAGCGAAGCGTTTTCAAGTTGTACGAGCCAGTGGAAATGATCCGGCATGACCACCCATGCGATCGACTTGACCCATTGCTGGTCCTGGGTTCGCTTGAGTTCTGCTACCAGCAAACGACCGATTCGCCAATCGGTGAAGATCGGACGGCGTTGATAGACGACAACCGTGATCAGATAAGCGCGTCCTGGCTCAGAGCACCGCCCGCGTCGAAGTCGATGCGAATATAAGCATTTGCGCATTCCGTTGCGTCCTGATGATTGATTCCTTATTTACCCTAGCTGCCGATTGCTTGAATCGAGTCTGAGAAGCCTGTCAGACGATTCTCCTAAACGCGCGGGCAAGTTCCGGGAGGGCAAAACAACCCGATCCCCTGTGGCGAGGGAGCTTGCTACCGCTGGACTGCGCAGCAGTCCCAACTGCTGCAGCCAGTCAGGTTTCAGACTGCTACGCCCCCAAGCGGCAAGGCGCGGCGATTCGACAAGTCCCTCCCCATGCGAACGGTGCAACCCATGCGGGCAACATGACGCTGCACCATGACTGTGCAATACTCGGCGCCTTTTTTGGCGGCGAAAATTCCTACATGACGTAGGTAAACCCTCTCCGCAAACCGGGCTTTTGCCGAGAGTTGTCGCTGAATGTTGTGACTTATAGAGTGAAAAATCCTGCCCGGAGCTTTTTATACTGCACGCCCGCTGATGCGTCTGCCCACGAAGCCGACGCGGTTTCCTGCCCCGCCTAGGCCTATCGGCCGACGCTTCGAAACCCGGCGGTCATATCCAATAACAAGACGAGGTTGTACCCCTATGCCAGTCGGCAATCCTCTGCCTCACGGCAATACCGCCCAGGGCGGTCCGCTCAAACGCGAACTCGGCGAACGGCATATCCGCCTGATGGCGCTCGGCGCCTGTATCGGCGTCGGCCTGTTTCTCGGTTCGGCCAAGGCCATCGAAATGGCTGGCCCGGCGATCATGCTGTCTTACATTCTCGGCGGTCTGGCGATTCTGGTGATCATGCGCGCCCTCGGCGAAATGGCCGTGCATAACCCGGTGGCCGGTTCGTTCAGCCGCTATGCGCAGGACTACCTCGGTCCGCTGGCAGGCTTCCTCACGGGCTGGAACTACTGGTTTCTGTGGCTGGTGACCTGCGTCGCGGAAATCACCGCCGTGGCGGTGTACATGGGCATCTGGTTCCCGGATGTGCCGCGTTGGATCTGGGCCCTGGCGGCGCTGATCAGCATGGGCTCGATCAACCTGATCGCGGTCAAAGCCTTCGGCGAATTCGAGTTCTGGTTCGCCCTGATCAAGATCGTCACCATTATCGCCATGGTCATCGGCGGCGTCGGCATCATTGCCTTCGGTTTCGGCAATGACGGCGTGGCGCTGGGGATTTCCAACCTGTGGGCGCACGGCGGCTTCATGCCCAACGGCGTCACCGGTGTGCTGATGTCCCTGCAAATGGTCATGTTCGCCTACCTCGGCGTCGAGATGATCGGCCTGACCGCCGGTGAAGCGAAGAATCCGCAAAAGACCATTCCAGACGCGATCGGCTCGGTGTTCTGGCGGATTCTGCTGTTCTACGTCGGCGCGCTGTTCGTGATCCTGTCGATCTACCCGTGGAATGAAATCGGCACCCAGGGCAGCCCGTTCGTGATGACCTTCGAGCGTCTGGGCATCAAGACCGCCGCCGGCATCATCAACTTCGTGGTGATTACTGCGGCGCTGTCGTCGTGCAACGGCGGCATCTTCAGCACCGGGCGCATGCTCTACAGCCTGGCGCAGAATGGCCAGGCCCCGGCCGGTTTCGCCAAGACCTCGAACAACGGCGTGCCGCGTCGTGCGCTGCTGCTATCGATCGCGGTGTTGCTGCTGGGTGTAATGCTCAACTATCTGGTGCCTGAAAAAGTCTTCGTCTGGGTCACCTCGATCGCAACCTTCGGCGCGATCTGGACCTGGGTGATGATCCTGCTGGCGCAACTGAAATTCCGCCAAGGCCTGAGCGCCAGCGAACGTGCCGGGCTCAAGTACAAGATGTGGCTGTACCCGGTCAGCTCGTACTTCGCCCTGGCGTTTCTGGTGCTGGTGGTCGGCCTGATGGCGTACTTTCCCGATACCCGTGTGGCGCTGTATGTAGGGCCGGCGTTTCTGGTACTGCTGACGGTGTTGTTCTACGTGTTCAAGTTGCAGCCGAGACAGGTGTCCCAAGACGCGGTGCGTTCGGTTTCGTAAGTCCAGTCGCTGAAAAAACAAAGCCCCGGTCACAGGATCGGGGCTTTTTTTGTGGTGGGCGCGAGTCGATCGCCAGCGCTACGCGGCCACTACGTCCAGCGGCTCAAAACTGTCCGCCCGCGCCATCTGCCACATCCGCGAGTAAAACTCGCCATTCACTTCACCGGTGAGCAATTCCCCCGGTTTCAGGAACACATGCAGCTGCGAGAACAGCTTGATCTCGGTCGCCGACATGCGCCGCACCAGGTGCTTGGCCGACAGTTGCGACGGATGCTCGAGCCCGGCCGCCGCGAGCATTTCCGCCAGCGCTTTGAGCGTGCTGCGGTGGAAGTTGTAGACGCGCTGGGCCTTGTCCGGCACCACCAGAGCGCGTTGGCGCAGGGCGTCCTGGGTGGCGACGCCGGTCGGGCATTTGTTGGTATGGCACGACTGCGACTGGATGCAGCCGATGGCGAACATGAAACCGCGCGCGGAGTTCGCCCAGTCGGCGCCGATGGCCAGCACGCTGGCGATGTCGAAGGCGCTGACGATCTTGCCGCTGGCGCCGAGTTTGATCTTGTCGCGCAGGTTCAGGCCGACCAGCGTGTTGTGCACGAACAGCAGACCTTCGCGCATCGGCACGCCGATGTGGTCGGTGAACTCGACAGGGGCTGCGCCAGTGCCGCCTTCCTTGCCATCGACGACGATGAAATCGGGAAGGATGCCGGTTTCCAGCATGGCTTTGGCAATGCCCATGAATTCCCACGGATGGCCGAGACAGAACTTGAAGCCCACCGGTTTGCCGCCGGACAGTTCACGCAGCTGCTGGATGAACTGCATCATTTCAATCGGTGTGGAAAACGCACTGTGGCGCGAGGGCGAAACGCAGTCTTCGCCCATCAGGATGCCGCGGGTTTCGGCGATTTCCCGGGTGACCTTGTGTTTGGGCAGGATGCCGCCGTGGCCGGGTTTGGCACCTTGGCTCATCTTGATTTCGATCATGCGCACCTGCGGGTTCTGTGCCTGCACGGCGAAGCGCTCCGGGTCGAAACGGCCATCGCTGGTGCGGCAGCCGAAATAGCCGCTGCCCAGTTCCCAGGTCAGGTCGCCGCCATGTTCGCGGTGATACGGGCTGATGCTGCCTTCACCGGTGTCGTGGGCGAAGTTGCCGAGTTTCGCACCCTGGTTCAGCGCGCGGATGGCGTTGGCACTGAGCGAGCCGAAGCTCATCGCTGAGATATTGAAGATTGACGCCGAATACGGCTGCGTGCACTGCGGGCCGCCGACAGTGACGCGGAAACCGTTCGGATCGCTCAACGGCGCCGGACGCATCGAATGGCCGATGAATTCGAAGCCGGACTGATAGACGTCGATCAAGGTACCGAACGGTTTGTCGGCGGTCTCGTTTTTCGCTCGCGAGTACACCAGCGAACGCTGGGCACGGGAGAAGGGCAGGGCGTCGCTGTCGGACTCGAGCAGGTACTGGCGAATCTCCGGGCGGATGCCTTCGACCAGATAACGGATATTGCCCAGAATCGGATAGTTGCGGCGCACCGCGTGGCGTGTCTGCAGCAGGTCGAAGATCCCGAGCAGGCTGAGCACGCCCGTGACAGCGGTGATCGGCCACAGCCAGTCATGTTCGAGGAAAGGCAGGCTGGCGAGAGTGAAAATCACACAGACGGCAAAGAAGGCGTAGCGGCTCAGGAGTGACAGGCTCATACGGTTTCCTTGGGTTCGGACTCGGAATAATCAGCGAAGATTCAGGGATAAACACATTCCCCTGTAGGAGTGAGCCTGCTCGCGATAGCGGTATATCAGCTGCAAACGAGTTGACTGACCCGACGCCATCGCGAGCAGGCTCACTCCTACATAAAGCACTTTCATCAAGCGTTCAGGCGTTCTGCGCCTGCAAAAATCGAAAACAGCTCGGACTGGGATTTGATCCCCGGTTTGCTGTACATGTGTTTCTTATGGACTTTCACGGTTTCCACGAAGATTTCCAGCTTACGGGCGATTTCTTTGCTGGAGCAACCGCTGAGCATCAAACGCCCGACATCCAGTTCCCGGAAACCGCCCGCGCCCTGGCAATTCCTCGTGCTCATCGCCTTCGTTGCGCTGTGCGTGCACTACATTGGGGGTGATGCGAATACGCCGCTGTGGTTTGGTTGATGGTCAGCCTCGATCATCTGGCGGTCTGGCTGGGGCTGAGCTGGCTGGCGATCGGCGTGGTCTGTCTCGCCGTGCTCACCGGCGGTTTCCGTCGTCAGCCACCGGAACTGGACTTCCAGGAAGCGACCTGAGTCTTGCGCTTGGCTTACCGCTGACGGGCATGGGATCCATGGCGCCTTTGCACCAAGGGATTCCTTCATGTCGACCATTCATATCGCCGCTGCCCTGTTGCTCAACGCTCACGGCCAGACCCTGCTGGTGCGCAAACGCGGTACTACGGCGTTCATGCAGCCGGGCGGCAAGATCGAAGCCCATGAGCTGCCGGTTCACGCTCTCGCGCGGGAGCTGGAAGAAGAACTGGGCCTACAGATCGACCCGGCGCAGGCAATCTATCTGAGCCGGTTTTCCGCCCCCGCCGCCAACGAGCCAGGCTTCATCGTGCACGCGGAAATCTTTCAACTGACCATCGATACTGACGTGTGCCCGGCGGCGGAAATCGAGGAAGTCATCTGGGTCGATCCGGCCGCTGATCCGGCGCTCGAACTGGCGCCATTGACACGCGAGCACATCCTGCCGTTTTATCGCCGTTCACTGACTGCACTCGCCTGATCATTCCCGCAAAGGACGTTGCCATGATCCCGCTGCCAGACTTGCTGATCTTTGCCGCTGCCGCTCTGCTGATGGTGCTGACGCCGGGGCCGAACATGATCTACCTGATCTCGCGTTCGATCTGTCAGGGCCGCCGCGCCGGCGTGACGTCGCTGCTCGGTGTGGTCGGCGGGTTCTTCGTGCATATGTTCGCGGCGGCGGCCGGCTTGACGGCGGTGTTTCTCGCCGTGCCGATGGCCTATGAAGTGCTGAAATGGGCCGGCGCTCTGTACCTGTTGTGGCTGGCCTGGCAAGCGCTGAAACCCGGCGCACGTTCGCCGTTCGAAGCCCGGCAATTGCCGCCGGACTCGTCGCGCAAACTGATCACCATGGGCTTTCTCACCAGTGCGTTGAACCCGAAAATCGCGGTTTTCTATCTGTCGGTGTTTCCGCAATTCATCAGCCCTGAACATGGCTCCGTTTTCACCCAAAGCATCCTCCTCGGTCTGACCCAGATCAGCGTCAGTTTCAGCGTCAACCTATTGATCGCGCTCTTCGCTGCAGGCATCGCCTCGTGGTTCGTGCGCAACCCGACCTGGCTGGCGGTGCAGCGCTATTTCATGGGCCTGGTGCTCGGCGGCCTCGCGGTGCGGTTGATGCTGGAACAGCGGCGGACCGCCTGAAGTGTGGATCGAACGGCTGGATGCCAGCCATGCCCTGGCGTACCGCGCGCTGATGCTCGAAGCCTACGACCGGCATCCGCAGGCGTTCACCTCCAGCGTGCGCGAACGCGCGGTGATGCCGTTGAGTTGGTGGGAAGCACGCCTGACCAGCAAGCTCGATGTGGTGTTGGGGGCATTCGATGCCGGGACGTTGGCCGGGATTGTCGGCCTGGCCTTCGAACCGCGAGAGAAGGCGCGACACAAGGCCACGCTGTTCGGCATGTATGTCTCGGCGGATTTTCGTCGGCAGGGCCTGGGCTTTGAGCTGGTCCAGGCGGCTTTGGCTGAAGCGCAGAAGCATCCGGCGCTGAAGCTTGTCCAGCTCACTGTCACTGCCGGCAACGACGCGGCTTTTCAGTTGTATCAGCGCTGCGGCTTCATTCAGTACGGCCTCGAACCACTGGCGGTGCGCGTCGGCGAAGACTATTTCGACAAGATCCACATGTGGCGTGAAGTCTGACCCACCACGCCAATCCTTGTGGGAGCGAGGCTGCTCGCGAAGGCGTCCGTCCAGCCGACATCATCGCTGAATCATCCACCGCTTTCGCGAGCAGGCTCGCTCCCACAGGGGATCTCTTGATTTGGTTTTCAACGTACGGCGCTGACGCCATCCAGGGTCGAGAACGAGGTGTCCTTGGCGGTCAGCAGGAAATCGCGCATGTACGGCGCATCGAGCATGTCGGTGCGGATCGCTGCATACAGCGTCGCGAACAGACCTTTCTCCCCCAACCGCTTGCCCTTCACATACCCGCGTGAGCTGTATTCATGCAGCGCCCAGTGCGGCATCCCGCAGACGCCCCGGCCGCTGGCAACCAGCTGCATCATCATGACCGTCAGCTCGGAAGTACGCACCTGCGCCGGTTCAATGTCGGCCGGTTCGAGGAAACGGGTGAAGATGTCCAGACGATCGCGTTCCACCGGGTAGGTGATCAGCGTTTCAGTCAGCAGGTCTTCAGGAACGATATACGGCTTGCTCGCCAACGCGTGCTGATTGGCTACGGCGAGCATGGCCTCGTAAGTGAACAGCGGCACGTAAGTGATGCCGGCGAGCTCCAGCGGATCGGACGTCACCACCAGATCCAGATCGCCTCGGGCGAGTGCCGGCAATGGTGCAAAAGCGAAACCTGAAGCCAGGTCCAGCTCGACTTCCGGCCAGGCATCGCGGAACTGATCGATGGTCGGCATCAGCCACTGGAAGCAGCTATGGCATTCGATAGCCATGTGCAGACGTCCGGCAGTGCCACCGGCCAGACGACCGATATCGCGCTCGGCGGCGCGCAGCAGCGGCAGGGTGGCGTCGGCCAACTGCAGCAGACGCAGACCTGCACTGGTGAAACGCACCGGTTTGGTCTTGCGCACGAACAATGGCATGCCCATGCGTTCTTCCAGTTCTTTGAATTGATGCGACAGGGCTGACTGTGTCAGATGCAGGCGGTCAGCGGCGTCGACCAGACTGTCGGCTTCACGCAGGGCATGCAGGGTTTTCAAGTGACGGATTTCAAGCACCGGCGGGGCTCCATGAACAAAACTTGTGATCAGCGAGGATTGGTTGAGTTTGTCTCATGGTCAGTCTGTTGTCGACTCCGCTGCTTTCGGGGATGGGCGATTCGACCTTGCCCACTGCATGGTGGGCTGTGAGCAAGACCGGGCGCTTTTAGTCAGATCCGCTCGAAATGCCGGAGCACAACCGACTGTCTGCCGATTTTCGAATAGGGCAGCGTCGGATCATCGGCATGGGTCTGGAAGCGATGCTGCGGCAATTTCAAATGCGCGGTTTCGAAGCGGTTGAACACCGGCGTCGCGTTGCGGTAGTGAAAGTGCGCGTACCACAGCAACTGCGGGGGTTGGCTCGTCAGGTTCCAGATCTCGTACTCCTGCATATAGTCCGGGTGACCGGCATGCCTGCCGAGCAATCTGATCGGTTGCGTTCTGCGGATTTCCACCGCGCCCTGACCGATCAGGTCGTCAAGCATGCCGTCGGTGGGCTTCTGGATGGTCAGTGTGCGTTCGGTGCGCAGGGCGCGCCCGGCAACGATCAGTTCGGCGGCTTGATCACGCAGGCGCTGGATGAGCGGATGTTGCGCGGATCGGGCGGCGATACGGTCGGCACGGGTGTTCAGCTCACCGGCCTGGGTGTCCATCATGTGTTGCAAATCGATCGGCTGCATGCCCCGGTCGGCATTGCTCTGCACAACGGCCCGGTAGGCAGGGATTCTGTCCAGACGCTGCCGGGCATCACTGACCAGACCGGCGAGGCTTACTGAAGGCGTCGCAGGTGGTGGGGCCTGAGCCGGACCGACCTGGCGCGAGCGGCCATCGGCGCCTTGCTCCCAGATCTGCACTTCGCCATCTCTGAGCCGGCGTTCATAAGTCCGACGCTGCGACCGCGTGTCGAATCGTTCCGTGCCATACAGCAGGTTGCCGTCCGCAGTGGTAAAGACGCGCTGGGCAGGCTGTCCGGGCGTTCTCGGCGCCGCTGGTTCGATTACGCCACGGCGGGCACGGCCGGCCATCTGCTCCAGGCCGTCGAGCAGCGGTTCGATGGCGTCCTGATGAAGATGCTCTGGATAGTCCGTCATCCAGATGGTCATTTGCCGTCGGAAGCGCGTGTAGACATCCAGGCATCGCTCAAGCATCTGGCTGCGATGTTGTGCAGTGGCTTGAAGGTTGGGCAGGTCGTACTGGGTGGTCACGGCCTCTCTGACCTCCTTCCAGAGTTCGTCTGTGCGCTCGCGAAAGTACATCCAGGAAACGTCATTGTCGTAGCTGTAATTCTTCACCAGGTCCAGGCGCATATAGGTTTTGTGAAAGAGCAGGCGGGCATCGCTGTGCTGACGATTGATCAGGTTCACACTGTCGATCCGCCCGACCCTGTCGGATCGCAAGGTGATGCGCTCGTACCACTGATTGAGCTGAAGCCGCAGGTTTTCCAGCTCCTCGAATTTGTTTACGTAGTCGATCTGCAGATCCCGAATCCGGGCACGCAACGCCAGTCGCTGCGAACGTGTGCCCGGCGGCAAAGCGCTGAGCATGCCGCTCAAGCGCCGGACGTCCTCCAGCACCATGACGGTGCCGGCCGAGACCTGGCCGGCGCGCATGGCATATCGCGAGGTCAGGCGAACGGCGAGGGAGCTCTGCACGCGGTTGACGGCCCCTTGTTTATTGCCACTGGTGAGCGGCTTCAACTCCTCCAGCGCCTGATAGCGTTGAACGGACAGGCGGATATCTTCCAGGCATGCCGCTTCGGCGGCCGGCAGCAGGGCGCGCTGGTTGGCGGGGCTGGCGTGCTGGAAAGCCAGGATCGCCTTCTTGTGCGCCTCGACCTTGCTATCGATGAGATTGGCCAGGCGTTCAGTCTCCAGTTCCAGCTGCTGGTGGCGGCGAAACGTGCGCTCTGCCCACCAGCGTGGCAAGCGCTGGCGAATCACCGGTGGCCAGTAAGGGTCCAGCGTATCGGCCAGATGTCCGGCGACGTTGCCGCCGCCCCGCAGGCCACCCGCGCTGGCGATCCCGTAGACGCCGTACCAGGTATCCCACTGGCCGCTTTCATCCAGCGCGATCGGTTGTTTGTAAGACTTGCGCGAATTGCCGAACAGGCGCCAGTTGCGCGAGTCCGTGTCGAGCTCCACCTGGTAGATGCGCCCCTGCCGTTCGATAAAATCCCCGTCCGCATGTCGATAAATGCCACGGTAGAGGCCATGACGGGCGGGTTCGATTCCGGCCAGCGACAGCGGTTGTTCGTAGTCGTAATCCTGGAAACGGGCCAGCACGTGCCGGGCCTGCCGCTGGGTTTTGCCATGCAGAGCCGCAACGTTGCCCAGCAGCGTATGCACCTGGCGCGCACGTGTCAGCGCGCGGGTGGTGCGCGAGAGCGTCGAGGCCACCGCCTCACCCGGAAGCAGATCCATGAATGCGTCGATCAACGAGAGAAACATCGCCTCGATGGCGGCCAGGCCATCCGCGACCTCGCCGCGCAAAAACGCCGCCACGGCCTGATTGGCTGCATTCCAGGCGTCATACAGCGCCACCACGGTGCCGACGAAGGGCACCATGCCCAGCGCCATTTTTATGTAATTGAACGCGCGTGGCCCCTTGAGTGCGTAGCGCTCGAAAAACAGCTCATCATTGGAGCGCGAACTGCCGCGATGAGCTTCGAGCAAACGCCCCATGTGCGCGTCGAGCAGGTGCGCGGCCAGAGAAGTCCTCGCCGGCCAGCGCGTGCCGACGTCGATAATCGCATCGAAGTTTTTTTCCACGGCCTGACCGATGCGGCGGGTATGCGCGCGGACATCGCCGTGCAACGCCTTACCCGCCAGGTATTCGATCCAGCGGTCATTTGCGCACAACGTGAACAGCCCTTTGCGCGCTGACTCGAGACTGTCGTAGCGACGGAAAAATTGCTGATCCGGGCTGTCCGGCAGATACAGCAGAGTCATGCCGCTGATCTGTTCTTCAATGAAGGTCACGCCGGACAAGGTCACCGGGCCTTCGCGCGGCGTATCCTTGCCGCCGGCTGCAAGCGCGACCGGCAGCAGCACGATGCGCTTGCCCTTGGCGAGCCAGGCGTCTGTGGTGTTGGCGTCGATCGCAATGTTCACCACCTCGGCTTCATCGCGGTTCAGATGTTTTTGTGCACGCGCGTTATCACTCTGAATCTTCAGCAGCAGGCGCCAGGGTTCGATCAGGCTTTCACGCCGATGCTGACTGACGAACAGCGCTTCACCGGGCGCGCCATGGAAGGCCTCGTGGATCCTGCGCTCATAGGCCTTGGGCAGGTCCAGCTCCGGCAGGACTTTACGCAGATAGCTCAGGTTGATGCCGTTGAGCAGACGGTTGCGATCCGGTTGGCGCGCGGCATTGACGGTCAGGCGCATGAAAATCAGGCGCTGCGACAGCGAGTCATTGAGCACTGAGTGAACGTTGTCGATATTCAGTTGAGCGAGGTCTTCGAGTGACATCACGCTGTGCGTAGCGCTGGGCACGATCACGGTTTTACGCCGCGGGCCGGCGGGGCTGGCTTCCACCACCGTTTCGGTTCGGGTGGAATCGGGCAATTCGACCTGCACGGAAAAATAGCCCTCGGTGGCGAAGTCCTTGCGCAGGCGTGCGTACAGGTGTTTGCGGGTGAAGTCGTCGCGCGGTTCCAGTGCCCGGGTCATCAGCGCATGGCTTTTGCGCATCGCCTCGATGTACGCCTTGATGTGCTGTTTGAGCGCGATCCGCTCGTTTTCCTGCAGACGCACCAGCCAGTCCGGCAGATGAGTGGCCAGCACACCGCTGCGCTCCTGCTCTTGCACATGCGCGAACATCAGGGTTCTGGCGGCGCTGACCGGGACTTGCACGGCGGCCGTGCACGCCTGACGGAGAATTTCCAGTGCATCGGCGTGCCCGGTCTGGTCGCGCAACCCGGCGGCCCGTGTTTCGCAATCGGCAATCAGCGCGCTGAGACAATGACGCAGCGGATCAGAGGCAATGGCGTCGAGCTGCAAGGCCGATTCGCTGTCCTGCTCGTCAAGCTTGAACAATTCGAGCGCCAATGCCCGGCGGTCGCGAAAGCGCTGCAGGCCACCGCCGCTGCCCGGGCAGTAAAGCAGCAGGCTCGCCTCGGACCCGCTGTCCGTCAGCGCAGCTTGCCGCGTGAGGACAAATACGCCGTTGAGCGTCTCGCGCTGCTGCGTAGTGACTGCGTCGCGGGTTTCGCTCAGTGACAGGGTCAGGCTGGCCGCGACCCACTCGGCATCGTGTGCGCTGGCCACAGGGTTGTCCAACACGGCTTTGAGCAGGTCGTGTTCGGCGCTGTCGATCTGCCCGAGGATCGCTTGCAGCTTCGCCTCGGCACGCAAGCCATCCTTGTGAGCCTGATAAATCGCAGTGAATGTCGGGTCGGAGATGGGGGAGTCGTCGAGCAATGAGGTGCAGGCGTTCTCGCAGGCTTGCTCGGCAATTTCCAGTGCTTTCAGTGCGTCCAGGCATTGTTCAAAGCGCGAACCGTCGCGGTCATCGGTCTGCAGCTGTTCGAGCGCATCGCGCTCGCGCTTGAGCGCGGCATGCCTGACGGCCAGCGGAATGCCAGCGGACAGGCTGCCAAACAACGGAGGAGCGTCGCTCGCGAGGGTATCCGGCGCGACGGACGCCTTGGCTGGCGCGGGCGCTGCAACGATGATCGCTGTGCCGCGCTGATGGTCGATGAGATCGACATGCGCCAGCGCTTGCGCACCGTGGTCGCGCAACCCGGGGTTGCCCCGGTTGCTGTTGCGCAACGCGTTGATCTGCGCATGCTGGCGGTCGGCGAACAGATCGCTGGCACCGGTGATCATCGGGTCGGTCGCGGCGCTGTAATCGAAGCGCTGGATCTCGCGCGGCAGGCCGGTGGGAATCTGCACCTGAGCGGCCAGCCACGTTTGCATATCCGCTCGATTGTCGAATGCCTGGATGCACGCGGGGCGGCAGGGCAGGTAGAGCAGAGCCCGGGCCGTGGCGCGGTCTCCCACGCTGATCACCCAAGCCCCCGGGAGTTTGACTTTGCTGTGGTTGCTCAGCACCAGAGCCGGTTTTTCCAGGTGAACCGGCTGACCTTTGAACGTCACCGGGTAGGAGCCGGCATCAACGATGTGCTGCAGCAGGTCGAGCTGTTCGGTGCTGATGGTTTTACTGGCGTACGCAGCGTCAGCGCACGCTTCGAAATGCGTTCGGTACAGTTCGATCGCACGCGTGCGCCGCGACACCGGGGTGCCAGGCGCACGGGCATCCCAGAACCCGACCCAGCGTGTGGCGTGGGCGGACTGCGGGTCGAGCAGCTTGAGCTTTTCCAGCAGTTGCGACGGGTTCAGTGCGTACAGCGGGTGATCAGGCGGCAGACCGATAACGTGGCAGCGCTGGTCGAGCGAGGTATCTGGCGCCGGATGTTGAACGACAAAAGCGCAGGCGTCGGTAAGGCTGACGAAATGCTCCGGCTGCGTTTGGGTGGCAATGAAGCCGAATCCGGTTTTTTCGCCATCCAGTTGCAGCTGTTGTCGCAGCGACGCGTTGATCGTGTCGCGCAGTGCGGGACTTTTCGCAAACAGTTCGCGCAAGCCATTGCTGCTGTCGCGCCAGCGTTGATTGGCCCGTAACAACAGACTTTCGTCGATGGTTTCAGGCAGCGCCAGGGACGTCGCGAACGACTCTGGCGCAGACGGCGGCAAATCGAGTGTGAGGGGTTCGAGCATGGTGGATGACTCGCAAGGGGGAGCGGGGCATCCGCTCCTGTGCGGATCATTCAAAAGCGTTTGCCCAGGAGCATGGCGGTACAGGGATATTGTCTGCCGCGGCTGGATGACCGCTCGGCACTCTTCATCAAACTGTCATGGAAGTGTGGCAGCGCGCTCGCACGAACTTCATCAGACTCGCGCTCTACTGGGGTGCTGCGTTTTGGTGTTTTTTCATGTTGAAGAGATTTTTTTCAGTCGCGGCCGCGTTGGCCGCGCTTTTGTTCGGGGCCGGCTCGTTTGCAGCAGGGCGCTGTGATGTGAACGTGCCGACCGAGCACGTTGATCTGCCGCAAGTCAGCCTTGCCTATCAAAGCATCGGTCGTGCTTCGGATCCGGCATTGCTGCTGGTCATGGGCCTGGGTGGGCAGTTGATCCATTGGCCGGATGAGGTGGTGGTCGCCCTGTGTCAGCAGGGTTTTCGGGTGATTCGTTATGACAACCGCGACGCCGGCCTGTCGACCTGGCGTCAGGCACCGGCGCAGGCCAACCTGACGTTCGAAGTGCTGCGCTACAAGCTCGGCTTGCCGATTTCGGCGCCGTACAGCCTGACCGACATGGCCGACGATGCGCTGGGTTTAATGACCGCGCTGCAGGTCGAGCAATTCCACGTACTCGGCGCGAGCATGGGCGGGATGATTGCCCAGCACATGGCGGCGATGGCGCCGCAGCGGGTGGAAAGCCTGACGCTGATCATGACCACTTCCGGTGCCGAAGGCCTGCCTGCTCCGAGTGCGGCGCTGGTGCAATTGCTCTCGCGGCGCGGTGCGCCCAATCGTGAGGTGGCGCTGGAACAGCAGGCGGATTTGCTGGCCGCGTTGGGCAGTCCGGCAGTCAGCGATGATCGGCAGGCGCTGTTGCAGCAGGCGGCGGCGTCCTACGACCGCGCGTTCAACCCTGAGGGCGTCAAGCGGCAGATCATGGCCATTCTCGCCGAGCCCAGTCGGGTGGCTTTGCTCAATCAACTGCGGGTGCCGACGCTGGTGGTCCACGGCACGGCTGATCCGCTGTTGCCGGTGATGCACGGGGTGCATCTGGCGGCGCACATTCAGGGCAGTCAACTGAGGCTGATTCCGGGACTGGCGCATCGGTTTCAGGAGGCGTTCAAGGAGCCGTTGCTGGCGGCGGTGCTGCCGTATCTGCAGGCGCATCGTGAGGACACTTCGCATTGGGCGCAGGTTGAGCCGGTGGCGCAGGGGAATCTGCTTTAGCTGCTGAAGATCAAGAGCCCCTCACCCTGACCCTCTCCCGGAGGGAGAGGGGACTTACGGAGGTGTCTTGCGCTATCCGCCGACCTGAATGAGCGGGTCGATTATGAAAACGCGTTCAAGTTACGCATCCGTAATCGACTCGGTTTCTCAGGTCGATGTAATTTGAAGCACCCTGCGGTCGGCTCCCTCTCCCTCCGGGAGAGGGCTGGGGTGAGGGTAGCCTTTGATCTTAACTGTGCAGCCGCACCCAGACCGTCACCAGCACTGTCGCCGCCATCAACCACGCCAGCGCCGCCACGGCCAGCGATGCTTCGAGCCGCATGCGGTCGACCATCACGTACAACGTCGCCAGATACACGAAGTAAGGAATGATCGACCACATGCCAAACACGATCGTGGTCTTCAGGTCGTCGACCGAGCGGCCCTTGCCGACGATGTAATGCGCAATCAGGGCAAAGGTCGGAAACAGCGGCACCAGGCCGGCGATGTAGTAGTTTCTGGTCTTCGACAGTGCCGCGAGGATCAGCACCACTGCGGCGCCGATCGCTGCTTTCAGAATCAGATCCATCAGTGGCTCAACCCGTACTTTTTGACTTTGTCGAACAGCGTGGTCTTGGCCATGCCCAGTTCCTGGCTGGCCTGGGTCAGGTTGCCGCCGCTGCGTTGCAAGGCGTCGACCAGCAGGTTGCGCTCGAACGCTTCCACCGCTTCGGCAAACGCCAGGCCCTGGCCGGCGCTGGCCCCGGATTTCTTGAAGGCCGGCAGGCCGAGGGCGAAACGTTCGGCGACGTTGCGCAATTCGCGCACGTTACCCGGCCAGTCGTGGCTCATCAGGTTCGACAGGGTCTGGTTGTCCAGCTCCGGCAGCGCGCGATCAAAGCGCAGCGCCGACTGCTGGGTGAAGTGTTCGAACAGTTGCAGGATGTCTTCGCGACGTTCGCGCAACGGTGGCAATTCCAGGGTCACGACGTTGAGGCGGTAGTACAAGTCGCTGCGAAATTCGCCGGCCTTGCTCGACTCATCAAGGTCGGATTTGGTCGCCGCAATCACTCGGCAATCCACCGCCACGCTCTGGTTCGAGCCGAGGCGTTCGAGGGTGCGTTCCTGCAATACGCGCAGCAGTTTGATCTGCAATGGCAGCGGCATGCTTTCCACTTCATCGAGGAACAGCGTGCCGCCGTCGGCGTGTTCGATCTTGCCGATGCGGCGTTTGCCGGCGCCGGTGAAGGCGTTGGCTTCGTGGCCGAAGATCTCGCTTTCAAAAAGGTTTTCCGGCAGACCGCCGCAGTTCAGCGCGACGAACTGTTTGCTGTGGCGCCGACTGAAATCGTGCAGGCAGCGGGCGACCAGTTCCTTGCCGGTGCCGGTCTCGCCTTCGATCAAGACATTGGCCGAGGTGTCGGCCACGTTGGCGATCAGTTCGCGCAGGTTCTGCATTGCCGGCGAGCGACCGATGATCCGTCCTTCCAGTGAGTCGCGTTCAGCCAGTTGCCGACGCAGCGATGACACTTCACGGGCGAGGCTGCGTTGCTCCAGCGCCCGCCGCGCGACGTCCACCAGACGCTCCGGGGAGAACGGTTTCTCCATGAAATCGTAAGCGCCTTTCTGCATGGCGCCGACGGCCATGGAGATGTCGCCGTGGCCGGTGATCAGCACCACCGGCAGGCTGCGGTCACGTTGCTTGAGACGGGTGAGCAGTTCCAGGCCATCGATGCCCGGCAGGCGGATGTCGCTGATAACGATGCCGGCAAAGTTGTCGCCGACCTGCGCCAGCGCTTCTTCGGCGCTGCCGACGCCGATGCACGGGATGTCTTCGAGGGTCAGCGCCTGTTGGCAGCCGAGCAGCACATGGGGGTCGTCTTCGACAATCAGCACACTGAGTTCGGGGTTCATATTGGCTCGGCAGAAAGAGGGCTTACCAACGGTAAACTGAGGACGAAGGTGGTGCCACCGCCGGCCGGGTGTTCGACACCCAGATGCCCGCCGGTGGCAGCGGCGAGGCTGGCGGACAGGGTCAGGCCCAGTCCCAGGCCTTGCTCGCCGGGTTTGGTGGTGAAGAACGGTTCGAACAGATGCTTGCGCGCTTCGGCGTCGATGCCATGGCCGTTGTCGCGCACCCGCAGGCGATACTTGCCGTTGAACTCTTCACCCTCCAGCCACAATTGCGGCTGCGGTTGCGCGTGCATGGCGTCGAGAGCGTTGCCGATCAGGTTGACGAGGATCTGTTCGAGGCGGGTCTGATCGATCAGCAACTGCACCTCGGCAAACTGCCGGTGAATCTGCAGTGCGGTGTTTTCCACGCGCGCGCCCAGCACTTGCAACGCGGCATCCACGGCTTTGCCGAGACTGGCCTGGCCCTTGTTGTCTCCACGCCGGGCAAACGAGCGCAGGCTGGCGGTGATCCGGCCCATGCGGTCGATCAAATCATTGATGGTCTTGAGATTGGTGCTGGCGACGTCGAGCTGGCCGCGCTCGAGAAAGCGCACGGTGTTGCCCGACAGCGTGCGCATGGCTGCCAGCGGCTGGTTCAATTCATGGGCGATGCTGGTCGACATCTGCCCGATGGCGGCGAGTTTGCCGGCCTGCACCAGTTCATCCTGGGCGCGGCGCAAGGTCTCTTCGGCCTGGCGACGCTCGCGGATCTGACTCTTCAGCCGTTCGTTGCTGGCGCGCAAGTCGGCGGTGCGTTCGGTAATCCGACGCTCCAGTTGACTGTTGGCTTCCTGCAGGGCTTCGCGGGCGGCGAGGCGGGTGGCGAGGACTTTGCGCCGCTCGTTCCAGGCGATCAACAGGAACGCGAACAGGGCAAACGCCACCGCCACCAGAATCCCTTGATTGATCGCCTCACGGCGCAGGTCCTGCAACGGCGTGAGCAGGGTGAAATTCCACGGCGTGTCGCTCAGCAGTCGGGTTTGCGCCAGATAGCTGATGTCGTCCTCGTCGGGCTGCAATTCGCTGTTGGCCGGGAAGGTCAGTTTCTCCACGCCTTCGGCCAGCGTCTCGCGGGCCAGCGGTTGCAGTTCGTTGAGGGGGAACCAGTAGTACTGCAGGCTGCGGGCGAGTTTTTCCTTGACCTCGTCGCTCAGCGGGATCACCGATTTCAGCCGCCTGGCCGGGTCGCTGGAGAGAATGATGATGCCGTTCTCGTCGCTGACGAACGCTTCCAGACGCGCCCGTTGCCAGCGTTCTTCCATGGCTTCCAGACGCACTTTGACCACCGCCACGCCGATGATCTTGCCGTGCTCTTCGAGGCCGTGAGCCAGGTAATAGCCGGGCTCGCCATTGGTGCTGCCAATGCCGTAGAAACGCCCGGGCTGGCCGCGCACGGCGTCCTTGAAATAGGCGCGAAAGGACAGGTCTTCGCCCAGGTAACTGTCGACATCGCGCCAGTTGCTGGTGGCCATGACCCGGCCGGTGGTGTCCATCACGTAGATGGCGCGGCTGCGGCTGCGGCGGTTCAGGCCTTCGAGGTAATCATTGACCGTCTGCCGGTGCTCCGGGGTCGGGTCGGCCAGCAACTGCGGGACGCTGGTTTCGAGTTCCAGCAGGCTGGGCAGGTAGGTGTATTTGCTGATTTCACTTTCGACCGCACGGGCATGCAGTTCCAGCTGGCGCTGGCCGTTCTCGCCGAGGCTGCGGATGCCGAAGTGTTCACTGGTCCAGAAGCCGATGAACCCCAGTCCGACCATCAGGGCGATGATCAGCGGCGGCAGGAACAGATGACGGATCAGACGGGGCTTCACGGCAAGTGATGGCTCTGCAGCGCGATAAAGAGTGGGGTCGCATTTCATCACAGATGCCTTGGGTCAACCAGCGCTGCCGCGGACGACGCACTGGTTTGGTCGAGCCTGGAACCTGTGGCGAGGGAGCTTGCTCCCGCTCGGCTGCGAAGCGGTCGTAAACGCTGCGAATGCGTTGTGTCGGATACAACGCAATTTGCAGGTTTTGCGGCCGCAGCGCGACCCAGCGGGAGCAAGCTCCCTCGCCACAAAGGGCAGATCGGTGGTGCTGTTAGTGCTGCAGGATTTTCTCGAGGAAGTGCTGCGCGCGTTCGGAACGGGCACTGATGTCGCCGAAGAATTCCTCTTTCGGGCAGTCTTCGATGATCTTGCCCTGATCCATGAAGATCACCCGGTCGGCGACTTTACGGGCGAAGCCCATTTCGTGGGTCACGCACATCATGGTCATGCCTTCGTGGGCCAGTTGCACCATCACGTCGAGCACCTCGTTGACCATTTCCGGGTCGAGCGCCGAGGTCGGTTCGTCGAACAGCATGACGATCGGGTCCATCGCCAGCGCACGGGCAATCGCCACACGCTGTTGCTGACCACCGGACAGTTGCCCCGGATGCTTGTGGGCGTGCGCCGACAGGCCGACGCGCTCAAGCAGTTGCAGGCCTTTTTTGGTCGCCTCTTCCTTGCTGCGGCCAAGCACCTTGATCTGCGCGATGGTCAGGTTTTCGGTGATGGTCAGATGCGGGAACAGTTCGAAATGCTGGAACACCATGCCGACCCGCGAACGCAGTTTCGGCAGGTTGGTCTTCGGGTCGGCAATCGACGTGCCGTCAACCACCACGTCACCTTTCTGGAACGGCTCCAGGGCGTTGACGCACTTGATCAGCGTCGATTTGCCGGAACCCGACGGGCCGCAGACCACGATCACTTCGCCTTTCTTGACCTCGGTGCTGCAATCAGTCAGCACCTGGAAGTCCCCATACCACTTGTTGATGTTTTTGATAGAGATCATACGGCGAACCTTTTCTGCAGACGCTTGACCAGCCGCGAGGCGGCGAAGCTGATGATGAAGTACACGAGACCGGCGAAAATCAGGAACTCATTGGAGCGGCCGATGATGTCGCCGCTGGCCCGCGAGGCGTTGAGGAAATCCACCAGGCCCACGGTGTAGACCAGCGAGGTGTCCTGGAACAGGATGATGCTCTGCTGCAGCAACAGCGGGGTCATCTTGCGGAACGCCTGCGGCAGGATGATCAGGCGCATCATCTGTCCGTAGTTCATGCCGAGTGCTTGTGCAGCACCCATCTGGCCCTTGGAAATCGACTGCACACCGGCACGGACGATTTCGCAGAAGTACGCCGCTTCGAACATCATGAATGCCACGACGCAGGAGGTGAACGCACCGATCGGCGTGTCTTCGCCAGTGATCCAGCGCAGCACGAACGGCACCGCCAGGTAGAACCAGGTGATCACCAGCAGCAGCGGAATCGAGCGGAAATAGTTGACGTAGGCGCCAGCGATGCTCGACAGCAACTTGTTGTGCGACAGACGGCACAGCGCGAGGATCGTGCCGAGAATCATCCCGCCGATCACGCCCATGGCCATCAGCTTGAGGGTCATCACCATGCCGTTCCACAAACCGGGAATGGCCGGGACGATGCCACTGAAATCGAATTCCATTATTTACCCCCCACGGAGATCAGGCCGGGCACCGCGACTTTCTTCTCGACCAGGCGCATCAGCAGCATCAGGCTCATGTTGAGGGTGAAATAGATCAGCGTCGCCAAAGTGAACGCTTCGAACAGGTTGGCCGAGAACTCGGCGGTCTGTTTGGTCTGCGCCAGCAATTCCATCAAACCGATCAGGGACGCCACGGAGGAGTTCTTGAACACGTTGAGGAATTCCGAGGTGAGCGGCGGAATGATGATCCGGTAGGCCTGGGGCAGCAGCACGTTCCAGTAGATCTGCGGCAGTTTGAAACCCATCGCGCGGGCGGCGGATTCCTGGCCACGGGGCAACGCCTGGATACCGGTGCGCACTTGCTCGCAGACACGGGCGGCGGTGAACAGACCGAGGCAGACGACCACGCTCAGGTAGGCCGAAGTGGTCGGGTTGAGGTCCTGCTTGTACCACTCCTGCAGATCCGCCGGCAGCAGATCGGGTACCAGGAAGTACCAGATGAACAGCTGCACCAGCAGCGGCACGTTACGGAACAGCTCGACGTAGCAGGTCGCAATGCCGGATACGATGCGGTTCGGCACGGTGCGCATGATGCCCAGCAGCGAGCCGAGCAGCAGGGCGATGATCCACGCCACGACGGCGATGGCGATGGTCCAGCCCAGACCGGAGATGAACCAGTCGAGATAGGTCTCGCTGCCCACGCCGGTGGACTTGAAGAACACGCCCCAGTCCCAGTTGTAATTCATTAGGGTCTCCCCTCGATTCGATCGATGTACAAGTGCCCGCCTGGGGAACTCCGTTCCCTCCCCAGTCTTTTTTCAAAGACCGGGCACACGCGATCGGCTCGACAGCCACCGGTTCGAGTGTTTCCAGAAAAATGCCAGCAGGGAGTGACCATCCCCTGAAAAGGCAGGCGCCTCCTCAGGGGATAAGGTTAGTCAGAAAATCAGGACTTTTTGTCGTCAGCCGCTTTGTCGGTCGGAGTGGCGATCAGCGCCTTGAGCTCGTCGCTCATCGGGAAGTTCAGGTTCAGACCTTTTGGCGGGATTGGCGCCATGAACCACTTGTCGTAGATCTTGTTGATCTCGCCCGATTTGTAGGTGGCGACGATCGCGTCATCCACAGCCTTTTTGAACGGCGCATCACCCTTGCGCACCATGCAGCCGTAGATTTCGTACGACTGTGGCGTGCCGGTCACTTCCCAATCGGTGGCTTTCTTGGCCTTGGCCGCTTCGCCGGCGAGCAGGGCGTCGTCCATCATGAACGCAACGGCACGGCCCGATTCCAGCATCTGGAAGGACTCGCCGTGGTCTTTGGCGGAGATGACGTTCATGCCCATCTGCTTGTCGGCGTTCATCGCCTTGAGGATGCGCTCGGAGGTGGTGCCGGCGGTGGTCACGACGTTCTTGCCTTTCAGATCGTCGAAATCCTTGTACTTGGAGTCTTTCTTGGACAGAAGACGGGTACCGATTTCGAAGATGCCGACGGAGAAGTCGACCTGCTGCTGACGCTCGACGTTGTTGGTGGTCGAACCGCACTCGACGTCCACGGTGCCGTTCTGCACCAGCGGGATACGGGTCTGCGAGGTGACGAGGTTGTATTTGACTTGCAGGTTCGGCAGGTCGAGGTCTTTCTTGATCGCTTCGACGATGGCCAGCTGGATATCGTGCGAGTAGCCGACCGGCTTGCCGGACGCATCAGCGATGTAGGAGAACGGGATGGAGGCGTCACGGTGGCCAAGGGTGATGACACCGGACTCTTTGATCTTCTTCAGGGTGCCGGTGAGCTCGGCGGCGAAAACTGGCGTGCTGATCAGAGCGGCAGCAATGGCTGCGCCCAGGATATGGGGAACGATGCGCATCAAATTTTCCTCGACTTTGTTTTTTTTATGGAGCCAGTTTGTCGGCCCTTTTTGTGCTTCGAATGCCTGACGGCTCCTGAAGTGTTGGCACAACAGGCATTCGTCGAGAGAGTGTAGAGCATGACTCGTGCCAGAGCAGGCGTCATCGGTTAATGCCTTGTTTTATAACGTTATTAAACTTTTGTGGCGGCAATTTGATGGGGCGCTGATCCGGTTAACCGAACCGACTGAGGAGTCGCGTTCGGAAAACCGAATACTTGTAACTCGCGGTCTCAGGCTTCCCGGCTCAGCGGCGTTTCATGCAAATACAGCCACTTCACCCCGGCTGGCTGCGCGCTCAGGATCGCCACCGACGCCCGCGAGTGTTCAGCGCCGTCCAGGCGATGGGTTTCTACGTAGCTCACGGCGAGCCTGTCGTCCTGCTGCCATAGCGTGTGCAAATCACTGATCTCGATATCGAGTCCCTTTCTGGCGCCCACGGCACCCCTGAACAGTTGCTCCACTTCGCAGCGGTCCAACGGAATCGCCGAGATACCGAGCATGCTGAAATCTTCGGCAAATGCCTGCATCAACGGCTCGATGCTCGCGGCGCCCATGCCGTCGGCATCGGTGAACACCCGAAGGATCAGCTCGTGGACGTGGTGAATACTGTGTTCGGCCTGTTCGATGGGATCGTTTGTCATGGGCGTTCCTTTGCAGGAGAAAGTTGATGCATCTGCAGCAGCGGGAAAAGCCCGATCAGCGCTGCAATCGCGAACGTCAGGTGATAGGCCGGCGTGGTGTCGAGCCGCTGGAGCAGGACATTGAAGATCATCAGAAACAGTGCGGCGCCGAGGCTGAAAGACATCTGGCGATTGATGTTCCAGATGACACTGGCCTTGTGCATATCGCCGTCGGCGAAGTCCATCATGGAGGTGGTCTGCGCGGTATTGGCACCGATGCCGCCACCGATGCCCATCAGGCTGTAAGCGATCACGATGATCCACAGATCACCTGGCGCACTGACCAGCACCAGCGTGGCAATGCCGGCACTGTGCAACAGCATGCCGAGGGTAAACAGGCGCCTGGCGCCAACCCGGTTGTAGACCCGGCCGCCAATCGTCATCGCAATGAACGCGCCGATGGCGTAGAGGAGCATGAACATTCCCGTCAGCCGGGCGCTGAAGTGCAGGGTGCTCTGCAGGTAGAAAATGCTCATCAGGTTGACCCCGGTGAACACGCCCGGAATCGCGTAATAGATGAAAATCGAAGTGCTGAGTTTTTTGCTTCTGAGCAGGCTCAAGTCGATGATCGGGTTGTTGCAGCGGCGGTAGTGCAGCAGATACAGCGCGACGAATATCAGCCCCGCCATGACAAAACCCAGCGCTGCCATTAGAGGATAGTCGCCGCCGTACAGCGACATCCCCATCAGCAGACTGGCGAGCGCCGCGCTGACCAGCAACAGGCCTTTGATATCCGGGCGTTGAAGTCTGGCGGGGCGGCTTTCCCTGATCCACAACCAGGACAACCCGGCGGCAAGCAGCGAAAACGGAATGTTGCTGTAGAACACCCAGCGCCAGGAACTGATGTCGACAATGACGCCGCCCACGGTGGGCGAAATCGCTGGTGCGAGCAGTGCGACGGCCATCACCAGCGTGGATATTCTCGCCCGTTGCTCACCCTGGAAAAGATTGAACGCCAGCGCCTGCCCGACCGGAATCAGCAGGCCGCCGCCGATGCCCTGGATGAAGCGCCAGATCACCAGTTCCTCGAAGCTGTCGGCCTGGCCGCACAGCCATACCGCTGCTGCAAACAGCAACATCGAGGCCGTCAGGATTTCGCGGCTGCCCCAGCGTGCGGCCAGCCAGGTGCTCACCGGAACGATCAGCGTCAGGCCGAGAATGTAAGCATTGCCAACCCATGCCACCGCTGAGCTGTTGACGTGCAGTGTTGCCGACAGACTGGGCAGTGCCACCGCCGACATGAAGATGTTGATGCAGTCGATAAAGAAGCCGAGCAGGAAAACCGACGCGACTTTATAGCGGTAACTCATGGTGTTTTCCCCTTTGTCGTCAAGCATAGGGGCGATAGACTCCGGCCGTCGATGCACTGGGGCTGAACACAATGTTTGAAGGGATTGAACCGTGACGCAGGGCGCCCTGCATACGCACTTGAACCGGGTACAGACGTTTCTGGCGATCGCCGAACTGGGTTCGTTCACCAAGGCTGCCAGCCATCTCAACCTCAGCCGGGCCATGGTCAGCCTGCACATCAAGGCGCTGGAAGCGGCGTTGTCTACAACGCTGTTGATGCGCAACAGTCGTGCTGTGTCTCTGACCGAGGCCGGGCAAAGCTTTTACAATGAATTCAAAACCATCGTTGCCGATATCGACACTGCCTTCGACAGGGTGATGCACGGCACAAACCGCGTTTCGGGCACGTTGCGGATCAGTTCCACCAGTGAATACGGCGAGCGATTCATCCTGCCGCTGATTCCGTTATTCGCCGAGCGCTATCCGGACATCCGCCTGTGCTACGACTTCAACTCTTCGCTCAACGATCTGCTCGCCGAACGGCTGGATCTGGTGGTTCGCCTGGGCAACCTGGCAGACTCGGCGTTCAAGAGCCGGAAACTGGCGGAGTATGAAATTGTGCTGGTGGCGACTGAAGGGTTTCTGGCCCGCCATCCGGTAAAAACGCCTCAGTATCTCGATGCCGTACCGTGGATCGCCAACAGCAATTTGCTGGCACCGACGCAGTGGGTTTTACGCGATGGTGTGGGGGAGGGGGTCGAGGTCAATGGCACGCGTCAATTCCAGTCAAACTCCTCGACGGCGATTCGTTCGATGACCTTGTCGTCGCTGGGCGTGTCGGTGTTGCCGGCATGGATGGTTGAAGACGATATGGCCTGCGGGCATCTGGTGCGCGTATTGCCGGAATATTCGCTGCCCTCACAGCCGATCAGCCTGGTGTTTCCTGATACGCCGCATCTGCCGCAGAAATCGCGGGTGTTTATCGATTTTCTAGTGGCACATCTGGGGCGCTGAAATCAAAAGCCCCTCACCCTAACCCTCTCCCGGAGGGAGAGGGGACTGACCGAGTTGTTCTTGCGAGCTTCGCCGACCTGAAATGTCGAGCCGAACTCAGGTCATGAAAAGCATGAATATCTGCTCCCTTTCTCCCCTCGCGCAGGACTTGAGGATTACCCCCATCTGCTCCCTTTCCCCATCGCGCAGGACTGGAGGATTTCCCCAAATCTGCTCCCTTTCCCCCTCGCCCCCCTTGGGGGGAGAGGGCTGGGGTGAGGGGGGGCTGGATCTTGCGGGGACAACAAAAAGCCCCTGAATCTCACAATTCAGGGGCTTTCGTTCAAGCGATGGGGCGAAGATCAAGCCGCCTCGATCTTGCGGTTCTGCTCAACCTTGCCCAGATACGTCGCCAGCTTCTGCTGCTCGTCCGGTGTGGTGAACAATCCAAGCTTGGTACGGCGCCACAGAATGTCATGCGCCGTGGTCGCCCACTCTTCGCTGCACAGGTAATCGACTTCGCGGGTGTAGAGCCCGCCGCCGATGTGCTCGCCCATGTCAGCCAGGCTTTCCACACCTTCGAGCATGCGCCAGGTGCGGCTGCCGTAGGTGACGGCCCAGCGCCGGGCGATTTCCGTCGGGACAAAATCGAACTTGTCGCGGATCCGCGCGCTCAGGGCTTCGGGCGTGGTCATGTCTTCGCCGCCGGGCAGGGTGGCAGTGGCTGTCCAGCTCGGGCGCATCTGGGTGAAGAACGGCATCAACTGCGCCATCGCCGACTCCGCGAGTTTGCGATAGGTAGTCAGCTTGCCGCCGAACACCGACAGCAGCGGCGCTTCTTCAGCGTTGCCTGAAAGCGCCAGGGTGTAATCGCGGGTGACGGCGGACGGGTTGTCGGATTCGTCGTTGCACAGCGGCCGAACACCCGAGTAGCTGTGCAGGATGTCTTCGCGGCTGACTTGCTTCTTGAAGTGGGCGTTGACCACTTTCAGCAGGTAATCGGTTTCGCCTTCGGTGATCGCCACTTTCGCCGGGTCGCCGGTGTACTCACGGTCGGTGGTACCGATCAGGGTGAAGTGGTTCAGGTACGGAATGGTGAAGACGATGCGCTGATCTTCGTTTTGCAGAATGTGCGCGTGCTCGCCTTCGTACAGTTTCGGCACGATGACGTGGCTGCCCTGAATCAAACGGATGCCGTACGGCGATTCCATTTTCAGGTCGTCACGAATGAACTTGGCGACCCATGGGCCGGCAGCATTGACCAGCGCTTTGGCGGTAATCGAAAACAGACTGCCGTCGGCGCGCTCCAGATGCAGATGCCACAGGCCCTTGGTGCGGCGGGCGCTGACGCAGCGGGTCTGGGTGTGCACATGGGCGCCTTTCTCGCGCGCAGCCATGGCGTTCAGGACCACGAGGCGGGCATCGTCGACCCAGCAGTCGGAGTATTCGAAGCCTTTCCTGATTTCGCTTTTCAGCGCGCTGTCGGCACCGAACTTCAGGCTTTTCGAACCTGGCAGTTTTTCGCGCTTGCCGAGGTTGTCATACAGGAACAGGCCGGCACGAATCATCCACGTCGGACGCAGGTGCGGGCGGTGCGGCAGGACGAAACGCATGGGTTTGACGATGTGCGGCGCCTTGGCCAGCAGCACTTCGCGCTCAGCCAGTGCTTCGCGCACCAGACGGAATTCGTAATGTTCGAGATAGCGCAAGCCACCGTGGATCAGCTTGCTGCTGGCCGACGAGGTGTGGCTGGCCAAATCATCTTTTTCGCAAAGGAACACCGAAAGACCGCGACCGGCGGCATCCGCTGCGATCCCCACGCCATTGATCCCGCCGCCAATCACGGCAACGTCATAGATCTCGGAGAGAGGGGGCGTACGCAAGGTAGAGGTGGACATCGGCTGGCCTCGGTTCTTTTGGTTTTATGTCTTGGAAATCGAACATTAATGTTCATTTGCGAAAATGGTAGCCCATAAAGACGCGCACAGCCAGTCACGTTCGATTGAAAAAACTCATCGAAGGGCAGAGAAAGGAAAATATCCGAACATTAAAAGCAAAAGATCGCAGCCTTCGGCAGCTCCTACAGGAGGAATGCATTCCAGATGTAGGAGCTGCCGAAGGCTGCGATCTTTTGATGCCTGGAAGCGTTAAACGACTTCCAGACGAATCTTGTGCTGGCTCAGCAACTGCGCCAGCGCAGGTACCGGCTGCTGATCGGTGACCAGGCAATCGATCAGGCTGATCGGCCCCAGTCGGATCATCGCGTTGCGCCCGAACTTGCTCGAGTCTGCCGCGAGAATCACCTGCCGCGCGTTGGCAATGATCGCCTGGCTCACCCGCACTTCCTGATAATCGAAGTCGAGCAGGCTGCCGTCCTCATCGATCCCGCTGATGCCGACCAGGGCGAAATCGACCTTGAACTGGTTGATGAAGTCCACGCTCGCCTGACCGACCACACCGCCGTCACGCCGCACGTTACCGCCGGTCAACAGCACATCGAAATCATCCTTGGCGCTGAGCATCGAGGCGACGTGCAGGTTGTTGGTGATGATTTTCAAGTGACTGTGATTGAGCAGGGCGCGGGCGATCGATTCGGTGGTGGTGCCGATGTTGATGAACAGCGAGGCGTGATCGGGGATCTGCGCGGCGATGGCTTCGCCGATGCGTTGCTTTTCGTCGCGCATCTGATCGGCGCGCATCGCGTAAGCGGTGTTTTCAACGCTGGAATCGTAAGCGGCGCCACCGTGGTAGCGACGCAGCAGATTGGCTTCCGCGAGCTGATTGATATCGCGGCGGATGGTTTGCGGGGTGACAACGAACAGCGTGGCCATTTCCTCGATGCTCACATAGCCGCGTTCGCGGACCAGCTCGAGGATTTGCTGCTGACGGGGAGGCAGATTCATGGGGCTTCCTTTGGGCTGCCAAGCAAAATTTGCCCATGATGCCGCAGGAATCTGCTCCCTACCAGTTAGATACCCTTCCGGAACTCTACGTTGGCTTATTCAGCGTCCTCACGCGCCCAGTCGCGGGTACGGCTGACGGCTTTTTTCCAGCCTTTGTAGAGTTTCTCTTTCTCGACTTCATCAAGGCTCGGTTCGAACTCGCGCTCGATCACCGCTTTGCCGCGCAGTTCTTCCAGGCTGCCCCAGAAACCGCAGGCCAGACCGGCCAGATAAGCGGCGCCCAGTGCAGTGGTCTCGCGCATTTGCGGGCGTTCGACCTGGGTGCCGAGGATGTCGGCCTGGAACTGCATGAGGAAGTTGTTCGCCACCGCGCCGCCGTCCACGCGCAGGGCCTTGAGGCGTTCGCCGGAGTCCTGTTGCATGGCGTCGAGTACGTCGCGGGTCTGGTAGGCAATCGATTCCAGGGCGGCGCGGATGATGTGATCCACGCGCACGCCGCGAGTCAGACCGAACAGCGCACCCCGGGCATACGGGTCCCAGTACGGGGCGCCGAGGCCGGTGAAGGCCGGCACCAGATAGACGCCGTTGCTGTCCTTGACCTTGTTGGCGAAGTATTCAGTGTCGTGGGCGTCGTTGACGATTTTCAGTTCATCGCGCAGCCATTGCACGGTCGAACCGCCGTTGAACACTGCACCTTCCAGAGCATAGGCAACTTCGCCGCGCGGGCCGCAAGCGATGGTGGTGAGCATGCCGTGCTGGGATTTCACCGCTTTGTCGCCGGTGTTCATCAGCAGGAAGCAACCGGTGCCGTAGGTGTTTTTCGCCTGGCCCGGCTCGACGCACATCTGCCCGAACAGTGCCGCCTGCTGGTCGCCGGCAATACCGCCGATGGCGATGCCGCTCTTGGTGCGACCGTAGATTTCCGAAGAGGCTTTGACTTCCGGGAGCATCTCGCGCGGGATGTCGAGAATCTCCAGCATCTTCGAATCCCACTCCAGCGAGTGAATGTTGAAGAGCATGGTGCGCGAGGCGTTGGTGTAGTCGGTGACGTGTACCTTGCCGCCGGTGAATTTCCAGATCAGCCAGCTATCGACGGTGCCGAACAGCAGCTCGCCATTGCGTGCACGCTCGCGGCTGCCTTCGACGTTGTCGAGGATCCACTTCAGTTTGGTGCCGGAGAAGTACGGGTCGGTGACCAGACCGGTGGTGTCACGGATGTAGTCTTCATGGCCATCGCGCTTGAGCTGCTGGCAGATCTCGGTGCTGCGGCGGCACTGCCAGACGATCGCGTTGTACACCGGACGGCCGGTGGTCTTGTCCCAGACCACGGTGGTTTCACGCTGGTTGGTTATACCGATCGCGGCCACTTGGTCGTGATGCAGGCCGGCCTGGGCCAGTGCCTCAACCATCACTGCGCTCTGGGTGGCGAAGATTTCCATCGGGTCGTGCTCGACCCAACCGGCCTGCGGGTAGTGCTGAACGAATTCGCGCTGGGCGGTGCAGACCACGTTCGCATCGCGGTCGAAAATGATTGCGCGGGAGCTGGTCGTACCCTGATCAAGGGCAATGATGTAGTTCTTGTTCTGAATGTCGGTCATGTCGATTGCCTTGGACGAAAAAAACGAGAGTGGGCCATGGCGCAGGCTCGGATGGGCAGGAGCCGGCGCCGACTGTTTCAAGAAGTTCTTGGTTTGCCGTCAATGGCCGGTTCTGCATCCTTTGTAGCAGGTGTGGCGCCGGTCAGGTGACGGGCGATCAGCCCGCGATACCCGGCAGCGCCGAGGCAGGCACCGACAATCGGTGCAAAAATCGGAATCAGGAAATACGGAATATCTCGACCGCCAGTGAAGGAAATTTCACCCCAACCGGTAAAGAAAGTCATCAGTTTCGGACCGAAGTCACGCGCCGGGTTCATCGCAAAACCGGTCAGCGGGCCCATCGCACTGCCGATCACGGCAATCAGCAAGCCGATCAGCAGCGGTGCCATCGGGCCTCTTGGCAGACCGTTGTTGTCATCGGTCAGGGCCATGATCACGCCCATCAGGATTGCGGTGATGATCATCTCGACCAGAAAGGCCTGAGCCGTCGACAGCACCGGGTTCGGGTAAGTGGAGAACACCGATGCCAGTTCAAGGCTGGCGGCCGAACCACGAACCATCTGGTGGGTTTGTTCGTAATCGAAGAACAGGTTGCTGTACAGCGTGTAAACCAGCAGCGCGCCGCAGAAGGCGCCGGCAATTTGCGCGAGGATGTAGAACGGCAGCTTGCGTTTTTCGAAGTCGGCGAAGATTGCCAGAGCGATGCTCACGGCCGGATTGAGGTGCGCGCCGGATACCCCGGCGGTGAGGTAGATCGCCATGCTCACGCCGACACCCCAGATGATGCTGATTTCCCACAGGCCGAAGCTGGCGCCCGCGACTTTGAGCGCGGCGACACAACCGGTGCCGAAGAAGATCAGTAGGGCGGTGCCGAGAAACTCGGCCATGCATTGGCCGGAAAGCGAAGGTTGCGGAAAAGCAGCTGTCATTGAAAACCTCGGTTCTTTTTCTTGTGTGGCGCCTTGCCAACGGAGCAAGGCGCGATCTTCACCGGGTCGGAATCCCCATTCGCTTCCCGGGTTACTGCTGGGTACTGCGCGGAGCATGATTCTTACATTATTCAGATTCGAAAAAATATAGACAAGAAACAAACCTGTCAAAGGTCGAAAGTGAACTGTCAGTCACAATATAACTATTCGCCGCATGAATGATTAGCGCGGCTCCCCGGGTGCATGGACCTGCAGACCACGGGAATCGCGGCTTGGAATAGAGCCTTTTAACCCACGATGACCTAGAATCGGCCGCAGGTTTTTTCTGAGATTGCCGAACCCGGAGCTGCCATGACCCCTGCGTTGGACTTGTTGAAAAAAGTTCGTGCCGAACATCGCGTGCACAGTTACGAACATGATCCGAAGGCCGCGTCTTATGGGCTGGAGGCAGCGGAGAAGCTCGGGCTCGAACCGGCGCAGGTGTTCAAGACCCTGCTGGCCGCCAGTGAGAAAGGCGAATTGCTGGTCGCCGTAGTGCCGGTCGTCGGAACGCTCGACCTCAAGGGGCTCGCGCATGCCGCCGGAGTGAAGAAAGCCGAAATGGCCGACCCGGCTGCCGCGCAACGTTCGACCGGCTACCTGTTGGGCGGTATCAGCCCGCTCGGGCAGAAGAAACGCCTGCGCACCTTCATCGATAATTCCGCTCAGGGTTTTGCGACTATCTATGTGAGTGCCGGGCGGCGGGGGCTGGAGGTGGAACTGGCGCCAGCGGTTTTAGCCGAGCACACCCAGGCGACGTTCGCCGATATCGGCCGGGCGTAACAAGAGCGCTCGCTGTATGAAGAAAAAATTGCGTTTCTGTCACTGGCACTGATCCGGGCCGCCGTTGCATGCTCGGTCGACCAATTCAGGGGGAAAACCATGCAGCTTGCGTTTCATCAGGTCGACGCGTTCAGTGATCGGCCGTTCAGTGGCAACCCGGCGATGGTCTACCGGCTCGACAGCTGGCTGGCCGATGACTTGATGCAGAAGATCGCCGCCGAACACAATCTTGCGGAAACCGCATTTCTGGTGCGCGAAGGGCAGGCCTGGCATATCCGCTGGTTCACGCCGACTACTGAGGTGCCGCTCTGTGGGCATGCGACGTTGGCCAGCGCGTTTGTGCTGTATGAAATCCATAAGGAAAGTGCAGCGCGCATCGACTTCACTTGCAAGTCTGGTGCGCTGAGTGTCAGCCGTGAGGGCGGCCGGTTATGGCTGGATTTCCCGACCATCGTACCTTCGGAAATCGGCGTGACGCTGGATGTCGAGCGGGCGCTCGGTGTTGAGGCTGTCGACGTGTTGGGCTCGAACGAACTGTTCGTGGTGCTGGAGTCGGAACAGGCCGTGCTCGACTGCAAACCCGATATGGCTGCGCTGGCGAAACTGCCGTGGCTGGGTGCGATTGTCACTGCGCGCGGCAATCAGCACGACTTCGTTTCGCGCTATTTCGCCCCGGCGATCGGCATCAACGAGGACCCGGTGACCGGTTCGACGCACTGCAGTCTGATTCCGTACTGGGCCAAGCGCCTGGGCAAATCGAACCTGACCGCGTGCCAGCGCTCGGCGCGGGGCGGTGAATTGTTCTGTCGGCTGGAAGGGGAGCGGGTGAAAATTGGTGGCAAAGCGACGTTGGTGGCCAGCGGCACCCTGCATCTGAGCTGACCGCAATCCCTTGTAGGAGTGAGCCTGCTCGCGATAGCGGTCTATCAGTCAACATCTTCGGCGACTGATTAACCGCTATCGCGAGCAGGCTCACTCCTACAGGAATATATGTTCGATCAGAGGCTGGTACTGAACCGACGTACGCCGTTTTCCACCGCTGGTATCTGCGCCGCCGTGCTGCCCGAAGCCTGGAACAGCACCAGGTGATCCGCCGCTACGCGAATCCCGACCTGCGCGCCGACCAGATGATCGGCATGGCTGGGGAAGATCGATTCCAATTGCGCGCCGGTCGGCAGTTGCAGGCGGTACAAAGTCGCCGCACCGAGGAACGTCTTGCCGACAATCTGCGCCTGCAATGCGCTGTCCGGCGCATAGACAATGTCATCCGGGCGCAGCAACACATCCACCGCGCCGCCTATCGGCCAGGTATAAGCACGATTACCGCGCAGTTCACCCAGCTCGGTCTGCACCGACTCCGGGCTGACGAGCTGGCCGCGAATGAAGTAACCCTGACCGATGAAGCTGGCGACATACGGCGTCGCCGGTTCGTGATAAAGATTGTAGGGCGTGTCCCATTGTTCCAGCCGACCTTCCTTGAATACGCCAACGTGGTCGCTGACGGCAAAGGCTTCTTCCTGATCGTGGGTGACCAGAATCGCACTGGTGCCCCGGGCCTTGAGAATGTCGCGGACCTCATGGCTGAGCTTGCGGCGCAGCTCGCCGTCGAGGTTGGAGAAGGGCTCGTCGAGCAGCAGCAGTTGCGGCTCCGGCGCCAACGCACGGGCGAGGGCGACGCGCTGTTGCTGACCACCGGACAATTCGTGAGGAAAGCGCTTGCCGAGGTTTTTCAGGTTGACCAGTTCCAGCAGCTCTTCGACCACGCGCGTCTTGTGCGGGTGCTTGCGAATGCCGAAGGCGATGTTGTCGGCCACGCTCAGGTGCGGAAACAGCGCGTAGTCCTGAAACACCATGCCGATCCGGCGTTTCTCCGGCGCCAGGGTGAAACCGGCACTGGAGAGGGTTTCGCCACCCAGGGTGATCTCGCCTTCATGCACCGGTTCGAAACCGGCAATGGCGCGCAGGGTGGTGGTCTTGCCGCAGCCGGACGAGCCGAGCAGGCAGCCGATGTCGCCGGCGTTGAGGTGCAGATTGAGGTTCTGCACCACGCGTTGATCTTGATAGCCGCAAGCGAGGTTGCGCAGGTTCAGCAGTAATTCATGGCTCATGCGTGGTGATATGCCGGTTCAACGAGGAACTCGAGCAGGGCCTTCTGTGCGTGGAGACGGTTTTCTGCCTGATCCCAGGCGACTGAGCGCGGATCATCGAGCAGGTCGAGACTGATTTCTTCGCCACGGTGCGCCGGCAGGCAGTGCATGAACAGCACGTCCTCGGCAGCGAGGTCGAGCAGGGCACGGTTGACCTGGAACGGCGCGAACAGCTTGAGGCGCTTGGCAGTTTCCTCTTCCTGACCCATCGAAGTCCAGACGTCGGTGCTGACCAGATGCGCGCCGCGTACGGCATCCTGCGGGTCGCGGACGATGGTCACGCGATCACCGGCCCTGGCGACAAACTCAGGGTTCGGCTCGTAACCTTCCGGACAGGCGACGCGCAGCTGGAAGTCGAACTGGATCGCCGCTTCTATATAGCTGTTGCACATGTTGTTGCCGTCACCGATCCAGGCCACGGTCTTGCCCTGGATCGAGCCACGGTGCTCAAGAAAAGTCTGCATGTCGGCGAGCAACTGGCACGGGTGCAGATCATCGGACAGGCCGTTGATCACCGGCACGCGCGAGTTGGCGGCGAATTCGGTCAGGGTGCTGTGGGCGAAGGTGCGGATCATCACCGCATCGAGCATGCTCGACATGACGATGGCGCAGTCGCTGATTGGCTCGCCACGGCCCAGTTGGGTGTCGCGCGGGGACAGGAAGATCGCCTGGCCGCCGAGCTGGATCATGCCGGCCTCGAAGGAGATCCGGGTGCGGGTCGAGGATTTTTCGAAGATCATCCCCAGCACGCGGTTTTTCAAAGGCTCGAACAGTACGCCGCGGTTACGCAGGTCCTTGAGCTCAACGCCTCGACGGATCACGCTGACCAGCTCTTCGGGCGTGCAATCCATCAGGGAGAGAAAGTGCCTTGCGCTCATCATTGACTACCTTTTTGCTACAGACCGCAGATGCTCAAAGCCTTGTTTAACGGAACAACGGGCGAGACCTGCGGCGTAAGCCGCACGGGGCGACGAAATAGGGGAAGGCGCGATATTGACATTAAATGTCGCGTTACGCCAATAGGCTACGGTTTCAACGGGATGCGGAGCGCGGAGCGAGGGTTTCGATCGCGCATTGTGAAGCCGGGTTCAGTACAGCAGCGAGCTTCTTTGTACACTGGCGCCGCCGCGCTTGGCAATGTGCCGCGACGGCAACGGCGCGGCTTTGGTCGCTTTGCGCTCGCTGTGCCACGGATTCGCTTGGTCGGATGTTCAGACTGAAACATTTGCTAAAGCAAAGTGCTGGGTTATAAATAAGTTTCGAGCGACGCAGGAAGCCTCCGCATGGAATCGAAAGAACAACTGTTAATGGAACTGCTGGGCCACACGGCTCGCTCTCTGACCCATCTCACCGCCTCGGTGACCTCGATGTCTTTCGAGTTGTTGCGCAGTGAAGACGAAGTGGTCAAATCCGCCGGTCGACACATGATCGATCGCATGGCCACCATCAGCGCCGGGCTCGACGAACACTGGCGATTGATCGGCGAACTCACCGGCGTGCATGTCGCCCACGAGCAGATCGAAACCATCCAGGAAATCCAGCTGGCCGCACCGCCGCAGTTGCCTTCGAACTGATCGCAGCGGTTTATCGGCTGCCCTGATAACCGTCGATTCACAAGACGAACGTCGCTGGCGCCGCCTCTGTGCACGGGCCATAGTTTTGTTCCCGCGGGCGTGATTGCCTGCCTCCGAACAAGACAGAGACTGGCCATGACCAAGACTCTTCACCACCGTGCGTGCCACCTGTGCGAAGCCATTTGCGGCCTGACCATCGAAACCACAGAAACCGATGGCAACGTCGCAATCACCTCGATCAAGGGGGACGCCCTTGATACCTTCAGTCGCGGGCATATCTGCCCGAAAGCCGTGGCCCTGCAGGATATCCAGAATGACCCGGATCGCCTGCGCCAACCGATGCGTCGGGTCGGCAGTGAATGGCTGCCGATCGAGTGGGAAGAAGCGTTTGCGCTGGTGGCCGACAAGCTCGCGGCGATTCAGGAGCGTCATGGGCAGAACGCGGTGGCGGTTTATCAAGGCAACCCGAGCGTGCACAACTACGGGCTGATGACCCACAGCAATTACTTCCTCGGTTTGCTGAAAACGCGCAATCGCTACTCGGCCACTTCAGTCGATCAACTGCCTCATCACCTCAGCAGCTACCTGATGTACGGCCACGGTTTGCTGTTGCCGATCCCGGACATCGACCACACCGATTTCATGCTGATCCTTGGCGGCAATCCGCTGGCCTCCAACGGCAGCATCATGACCGTGCCGGATGTCGAGAAACGCCTGAAGGCTATCCAGGCACGCGGCGGCAAAGTGGTGGTGGTCGATCCGCGGCGCAGCGAAACCGCAGCGATGGCCGATCAGCATGTATTCGTCCGCCCGGGCGGCGACGCGGCGCTGTTGTTCGGCATGCTCAATACGCTGTTCAGCGAAGGCCTGACCCGCGACAGCCATCTGCCAGTCGAAGGCCTGGACGAGGTGCGCACTGCTGTGGCGTCGTTTACTGCCGAAGCCATGAGTCCATTGTGCGCCGTGCCGGCCGAACAGATTCGCCAACTGGCGCGCGACTTCGCTGCCGCACCGAGTGCTGTCTGCTACGGCCGAATGGGCGTCTCGACCCAGGCCTTCGGTACCTTGTGCCATTGGGTGGTGCAACTGATCAACCTGGTCACCGGCAATCTCGACCGCGTCGGCGGCGCGCTGTGCACCGAACCCGCTGTGGATCTGGTGGCGTCGACCTCGGGGGGGCATTTCAACAAATGGCAGAGCCGCGTTTCCGGGCGGCCTGAATACGGTGGTGAGTTGCCGGTCTCGGCGCTGGCCGAAGAGATGCTCACCGACGGCGAGGGCCAGATCCGCGCGTTGATCACCGTGGCCGGCAATCCAGTGTTGTCGACACCCAACGGCCGGCAGCTGGAACAGGCGCTGGATGGCCTGGAGTTCATGCTCAGCATCGACCTGTACATCAACGAAACCACGCGCTATGCCGACCTGATCCTGCCGTCGACCTCGGCGCTGGAAAACGATCACTACGACACCACCTTCAACCTGTTCGCGGTGCGCAATGTCACCCGCTTCAATCGCGCGATTCTCGCCAAGCCCGAGGGCGCGCTGCATGACTGGGAGATCTTCGTCGGGCTGGCCAAGGCGTTCGCCGAGAAAACCGGCAAAGAGCTGAAACCGACCATGCCGCCGGCGAAGATGATCGACATGGGCCTGCGCATGGGCCGCTATGGCGATGCGTCCGAGCACAAGCTGTCGCTGGCGACGCTGTTCGATCATCCGCACGGCATCGATCTGGGGGCGCTGAAGCCGAATCTGGCGACGCGACTGAAAACGCCGAATCAGCATATTCAGGCCGCACCGCTGGAGATCCTCGCCGACCTCGCACGCTTTGCCGCTTTGCGGGCGCCAGCTGCCGATGAGTTGTTGATGATCGGCCGCCGCCATGTGCGCAGCAACAATTCGTGGATGCACAATTTTCATCGTCTGGTGAAAGGCAAGCCGCGGCATCAGTTGCTGATGCATCCGGATGATCTGGCCAGCCGTGGTCTGGTCGACGGGCAACGGGTTCGGGTGAGCTCGCGGGTCGGGCAGATCGAGGTGGAAGTGCTCGCCAGTCTCGACATGATGAAAGGCGTGGTCAGCCTGCCACACGGTTGGGGCCACGCGCGCCCCGGCGTGCAGATGGTGATCGCCAGCAGCCAGCCGGGGTCGAGCGCCAACGACCTGACCGACGAGTGTCAGCTCGACGAATTGTCGGGCAACGCGGCATTGAATGGCGTACCGGTGACGGTGGCGGCGGCTTGAGCGGGTCTGTCGGGGAGACCGAGCATGGCGCTCGGGATTCCGTTACAATGCGCCACCGTGCCGACCTCTGAGTCGGAAAGTTCAGCCGAGGTGCTCCATGGATATCATCGAAACGATTAAAGAGCAGATTGCCAACAACACCATTCTGCTTTACATGAAAGGCTCGCCGAATGCCCCGCAGTGCGGCTTCTCCGCAAAAGCTGCGCAGGCTGTGATGGCCTGTGGTGAAAAGTTCGCTTACGTGGACATCCTGCAGAACCCGGAAATCCGCGCCAACCTGCCTAAATACGCCAACTGGCCGACTTTCCCGCAACTGTGGGTCGGCGGTGAGCTGGTCGGCGGCAGCGACATCATGACCGAGATGGCAGCAGACGGTTCGCTGCAAAGCACCATCAAGGCGGCTGTCGAAGCGGCAGCGGCGAACAAGTCCGAAGCCTGATTCGCTTCAATGTAGGAGTGAGCCTGCTCGCGATAGCGTTCTGTCAGGTATTGAACTATCGACTGACACACCGCCATCGCGAGCAGGCTCACTCCTACAAGTGATTTGTGGTGTTGCCTGCATCGCACCAGGCATAAAAAAGCCCCGCACCTCCAAAGAGGGCGGGGCTTTTTTAGTGTCTCGATTCGACGAATGTCAGATCATTCTTCGCCCATCTGCGATTGCAGATAGTTTTCCAGACCGATCTTGTCGATCAGGCCGAGCTGGGTTTCCAGCCAGTCGATGTGTTCTTCTTCCGACTCGAGGATGTCTTCGAGCAGTTCACGGCTGCCGAAGTCGCCAACGGTTTCGCAATGCGCGATGGCGGCTTTCAGGTCAGCGTGGCCGGTCTTTTCGATGCGCAGGTCGCATTCGAGCATTTCGCGAGTGTGTTCGCCGATGTGCAGCTTGCCCAGGTCCTGCACGTTCGGCAGGCCTTCAAGGAACAGGATGCGCTTGATCAGCTTGTCCGCGTGCTTCATCTCATCGATGGATTCTTTGTATTCGTGCTTGCCAAGCTTGTTCAGACCCCAATCTTCGTACATGCGCGCATGCAGGAAGTACTGATTGATCGCGACCAGCTCATTGGCAAGGATCTTGTTGAGATGCTGGATGACTGTAATGTCGCCTTTCATGATCGGAGTCCTGCCCTGTATTAACCGTATATAAGGCGGAGTTTGAGCTTGGTATTTATAAGTGTCAAACCTAAGTTATTGAATAATAAATGAAAATTAATCGGAATAAGAATGTTTGTGTTCCGCGTCTGGACGCTAAGCAATTGATTTTCAGGCATAAAAAAACCGGACGCGAAGTCCGGTTCTTTGAAAAGGGGGCCATTACGCGGCGGTAAATTCTACCGGGTAGGGGATCGCTGCCTGGGCGGTTTGCAGCTTGGTCAGGGTTTCGCGCACCACTTCCTTGGCAAGGCAAGCGCATTTGCCGCACTGGCTGGCGACGCCGGTGGCCTGGCGAACTTCTTTATAGCTGCAGCAACCTTCATAGATCGCTTCGCGGATCTGTCCGTCGGTGACGCCAGTGCAGAGGCAAACATACATAAGTAAGAACCGTCGCTGGTTGTGACTCAATTGCGATGGATCTTAATGTTAACGAGAATGATTGTCAAAGTGCTTTCGGAACGCTTCCCAGCCAATTTGCCTGCGCCTGACGAACGGTATTTTCCAGGCGCTCGCTTTACCCAATGAATACGTAGTGGATAACCGAACAGGGAAAATCCGTTACGGACAGGCCAAACACGCAGTGTATGATGGTCGTCCCTTGCGAAGAGGGTTCGTGTCACAGGGCTGTCGCCTGAGGGTGACAGGCTGGCCCGGACCCTGAACTTCAAGTTTTTACACCAGGAGATATCAATGAGCGTACTCGTAGGCAAACAAGCCCCAGACTTCACCGTCCCGGCCGTACTCGGCAATGGCGAGATCGTTGACAGCTTCACCCTGTCCTCGGCCATCAAAGGCAAATACGGCCTGGTGTTCTTCTACCCACTGGACTTCACCTTCGTCTGCCCGTCCGAGCTGATCGCTCTGGACAACCGCATGGCTGACTTCAAGGCACGCAACGTGGAAGTGATCGCTGTGTCGATCGACTCGCACTTCACCCACAACGCCTGGCGCAACACTCCAGTGAACAATGGCGGCATCGGCCAGGTGAAATACACCATGGCTGCCGACATGAAGCACGACATCGCCAAGGCCTACGATGTTGAGTCCGAAGGCGGCGTGGCTTTCCGTGGCGCGTTCCTGATCGACGACAAAGGCATTGTCCGTTCGCAGATCATCAACGACCTGCCGCTGGGCCGTAACATGGAAGAGCTGATCCGTCTGGTCGACGCTCTGCAATTCCACGAAGAGCACGGCGAAGTCTGCCCGGCCAACTGGAAGAAAGGCGACAAAGGCATGAACGCTTCGCCAGAAGGCGTTGCGGCTTACCTGACCGAGAACGCTGCTGCCCTGTAAGGCGCAACGTCGAGGTACAAAAAAACCGGCCCATGTGGCCGGTTTTTTCATGCGCAGAATACCGAAAAAGAGTCTTTGGCATCATTTGTCTCAAATGCCTGGGAAATAATGCTGGATGGCTGAACAGTGGTTGGATAGGGTTGTAGTCAAGCGATAACGGGCCACAAGGGCAATTGCCTTGGCCTGAATTGCGCCTCACCTCAGTAAGGACTGTGCAATGGATTGCATGATGCAGAAGGGGATTCAAATGCCGAGTAGCTTGGACGTTGCGGATTATTTCCTCTGCCTGGAAGGGCATGAAGGGGAGATCTCCAATCTCAAAATTCAAAAATTGGTTTATTACGCTCAAGGGTTCAGTCTGGCCGTCCATGGCGAGGCTCTCTTCCCTGAAAAGCTGGAGGCGTGGATGCACGGGCCGGTGGTTCCGGATCTATATCGAAGATTCAGCCAATTTGGATCGAGTGCCATTCCTCCTCCAAATGATTTCAACCCTGATGTTTTCAGTGCTAAACAACAAAGTCTGCTGAACGAAGTGTTCGACGTTTATGGCCAATTCTCGGCATGGAAACTACGCCAATTGACGCATGAAGAAGCTCCCTGGCGCAGAAACTTCAAGGAAGGGGAGTTCAGCCGGGAAATTCCCGCCTGCGACATGCAGGAGTATTTCCGGGAGCATTTGGTGAACTGAAATGGCCAGGTTCAAACGCAGGGAACGCGATGCGGCGGTTACACTAACGGCACGGACGTCCACCATCGAAATGGATTCATCCGAAGCGCGACCTCCGGTTTTCTCATTTGAGTATTTGCAGAATGGCTGGTGCATCCAGGATTGTGAGGCTGTCGAACGGTCGAAAATGCTTGAGCGCCTCAGGATCCTGGGAAAGATGCCCTGGAGAGAGCTGCGCAGGGAGCATAGGCACCGGTATGGATGTGAAACGATTGAGAGAAACAGCCTTAAAGTAGGGATACCTGCTTTTTTAACAGGTGATGTCCGATTGCTGGTGTTTCGGGCTTTCGAACGCGTAGCGATGGTGGGTTACAAGAACCATCGGGTTTTTCACGTCGTGTGGATTGATCGAGAATTCAAGCTCTATAAGCACTAAACCAAAAACCGGCCCATGTGGCCGGTTTTTTCATGCGCGGGATTTGCTCGACGAGGATCAGTCGTCGAAGTCTTCCCATCCGCCCATCTGCTTCCAGCGATTGACGATGCCGCAGAACAGCTCGGCGGTCTTTTCGGTGTCGTAGCGCGCCGAGTGCGCTTCACGACCGTCGAAATCGATGCCAGCCGCCTGACAGGCTTTCGCCAGCACGGTTTGACCGTATGCCAGACCCGCCAGGGTCGCGGTGTCGAAGCTGGAGAACGGGTGGAACGGGTTGCGCTTCATGTCCAGCCGCGCGACTGCCGCGTTGAGAAAGCCCAGATCGAAGCTGCTGTTGTGCCCGACCAGAATCGCCCGTTTGCAGCCGTTGGCTTTCAGCGCCTTTCGGATGCCACGGAAGATGTCGGTCAGCGCGGTTTCTTCGCTGACGGCCATGCGCAGCGGGTGATCAAGCTTGATTCCGGTGAACTCCAGCGCTGCCGCTTCAACGTTCGCACCTTCGAATGGCTCGACGCGGAAGAAGTAGGTGTGATCCGGGTACACGAAACCCTTTTCATCCATGGCGATGGTGGTCGCGGCAATCTCCAGCAGGGCGTCGGTGGCTGCGTTGAAGCCACCGGTTTCTACGTCGACGACAACCGGCAGGTAGCCGCGAAAACGTGCTGCCATCGGGTGACGGGAACCGCCGCCGCCACCTTGACCGTCCAGCTCATCGTCGAAATTGTCTTCACTCACGCGTGTTCCTCCAGCAGGCGCCAGCGCAGTTTTTCACCGGCGCGCAGCGGGATAACGGTCAGCTCGCCAAATGGCAGGCTGGTCGGGGCGGTCCATTCTTCGCGGACCAGGGTGATGCGATCGGTGTTCGCCGGCAGGCCGTAGAAGCGCGGGCCGTTGAGGCTGGCGAAGGCTTCGAGCTTGTCCAGCGCGTTACGTTGTTCGAACGCTTCGGCGTACATCTCGATGGCGGCGTAGGCGGTGTAGCAACCGGCGCAGCCGCAAGCGGCTTCCTTGGCGTGCTGGGCGTGGGGTGCCGAGTCGGTGCCGAGGAAGAACTTGGCGCTGCCGCTGGTGGCGGCGTCGAGCAAGGCTTCCTGGTGGGTGTTGCGCTTGAGGATCGGCAGGCAGTAGAAGTGCGGCCGAATCCCGCCTACCAGCATGTGGTTGCGGTTGTACAGCAGGTGATGCGCGGTGATGGTCGCGCCAACATTGGCCGAGGCCTCGTTGACGAACTGCACGGCGTCGCCGGTGGTGATGTGTTCGAACACCACTTTCAGCGTCGGGAAGCGCTCGACCACGCGGCGCATGTGCTCATCGATGAAGATCTTTTCGCGATCGAACACATCGACGTCGCCACGGGTGACTTCACCGTGGATCAACAGCGGCATGCCGACTTCGGCCATGGCTTCCAGCGCCGGGAAGATCTTGTCGATACTGGTTACGCCGGAATCGGAGTTGGTGGTGGCGCCGGCCGGATACAGCTTGGCGGCGTACACGAAACCGCTGGCCTTGGCCTGACGAATTTCTTCCGGTTGGGTGCGGTCGGTGAGGTACAGCACCATCAACGGTTCGAACTGACTGCCGGCCGGGCGGGCAGCGAGAATGCGCTGACGATAGCCGTCGGCTTCGGCGGCGTTGCGCACCGGCGGTACCAGGTTCGGCATGATGATCGCGCGGCCGAAGGTGCGGGCCACATCGGCAACGGTATTGGTCAACACGGCACCATCGCGAAGATGAATGTGCCAGTCGTCGGGACGCAGCAGGGTCAGGCGGTCGGACATGAGGGGATTCCAGGCGGGTCAAACTGAGGCGAATGCTACCGGAAAAGACTCTTGCAGGCACCCGCTATCAAGTTTTGCCACGAGCGTCCGATATCCCGAAGGTATGCCGTAAACATTGTGTGAATCGGTGTTTGTGTTTCACAAGCCAATGGAGCCTCCCGTGCGCCAGCGTTATTTAGCCCTGCTCAGTGTGTTTGCCAGCCTCCCCGCGATGGCGCTGACCTACCAGACCCGTCTGGAGAACATTGAGTGGACGGTCGCCGGCGACCAGTTCGAATGCCGCCTGACCCAGCCGATCACCGATTTCGGCTCGGGCGAGTTCGTGCGCAAGGCCGGTGAGCAGGCGATCTTTCGTCTGAACGCCTACAACGCCATGCTTGGCGGCGGTTCGGCAACCTTGCTCGCGGCGGCTGCACCGTGGCAGCCGGGGCGTGGCGACATCAATCTGGGCTCGGTGCGCCTGGGCAGTGGCAACGTGTTGTTCAACAGCTCGCAATCGCAGGCCGGTGGGTTGATCAGCGGCCTGCTGGACGGCCGCAGCCCGGTGGTACGCCGTGCTTCTGGCGATGGCCGCGTCTCCGAAGTGCGCCTGTTGCCGGTGAAATTCAGCAAGGCGTTCAACGATTACCAGACCTGTGTGGCGAAGTTGCTGCCGCAGAATTTCGACCAGATCAAACAGTCGCAGATCGGCTTCCCCGGCGAAGGCGTTGATCTGGACCCGGCTGCCAAGGCCAAACTGCAGGTGATGCTCGATTACATGAAGGCCGATCCGACGGTGAACCACATCGAACTCGATGGCCATTCCGACAACAGCGGCAATCGCCTGACCAACCGCGAACTGTCGCGCCGCCGGGCGCTGGCGGTGGTTGATTTCTTCAAGGCCAACGGCATCCAGGAATCGCAGATCACCGTGCGTTTCCACGGCGAGCAGTATCCGATCGTGCCGAACACCAGCAAGGCCAATCGTGCGAAGAATCGTCGGGTCAACGTGAAATTGTCGCGTGTGGCACCGACCACAGCCCCTGCGCCAGCACCGCAAGCGAGTACGCCAGCCACCGCCGCAACGACTTCCTGACTCACCGGTCATCGTCGCGCTCTCGACAGATTCTGTCGCTTTGTCGTCTTAAGCTGTCGCGCCTCTGTAAATTATCGCGTTTGAGCGGTAGACTCCCCGGCTTTCCGTAGAACCCCGTGGAGTGATGGCATGGCGGACGTAAACAAGGTCGTTCTGGCGTATTCCGGCGGCCTGGACACTTCGGTGATCCTCAAGTGGCTGCAGGATACTTATAACTGTGAAGTGGTGACATTCACCGCCGATCTCGGTCAAGGCGAAGAGGTCGAGCCGGCCCGCGCCAAGGCTCAGGCCATGGGCGTCAAAGAAATCTACATCGACGACCTGCGCGAAGAGTTCGTGCGTGATTTCGTGTTCCCGATGTTCCGCGCCAACACCGTTTACGAAGGCGAGTACCTGCTGGGCACATCCATCGCCCGTCCGCTGATCGCCAAGCGTCTGATCGAAATCGCCAACGAAACCGGCGCCGACGCCATTTCCCACGGCGCCACCGGCAAGGGCAACGACCAGGTGCGTTTCGAACTGGGCGCCTACGCGCTCAAGCCAGGCGTTAAAGTGATTGCGCCATGGCGCGAGTGGGACCTGTTGTCCCGCGAGAAGCTGATGGACTACGCCGAGAAGCACGCGATCCCGATCGAACGCCACGGCAAGAAAAAATCCCCGTACTCGATGGACGCCAACCTGCTGCACATTTCTTACGAGGGCGGCGTGCTGGAGGATACCTGGACCGAGCACGAAGAAGACATGTGGCGTTGGACAGTCTCCCCGGAGAAGGCTCCCGACACCCCGCAATATCTGGAACTGACCTACCGCAACGGCGATATCGTCGCGCTGGACGGCGTCGAAATGACCCCGGCCACCGTACTGGCGACGCTGAACAGGATCGGCGGGGAACACGGCATCGGTCGTCTGGACATCGTCGAAAACCGTTACGTGGGCATGAAGTCCCGTGGCTGCTACGAGACCCCGGGCGGCACCATCATGCTGCGCGCTCACCGCGCCATCGAATCGATCACTCTGGACCGCGAAGTCGCTCACCTCAAGGACGAGTTGATGCCGAAGTACGCCAGCCTGATCTACACCGGCTACTGGTGGAGCCCTGAGCGTCTGATGCTGCAGCAGATGATCGACGCTTCGCAGGTCAACGTGAACGGTGTGGTGCGCCTCAAACTGTATAAAGGCAACGTGATCGTCACCGGGCGCAAGTCCGACGATTCGCTGTTCGACGCCAATATCGCGACCTTCGAAGAAGACGGCGGCGCCTACAACCAGGCGGACGCGGCGGGCTTCATCAAGCTCAACGCCTTGCGCATGCGCATTGCTGCCAACAAGGGCCGCAAGTTGTTCTGATCGATTCAGAACGACGCGCAATAAAAAAGGCGGCCTGTTCGGGGCCGCCTTTTTTTTGGAATTTTTGTCTGATTCATCAGGCTGGTCTCTCGTCTGTGCGCGTGCGGCGCATGACTCATCTGTCAGCTTGTTCTTCCCAACAACGTGACTGTCTGTGAGCACAGGTTGTAAACGATACACAGCGTCGCACCTGAGCCTTTCTTCGCTTGCCGGATCTGCTGCAATGCGGTGTGAGCCAGCGAGTCCGACACATGGTTGGACAAAAACACCAGCACGCGCGGGTGTTTTTTATCGGTTCTGCGCAAAGTCTCGAGAATCGCATCGAATTCCCTCGATGCATCAATATCCCGCGTGTCGATGATGTTCAGTTCGCTGATCAAGGGTGACAACTTGATGGTCTGTACAACCGGACTGGGTGGGTCGCCCATATCGGCTGGCGGATCTGGTGAGTTGTGTATTCGGCATGGCCGTTGAAACCTGCCATCACCCGTTTTACCCACGATGCTGCTGGTTATTTCGAAAGCGCACGGTGCGCCTGTCTCGTGCGGCGGTCCGTTTCGTTTGTTGACGCGCTCATGCTGCTCTGTTGCCCTTAAAAAGCTTTTGTCTTTGCCAAAATCCGAGGGTGAGTAGAGCGAGCGGTGGTTGAAGTTGAGGGTAATAAAAAAAAGAAACAACAAGTAGAAGGGAAAACTGATCAGAAACCAGACGTAGATTTCCCGATCCTTATTGTCAAGGAATGGCAGTGAGACGGCAGCCGATGTTTCCGAAATAATCGCAAATATTGCGATGACCGTCATTGGGTTGGTTATCTTTTTTTTTATCTTGAGCATTGTCTTGAGTTCGATAGGGTTGTTTGGAAGGTTGTATTTCTATTTATAGCAAAAGCAAGAATTTAAGTATGCGGCTGTTGTTTCAAGTTTTAAATTCCCGCTCAAGCACAGGGTGCTCTAAAGGATTCAGGCGCTACTGCGTAATGTTTCCATGATGAATGCCGCATTAGTACCGCCAGAGTTCCAGTGCTCCATGCCTCCCCGCTACTGAGGGCGGGCGTCGACAAGTCCGTTAACGGTTGGCGTAGGGCGCTGTCGCCATGGAATTGAAAATCCTCACACCGGGGTGAAGGAATTAGCCGAATAAACAGCGCATCGAGGCTCGATTTGTGGGAATTATCCTCAATGCCTGTAGGGAATGTCTCTCGATGCAAGTGCGTGTAAAAGTTGTTATGCGATCGAGCAAGTGACTGGGATATCGTGCGTGTTCTAAAAATTCGAACAGCGAAAACTGGACTTGCCCATGAATAAAGTGCTGATCGTGGATGACCACCCCGTCATTCGACTTGCGGTACGTATGCTGATGGAACGGCATGGCTACGAAGTCATTGCAGAAACGGATAATGGCGTTGATGCACTACAAATTGCTCGCGAACAAATGCCGGATCTTGTCATTCTGGATATCGGAATACCCAAACTCGACGGGCTGGAAGTTATTGCACGCCTGACGTCCACCGTGATGCCGGTGAAAGTTCTGGTGCTGACTTCCCAGGCGCCCGGACACTTTTCAATGCGTTGCATGCAATCGGGCGCAGCAGGTTATGTGTGCAAGCAACAGGATCTGACCGAATTGCTGAGTGCAATCAAAGCAGTGCTCTCGGGATACAGTTACTTTCCCAACCAGGCCCTGCACACCGTGCGAACCAGTCTGGGCAATGCGAGTGAAGCGGACATGGTCGATCGCCTGTCCGGTCGGGAAATGATGGTGTTGCAACAGTTGGCGCGCGGCAAGACCAACAAGGAAATCGCCGATGGCATGTTTCTGAGCAACAAGACAGTGAGCACTTACAAGACTCGCCTGTTACTGAAACTCAATGCCCGCTCTCTGGTTGATCTGATCGAGCTGGCGCAGCGCAATGGCCTGGTCTGAACGATTCGACAGCTGAGACCGTCATGGGCCGATCAAGCTCAGTTGCCGCATAAAATGAAAAGCCTCCGTCAAGGGAGGCCTTCAGATATCAGAAATCAAAATCGTAGTCGGCCAATTGCCTTTGCAGTCGGCGCTCCTCAAGCAGGTTGTCGATTGTGCGACGCTTGCTGAGGTTGGTCTTGGCCACTTCAACCACCGGTTCGACCTCATCGGTATCGGTGGAAATATGCTCTTCTACATCCAGTTGCTCTGTGTCGGTACTCATGAAGTCAACTCCCGGCTAAGACTGCCTTTGGCGCTCCTTATATCGACATTACTGCGGCGGGTAAAAAAGATTTTTTCAATCGATGGATGCAAAAAACTGATGGCGGATCAATCGTCGGAAGTTTTGTGTTTGTATTCGCACAGATCTTCGATGCGGCAGCTGCCGCAGCGCGGTTTGCGCGCCAGGCACACATAACGGCCGTGCAGAATCAGCCAATGGTGCGAGTCCAGCAGGAATTCTTTCGGTACAAACTTCATCAACTTCATTTCAACTTCGACCACGTTTTTCCCCGGCGCGATGCCGGTGCGGTTGCTGACGCGGAAAATGTGCGTGTCGACCGCCATGGTCAGTTGACGGAAAGCCGTGTTGAGTACCACGTTGGCAGTCTTGCGCCCGACGCCCGGCAAGGCTTCCAGTTCCTCACGGGTCTGCGGGACCTCGCCGCCATGGCGTTCTACCAGCAGGCGACAGGTTTCGATGACGTTTTTCGCCTTGCTGTTGTAGAGGCCGATCGTCTTGATGTATTCCGACAGCCCCTCGACGCCCAGTGCGTGAATCGCGGCGGGTGTGTTGGCGACGGGGAAGAGTTTGGCAGTGGCCTTGTTGACCCCCACATCGGTGGACTGCGCCGAAAGAATTACCGCAATCAGCAACTCGAAGGGCGAAGAATAGGCCAGTTCGGTTTTCGGCTCGGGATTGTCTTCGTGCAGGCGGCGAAATATCTCAAGACGTTTTGCAGCATTCATGGGCGATGCGTTTCCTTGGTGACAGAGTTGCGGCGTGTCCACGCCTGACGAATGGCGAGAAGCACGCCCAGTAAAACAAAAGCGCCGGGAACCAGCGTAATCAGATGCAGCCCTTCGGGAAATAAAACCAGACCTTGCCAATGTGCCGTCAGTCCTCGGCCAAGGGTGCCGTGACCGATAATCTCCCGCAGCCCGCCGAACAACAGCATTAGCGCGCCGAATAGGGCGCAGCGTTTGACGCGGGCAGCGACGGGCTCGCCAAAGAAGCCGTGGTACTCAAGCACGACGCAGTACAAGGCGATCAACCCTATATAGAGCTCGGTTTTCTGCTGCCATGGCAAAAACCAGCGTTGCGCGGCGAGATCCGCGCAACTGGTCAATGTCGCGGCGACGATCAGGCTGATCAGCAACGCGCTCATGCCCTTCACACGCCTGCGCAACGGCGACATGCAGACAGCAAAAACGCCGAGCACAGCGCCGAGCATTATGGTCATCCCCAGCGCCGCGTCCAACGTGGGTGTGGCACCCAGGAGCGGCACCAGCATCAATAAACTCACCGTGTGTTTCATGGGCCAGCCCCCAACAGCCGCTCCCGATGCTCATCGAAATAGCGCAGTGCGTCATGAATTGCATGGAGGGTGGCACGGGAGGTGATGGTCGCGCCGGCGATCTGATCGAATTGCCCTTGATCCTTTTTCAGCGCCCAACCGGGGTCTGTCGGTTCATTGCGAGATTTACCGGTGAAACGCTGCAGCCAAGCATTCGGCCATTCACCAAGGTAGCCACCCAATCCCGGCGTTTCGCGCTGCTCCAGGGTTTTCACACCAAGGAGTCTGCCGTTGGCATCGATGGCGATCAGCAGTTCGAGCGTGCCTGCGTAACCCTCACTGCGACTGCGCAACAGCACGGCTACCGTTTGTCCGGATCGCATCGCCCGATAGCCGCCCGACAAAATGCTATGGCGCAACGTCACCTTGCCGAGGGCTAGCGGCCGTTCCAGCGGTTGATTGTCGTAATACCCGGCAGGAAGCACATCGAGCAGTTTGCGGCTGTCGAGCAAGCGTTGCTCGGCGCTGATCTGCGGCGCGCTGCTGCGTTGCAGCAGGTAGGTCGCGCTGACGCCGCCGAGTGCGAGCAGCACAACCGTCACAACACTGGCCGAGCGGTTCATGCGCTCACCGGCGGCTGACGCCTGGCGGCGAAGCGCTCCAGTGCCGGTACCAGAAGATTCATCAGCAATACCGCGAACGCGACGCCGTCGGGGTAACCACCCCACGTGCGAATCAGATAAGTCAGCAGGCCGACGCCGATGCCGAACAACAGGCGGGCGAGGGGGCTTTTTGCACCGGAGACCGGTTCGGTGACGATAAAGAATGCACCGAGCATCGTGGCGCCGCTGAGCAGGTGAAACAGCGGCGAGCCATGGGAATCCGACCCCGAGCCGTTCCAGCACAACAGGCTGATGACGAACAGACTGGCAAGCATGCCCACCGGCGCGTGCCAGGAAAAGACCTTCCGCTGCAACAGGAACAGGCCGCCGAGCAGGAACGCCAGATTCACCCACTCCACACCGCGCCCGCCAAAACGGCCGAAGGCCGGATTGCCGGCGAACAGCTCATCCATGGTCAGGCTTTTATTGATGCGCAAGCTGTCCAGTGCCGTGGCCTGCACCCAGGCGTCCGGCGCTGGTGCTGTATTGAAAACCTGTTGCAGCGCTGAAAGGAAATCAAGGCCATGACCCGGCCAGTGCGTCATCGCTTGCGGGAACAGCGCGATGCTCAAGGCAAAGCCAAGCATGGCCGGGTTGAACGGGTTCTTGCCGACGCCGCCATACAGGTGCTTGCCGAACAACAAACCCGAGGCGGTTGCGGTGACCGTCAGCCACCAAGGGCAATAAGCGGGCAGCGCAACGGCCAGCAACATCGCGCTGACCAGAGCACTGCCATCGAGCAACGCAGGTTGCAGCGCTTGCCGACGCAGACGGGCAACGCCAGCCTCGACGAGCAAAGCGCTGACAACCGCCAGCAGCAGGTTGATCAACACGCCCCAGCCATACAGCCAGAACAAAGCAAGCAGCCCCGGCAGAGCTGCGAGCAGCACGCTATTCATCGCCTGTTGCAGGCGAGCGTCCGCTGCCTCAAGGGGCGGCATGGTCTTGCACCCGGCGCTCGGCATCGGTCACGGCGTGTTCCAGTGCGGCGATCTGCTCCGGCGCAGCCTCCGCGGCCTGGGCCTTTTTCAATTCGGCGCGGCGCATGGCCAACTGAATCTTCGCCCGCTTCAACTCTGCGTCGTTGCTCGGGGCAGGGACGGCGGGAATAGCCGGTTGACTGCTTTCCAGCTTCGCCAGTGCTTGCTCGGCGACTTCGAATTGTTGCTGCAGCACGATCAATTGCGCCTGCTGCTCGAACGTCGGCGGATGACCAAAGGCTTTCAGGGATTTGTGCAGCTGCGCACGACTCATCGCCACATCGACCTTGGCCTTCTTCAGTGCCGCATCAGCGTTCGCCGCTTTTTGCGCACGCACCCGTTCAAGGGCGGCCTGCACCGGGTCGGCGGTGGAAACTTGCGGCTGTGCCGCACGCTCGGCGCGCGCCTCACGTTCGGCCTGTTTTTGCTGTTCTTCACGCAGCAGGCGCTGGTTGCGGCGCTCGAAACGCTGGCGCGCATGGTCACGCTTTTCAGCGCGGGCGCGCTGTTCTTCGAGATCGAATGCGAGACCGCCAACCACCGGGATCGTGTTCGCAGGCAGAGGATGCATTTCGATGCAATCGACCGGGCACGGCGCGACGCACAGGTCACAACCGGTGCATTCGTCGATCAGCACCGTGTGCATCAGTTTTGCCGCGCCGACGATGGCGTCGACCGGGCAGGCCTGAATGCACTTGGTGCAGCCGATGCATTCGGCCTCGCGGATGAACGCCACCTGCGGCGGTGCCGGGCCCCGGCTGATGTCCAGTTCCAGCACCGGTATTTTCAACAGCTCGGCGAGGGCAGCGATGGTTTCCTCGCCGCCCGGCGGGCACTTGTTGATCGGCTCGCCATCAACGATGCCTTGCGCATAGGGTTTGCATCCGGGATGGCCGCACTTGCCGCATTGGGTCTGCGGCAGCAGGGCATCGATGCGTTGAATCAGACTCATGTTTTGATCAATCCACTGAATCCGAGAAAAATCACTGCGATCAGTCCGGCGCTGATCAGGTCGATCGGCAGGCCGCGAAAGGGCAGGGGAATATAGTTGGCGGCCGTGCGTTCACGCAGGTCGCAGAACACGCTCAGCACCAGCCAGAAACCCAGCCCTGCACCCAAACTCAAAGCTGTCGCGTGCAGCAGGCCATGATCGTTTTGCGCATTGATCAAGGCCAGCCCGAGTACCCCGGCATTGCCGAGCAACAGTGGCCACAAGCCCTCGAAGGGCCAATCCGGCAGCCCGTGCGCCAGCAGTTTCAGCAGCGGGGCGATCAATAACACACTCAGCGGCAGGAACACGAACAGACGCAGCGCTTCAAGCTGCAGTGGCACCAGCATCCACTGCCAGATCGCCTGACCGATGACGCCGACGATCATCATCAGGCCCAACGTCGCCAACCCCAGCGCATGCACTTGCCGTCGGCTACCCGCCAGCAGCGGAGCGACGCCCAGCGGCCAGTGCAACACGAAGTTGTTGAGCAGCGCAGCACTGATCAGCGTTAACACGAGTTCGGTCATGGTTCTGCCAGCGAAACGGGCGGGTATCCATAAGGTTAGGCACTATCCGGCCGGATATGAAAAATCCCACCGGCATGCGGGGCACGTCGGTGGGATCGTTTTACGGCAACGTCTTACTTGATGCGCTGACCCGGCTTGGCGCCGCTGTCCGGACTCAGCAGGTAGATCTCTTCACCGCCGGGACCTGCAGCCATCACCATGCCCTCGGAAATACCGAATTTCATTTTCCGTGGCTTGAGGTTGGCGATCATCATGGTCAGGCGACCGTCGAGTTTCGACGGATCCGGGTAAGCGCTCTTGATCCCGGAGAACACATTGCGTTGCTCGTCACCGATATCGAGGGTCAGGCGCAGCAGTTTGTCGGCGCCCTCCACGTGTTCGGCCTTGACGATCAGCGCGACGCGCAGGTCGATGGCGGCGAACGCGTCGAAATCGATTTCCGGCGACAGCGGATCCTTGGCCAGCTCGCCGTTGCCCGCCGGCTTGGCTTCGCCGGTGTCGGTCTGGCTGGCGGTCAGGTCTTCTTTCGAGGCGTCGGTCATGGCTTGCACTTTTACCGGGTCGATGCGGGTCATCAACGGTTTGAATTCGTTCAGCTGATGGTTGGCCAGCAGCGTGGTGTGGTCGTTCCAGGTCAGCGGCGCGACGTTGAGGAACGCCTCGGCATCGGCGGCCAGCAGCGGCAGCACCGGTTTGAGGAAGATCACCAACTGGCGGAACAGGTTGATGCCGGTGGCGCAGATTGCCTGGACTTCATCCTGCTTGCCTTCCTGCTTGTTCAGCGACCACGGTGCCTTGTCGGCGATCCACGCGTTGGCGCGGTCGGCCAGGGCCATGGTTTCACGCATGGCACGGGCGAAGTCGCGGGCTTCATAGGCGTCGGCAATGCTCGGCGCAGCGGCGAGGAAGGCCTCGGTCAGTTCCGGGGCGGCATTGTTGTCGACCAGCAGGCCAGCGTTGCCCTTGTGAATGAAACCGGCGCAACGGCTGGCGATGTTGACCACTTTGCCGACCAGGTCGGAGTTGACCTTTTGCACGAAGTCTTCGAGGTTCAGGTCGAGGTCATCGACGCCACGGCCGAGTTTGGCTGCGTAGTAATAGCGCAGGTATTCCGGCGACAGGTGATCGAGATAGGTGCGGGCCTTGATGAAGGTGCCGCGCGACTTCGACATTTTCTGGCCGTTGACGGTCAGGTAGCCGTGCACGTTGATGCCGGTCGGCTTGCGGAAGCCGGCGCCTTCGAGCATCGCTGGCCAGAACAGCGCGTGGAAATTGACGATGTCCTTGCCGATGAAGTGATACAGCTCGGCGGTCGAGTCCTTGCCCCAGAACGCGTCGAAGTCAAGCGCAGGCGTACGGTCGCAGAGGTTCTTGAAACTCGCCATGTAGCCGATCGGCGCATCCAGCCAGACGTAGAAATACTTGCCCGGCTCGCCCGGAATCTCGAAACCGAAGTACGGCGCATCGCGGGAGATGTCCCACTGTTGCAGGCCGGCGTCCAGCCATTCGGCGATTTTGTTGGCCACGGCGTCCTGCAGGGTGCCGCTGCGAGTCCAGGCCTGGAGCATGTCCTGGAAATCCGGCAGCTTGAAGAAGAAGTGCTGGGAATCCTTGAGCACCGGGGTGGCGCCGGAGATCGCCGACTTCGGATCCTTCAGGTCGGTCGGAGCGTAGGTCGCGCCGCATTTTTCGCAGTTGTCGCCGTACTGGTCTTCGGTGCCACACTTCGGGCAGGTGCCCTTGATGAAGCGGTCGGCCAGGAACATTTTCTTTTCCGGGTCGAAATACTGGGTGATCGAGCGCTGGTCGATGTGCCCGGCGTCACGCAGCTTGAGGTAGATCTGGCTCGACAGCTCACGGTTTTCTTCGGCGTGAGTGGAGTGGAAGTTGTCGAAATCAACCAGGAAATCGGCAAAGTCGGCGCTGTGTTCAGCCTGCACGTTGGCGATCAGTTGTTCCGGGGTGATGCCTTCCTTTTCCGCGCGCAGCATAATCGCCGAACCGTGGGCGTCGTCGGCGCAGACATAGATGCATTGGTTGCCGCGATGCTTCTGGAAGCGCACCCACATATCGGTCTGGATGTATTCCAGCATGTGGCCAAGGTGGATCGAACCGTTGGCGTAGGGCAGGGCGCTGGTGACGAGGATCTTGCGTGGCTCGGACATGGGGCTTCGCTACTTGATGAAACGGAGGTCGGCCACTATAAAGCGCCGGCAAAGATATTTCACCCCTGCAAATGGTTGCCGGGCATGCCGTCTGGAGGGCAGAAGGGGTAGGATAGCCGCCATCCTTTCCAGTCTTGTTATCGGAGTTGCCCATGAGCGCCGTCACTCGCGCAGCGGTGGAAGCCGTCCTCAGCCAATACACCGACCCTTACCTGAACCAGGACCCGCTCAGCGCCGGTTGCGTGAAAAACATCGAGATCATCGGTGACCGCGTCAATGTGCAGATGGAAATCGGCTATGCCGCGGGGCTGTTCAAGAGCGGTTGGGCGCAGATGCTGCAACTGGCAATCGAAAATCTCGACGGCGTCACGGCAGCGAAAGTCGAGGTCACCAGCGTGATCGCCGCGCACAAGGCCCAGGCGCAGATTCCGGGGCTGGCCAACGTCAAGAACGTCGTCGCTGTCGCTTCCGGCAAGGGCGGCGTGGGCAAATCCACCACTGCCGCCAACCTCGCACTGGCACTGGCCCGCGAAGGCGCCAAGGTCGGCATCCTCGACGCCGATATCTACGGCCCGAGCCAGGGCATCATGTTCGGCATCCCCGAGCGCACCCGCCCGGAAATCAAGGATCAGAAGTGGTTCGTGCCGCTCAAGGCCCACGGTGTGGAAGTCATGTCGATGGCATTCCTGACCGACGACAACACGCCGATGGTCTGGCGCGGGCCGATGGTTTCCGGGGCGCTGCTGCAATTGGTCACGCAGACTGCGTGGGGCGATCTGGATTACCTGGTCATCGACATGCCACCAGGCACCGGCGACATCCAGCTGACCCTGGCGCAGAAAGTCCCGGTGGCGGGCGCGGTGATCGTCACCACGCCGCAGGATCTGGCGCTGCTCGATGCACGCAAAGGCGTGGAAATGTTCCGCAAGGTCAACATTCCGGTGCTGGGCGTGGTGGAAAACATGGCCGTGCACATCTGCTCGAACTGCGGGCATGCCGAGCATCTGTTCGGTGAAGGTGGCGGTGAGAAACTGGCCACCCAGTACGGCGTCGAACTGCTGGCCTCGCTGCCGCTGTCGATGCTGATCCGCGAACAGGCCGACGGCGGCAAGCCAACCGTGATCGCCGAGCCGGACAGCCAGATCGCCATGGTCTATCAGGAACTGGCCCGCCACGTCGGCGCGCGCATTGTGTTGCAGGAAGCCGTTACGCCGGCGATGCCGAATATCACCATCAGCGACGATTGATCAATTCGCAACACCGATAACCCTGTAGGAGTGAGCCTGCTCGCGATTGCGGTCGTTCATTCAACGCATCTGTTGAATGTTAATCCGCTATCGCGAGCAGGCTCACTCCTACAGTGGTTTTGTGGTGGGACTTAGATACGCAACCCGCCATCCATCTCCAGAATCCGCCCGGTGTAATAGTCGTTCTCGAAGATATACGCCGCCGAATGGGCGATCTCTTCCGGCTTGCCCATGCGCTTGAGCGGAATACCCGAGGTCATCTTCTCCAGCGCTTCCGGTTTCATGCCCAGGGTCATCTCGGTTTCGATGAAGCCCGGCGCAATGCCCGCGACGCGAATGCCGTAACGCGCCAGCTCTTTTGCCCAGGTCACGGTCGCCGCCGCTACGCCAGCCTTGGCTGCCGAGTAGTTGGTCTGGCCGACGTTACCCGCGCGGGAGATCGACGAAATATTGATGATCGCGCCGCTGTTCTTCAGCTCGACCATCTTCGCCGCGACTTCACGGGTGCAGAGGAACACGCCGGTCAGGTTGACGTCGATCACCGCCTGCCACTGGGCGAGGCTCATCTTGCTCATCTCGCCGTCCTTGACCTTCAGCAGCAGACCATCGCGCAGGATCCCGGCGTTGTTGATCAAGCCGTGGATGGCGCCGAAGTCTTCGGCCACTTGCGCGACCATGTGCTCGACCTGTTCTTCATTGGCGACGTTGCACAGGTAGCTGCGCGCGTCGACACCCTTGGCTTTGCAGGCGGCCACGGCGTCGTCGAGTTTTTCCTGATTCAGATCGACCAGGGCCAGTTTCGCGCCCTTGCCGGCGAAATACTCGGCCATGGAGCGGCCCAAACCCTGGCAACCGCCGGTGATAATGATTACTTTGTCGTTGAGTTGCATTCGCATGTCCCGCTGGCAGGTCTGAGTTGTTTTTGTTGTCGGCAACGCTCGATCGGCATCGGTCCGGGGCTGGTTGCACAAGAACATTTGCCCGATGCGCGCCGGTTACTTTTCGCTGCGCGCCTGTCCGTTTTCTAGACGGAACCTATTTAAGGAGTCACAAATTGAGCGCTGAAGTGGCGAAGAATGCCCGAGAATTGCTTCTCAAGGAATACCGTGGAGTGCTGTCGACCCATTCCAGATCGATGCCCGGTTTTCCCTTCGGCTCGGTTGTGCCGTATTGTCTGGACGAGCAGGGCCGGCCGCTGATTCTGATCAGCCGCATCGCCCAGCACACCCACAACCTGCAGAAGGATCCGAAGTGCTCGATGCTGGTGGGCGAGCGCGAGGCCGACGATGTGCAGGCGGTCGGGCGTCTGACCTATCTGGCGCAAGCGCAGAAGCTCGAAGACCCGGCAGCCATCGAGGCCGCCGCCGAACGTTATTACCGCTATTTCCCCGACTCGCAGAATTATCACCAGGCTCATGATTTCGATTTCTGGGTGCTCGAGCCGGTGCGCCATCGCTATATCGGCGGGTTTGGCGCGATCCACTGGGTCGACCATCTGACCCTGGCCAACCCGTTCGCCGGCAAGGCGGAAATCAGCATGGTCGAGCACATGAACAGCGACCACGCCAAAGCCATCGCCCATTACGTCGCGCTGGCGGGGCTGCCGAACAGCGAGCCGGCGCAACTGGCCGGCATCGACAGCGAAGGCATGCACCTGCGCATCGGTCAGGCGCTGTACTGGTTATCCTTCGCGGCGCCATGTAACACGCCGACACAAGTGCGCGAGGCCTTGGTTTCATTGGCTCACGCCGAGGTCTGGCCAAAAAAACCGGATTCTTAAGGTTGAATTCACGCAAGGGCGACGTCATCTAAGGCTTACTGCAAGGCATTTCTTGCGTTGAGGAAACTTTGATGCGCCCTTTTCTGTTGCTCTTTCTGCTGTTTCCAGTGCTGGAGCTGTTCGTATTCGTCAAAGTGGCAGGCTCTATCGGGTTTTTCCCGGCCCTGCTGCTGATCATTCTCGGCTCGATGTTCGGTGTGTTCGTACTGCGCGTCGCCGGTCTGGCCACCGCATTGCGTGCCCGGGAAAGCCTGAACCGCGGCGAATTGCCCGCGCAGACCATGCTCGAAGGCCTGATGCTGGCGCTGGCCGGCGGCCTGTTGATCATCCCGGGCTTCATCAGTGATGTGGTCGGTCTGGTGATGCTGTTGCCGGTCACCCGCCGTCTGCTGGCAAACAAGATGCGCCAGCGCGCCGAAGACCAGGCCATGCGCCAGCGCGCCTTCGCCGACGACCTGCAACCCCGTGGCGGCCCGGCACCGCGCGAGCCGCTGGGACGAGAGCCGAATGTGATCGAAGGCGAGTTCGAGCACCGCGACAACAAGTGACATCAGCATCGACACGGCACCTGCGGGTGCCGTGCTTGTTTATGGCTGTTATTTACCGTGTCTGGATGAAAAATTTTTTCCGCCAGCCCTTGTAATCGGCTTGTACGCCCCTATGTATCGGTCACCGAAAGGTTTCCGGTATTTGAACCGGACAGACTTCCGCGGTTCGCTCGACGAATCGCGACCGGCGCAGGCCGGATTTGTTAAACCCGCCGGGACTACACCGGCCGATGAAAACCACAATTAGGAGAGATCGACAATGAAGCTTCGTCCTCTGCATGACCGCGTCGTTATCCGTCGCAGCGAAGAAGAAAAGAAAACCGCTGGCGGTATCGTCCTGCCAGGTTCGGCTGCTGAAAAAGCCAACCACGGTGTGATTCTCGCTGTAGGCCCGGGCAAAGCTCTGGAAAACGGTGAAGTGCGTGCACTGTCCGTGAAGGAAGGCGACAAGGTTGTGTTCGGTCCCTACTCCGGCAGCAACACTGTGAAAGTCGATGGCGAAGACCTGCTGGTAATGAGCGAGAACGAAATTCTCGCGGTTATCGAAGGCTGATACTCCCGTTCATTTTCCCGTTACTACAAAGTATTTAAGGAATATCGATCATGGCTGCTAAAGAAGTTAAGTTCGGCGATGCCGCCCGCACCAAGATGCTCAAAGGCGTCAACGTTCTGGCTGACGCGGTAAAAGCGACCCTGGGCCCGAAAGGCCGTAACGTGGTTATCGAGAAGAGCTTCGGCGCTCCGACCATCACCAAGGACGGCGTTTCCGTCGCCAAAGAAATCGAACTGGATGACCGCTTCGAAAACATGGGCGCGCAGCTGGTCAAAGACGTTGCCTCCCGTGCCAACGATGACGCTGGTGACGGTACTACCACCGCTACCGTTCTGGCTCAGTCGATCGTCAACGAAGGCCTGAAAGCCGTCGCTGCCGGCATGAACCCGATGGACCTCAAGCGCGGCATCGACAAGGCGACCATCGCCATTGTCAAAGAGCTCAAAGCCCTGTCCAAGCCATGCGCTGACTTCAAGGCCATCGCTCAGGTAGGCACCATCTCGGCCAACTCCGACAACTCCATCGGCGACATCATTGCCGAAGCCATGGAAAAAGTCGGTAAAGAAGGCGTGATCACCGTTGAAGAAGGCTCGGGCCTGGAAAACGAACTGTCGGTTGTAGAAGGCATGCAGTTCGACCGTGGCTACCTGTCGCCATACTTCGTCAACAAGCCGGACACCATGGTTGCCGAGCTCGACGGCCCGCTGATCCTGCTGGTCGACAAGAAGATCTCGAACATCCGCGAAATGCTGCCAGTGCTGGAAGCCGTTGCCAAAGCCGGCCGTCCACTGCTGATCGTGGCCGAAGACGTTGAAGGCGAAGCCCTGGCGACTCTGGTTGTGAACAACATGCGTGGCATCGTCAAAGTCGCTGCCGTCAAGGCACCGGGCTTCGGCGACCGTCGCAAGGCCATGCTGCAGGACATCGCTGTTCTGACCGGCGGTACCGTGATCTCCGAAGAGATCGGTCTGAGCCTGGAAAGCACCACCCTGGAGCACCTGGGTAACGCCAAGCGCGTGACCCTGTCCAAGGAAAACACCATCATCGTTGACGGTGCTGGCGTACAGGCAGACATCGAAGGCCGTATCGCTCAGATCCGCGCCCAGGTTGCCGAAACGTCCTCGGACTACGACCGTGAAAAACTGCAAGAGCGTCTGGCCAAGCTGTCCGGCGGCGTTGCAGTGATCAAGGTTGGCGCTGGTTCCGAAGTTGAAATGAAAGAGAAGAAAGCCCGCGTTGAAGACGCCCTGCACGCAACCCGCGCAGCCGTTGAAGAAGGCGTGGTACCTGGCGGTGGCGTGGCGCTGATCCGTGCTCTGGAAGCACTGACCGAGCTGACCGGCGACAACGCTGACCAGAACGTCGGTATCGCTGTGCTGCGTCGCGCTGTTGAAGCGCCGCTGCGTCAGATCGCTGCCAACTCCGGTGACGAGCCAAGCGTAGTCGTCAACGAAGTGAAGAACGGCAAAGGTAACTTCGGTTACAACGCTGCTTCCGGCGAATACGGCGACATGATCGAGATGGGCATCCTGGACCCAACCAAGGTAACCCGTTCGGCTCTGCAAGCCGCAGCTTCGATCGGCGGTCTGATCCTGACCACCGAAGCAGCTGTTGCCGACGCACCGAAGAAAGAAGGTGCAGCGGGCGGCGGCATGCCAGACATGGGCGGCATGGGTGGCATGGGCGGCATGATGTAAGCCAGCCCTGGCCCTGTAACGCAAAACCCCGCTGGCGAAAGTCAGCGGGGTTTTTTATTGCCCGAATTCCGGAGTTGCACCGCCCCCTGTAGGAGTGAGCCTGCTCGCGATAGCGGTATGTCAGTCACTGGCTATTTGAATGACACACCGCTATCGCGAGCAGGCTCACTCCTACATTGGATTTGTATTTCAGGCGTTGATTGGCTGCGGATTCAAAACCGTCGAAGTCTTGCCTGCCGGGCGATAAAGCACCCAGTAATAGGCCCCCAGACAAATCAGCCAGCAGAAGATCGCCGTCCATACGTTGTGCGAAAAGAAGTGCGCGCCCTGCATCATGCGGCTGATCGAGAACACCGAGCCCAGCGCGAAGGCAAATACAAACGCCAGCCGTGCCAGCCGGGGACGGCGGTCGCGCAGCACGAAGAACAACGCAAACAAGGTAAACCCGGTCGCCGCATGGCCACCCGGCCAGCAACGTCCGGGCTTGTCGGTGGCGGGACGATGCTCCATCAGTTTGCTGTAGGTTTCGTGGCCGCCGAATTGCTCCAGACTCCATGGGCACTGCACCGCGGTAACGGCTTTGACCGGAGTGACGAACGAAGTGGCCAGTCCCAGCGATAGCACCAGACAGCCCAATTCACGCTTGAACGGTTTCAGCCGTTCGATGAAAAACGCGCCGATGAAACCGAGGATGGCAAATACCGAGAAGCCGATCACCACCTGTTTCGCCCGGTCATGCAGGATGTCTTCGAGAAAATAGCTGTGCCGCCCGATGAAATCACCGGCGACCGGGTCGTAGAACATTCGCGCCAGAACCATGTCCAGATCGGTCAGTTCCAGCAACAGCAGAATGATCGCCGCCGCTGCGGGAATGCCCAGACACAACCACCCGTTCAGTGGTCTTGAAGCGGGAAGGGCAGAGGTCGACACCATGGCAGATTCCTTGGTCGATGAAGGGAGTGGAGAGAGCGAGATCGCGCGGAGTCTGCGCGCGGTGGCGTTGGCGATTCGTTAATCGAAAGTGAAAAAAACGTCGGGTAGCGCAATGCGCGGGTTTATCCAACGGCCCCTAGCCCTGAGCCACACTTGGCCGTAAGCTGCGCGGGCCAAGACGGCCATTACCCCGTTCGGAGGAGGTGCCCATGCGAATTCTGCTGGTCGAAGACAACCGTGACATCCTGGCCAATCTGGCCGATTACCTGGGCATGAAAGGCTATACCGTCGATTGCGCCCAGGATGGTCTGTCCGGTCTGCATCTGGCGGCAACCGAGCATTACGACCTGATCGTGCTCGACATCATGCTGCCCGGCATCGACGGCTACACCTTGTGCAAACGCCTGCGTGAAGATGCCCGGCGCGACACTCCGGTGATCATGCTCACTGCGCGCGATCAACTCGACGATCGGCTGCAGGGCTTCAAGTCCGGTGCCGACGATTACCTGATCAAACCGTTCGCCCTGTCCGAACTGGCGGCGCGCGTCGAAGCGGTCATGCGCCGTGCTCAGGGCGGCGGTCGCCGCGCGTTGCAGGTCGGTGATCTGAGTTACGACCTCGACACCCTGGAAGTGACCCGTGAAGGCAAGCTGCTCAAGCTCAACCCGGTCGGCCTCAAGTTGCTCGCGGTGCTGATGCAGAAGAGCCCGCACGTCCTGCGTCGGGAGATTCTCGAAGAAGCGCTATGGGGCGACGACTGCCCGGACAGCGACAGCCTGCGCAGCCATGTTCACCAGTTGCGCCAGGTGATCGACAAGCCATTCGCCAAGCCACTGCTGCACACCGTGCACGGTGTCGGTTATCGCTTGGCCGAGGGCCGAGATGGAGTTTAAGCAGAGCCTTTCCCAGCGGATCATCATCGCCTTTGCGCTGATGAGCGCACTGGTGGCCGGCGCTTTCGCCATGGGCATCGTGGCGACGGTGCACCTGGTGGAAGAGAAACTGATTTCCGCAGGGCTGGGCGGCGACCTGCAACGCCTGCTGCTGATGGACAACGTCTCGGACTGGAGCCATCGCCCGGAGCCGGATCAGCTGTTCTATTTCAGCGGCGGGCCCGGGGATTTCGAGCTGCCCAAGGATTTGCGTCATCTCGATGCAGGTTTCCACGAAGTGTTTCGCGAGCAGCTGTCCTATCACGCCATGGTCGAAGTGGTCGATGGCCGGCGCTACGTGCTCCTGCAGGATCAGAGCGATTTCGAAGAGCGCGAGCGCGTGCTGTTCGCCGTGGTGCTGGTGGGCTTCGTGCTCAGTCTGGCGCTGGCGGTGTTTCTCGGCTGGGTGCTCGCGCGCAAGGTGATGGCGCCGGTGGTGCGGCTGGCCCGGCAGGTGCGCCATCGCGATCAGTTGCTCGGCCTGGCGCCACCCCTGGCACCGGATTACGCCGCGGATGAAGTCGGTGAACTGGCAGTGGCGTTCGATGCCACGCTGGGCCGGTTGCGTCAGGCGTTGACCCGCGAGCGGCTGTTCACCAGCGACGTCAGCCATGAATTGCGCACGCCGCTGATGGTCCTCGCCAGTTCCTGCGAACTGCTGTTGGAAAACCCCGGCATCGATCAGCGCGGTCGCGCCCAGGTCGAGCGTATCGCCCGCGCGAGTGAGGAAATGCGCGAGCTGGTGCAGACCTTCCTGACGCTGGCGCGCGCGCAGAACGAAGAGGCCGGGGCCGCGCCGCAGCAGAACCTCACGCAAGTGGCCGAAAGCCTGCTGTGCCTGTGGCGCGAGCCGATCGAGCGCAAGGGCCTGACGCTGATGTTCGAGGCAGGCAACCCTCCAGACACCCGTTACAACGCGACCTTGCTCAACGCGGTGATGGGCAATTTGCTGCGCAATGCACTGCATTACACCGAGCAGGGTTTCATTCGCCTGACCCTCACCGCCAACGGCTTCGCCGTCGAGGACTCGGGCGTGGGCATTCCCGAGGAAAAACGCGAGGCGATGTTCGAGCCATTTGTGCGCGGCAGCGAGAAGCGGGGCGAGGGTCTGGGCCTGGGGTTATCGCTGGTGCAGCGCATCTGCGAAAACCAGGGCTGGACGGTCAGCCTGAGCACAATGGAGCCCAATGGCTGCCGATTCGAGGTAGATCTTGGCGTGAATGCAGGCAAATAGTGTCTCGAGCCTACTCCCGCCCACCTGTCTAAATCCTGTATAACGTTGTAATACTTTGCAGATTTACCTGACAGAATTTTCACAATTGGATGACCTGACGCTGACACGTCGCTGCCTAAGGTGACGTCATCAGAACTCAGGAGTCCAGACGATGGCCGGCCCGATCAAGCTCGATTTTTCCGAAAAGTACGACGACCAACACGCACAACGCTACCTGCGCAAGCACAAGGAGAGCCTTGGCCGCCGCCTGTCGCACTGGCGCGACGAGCAATTGGGGCGCAAGGCCCTGGCGCTGGCGGGGGATCCCGGGCTGGTGCTGGACCTGCCCTGCGGTGCAGGGCGCTTCTGGCCGATGCTCGCGGAAAAGCCCAATCGGGTAATTATCGGTGCGGACAATTCCGAGTCGATGATCAATACGGCGCTGCAAGGTCAGCCGGCCGAGGTGGTCAAGCGCGTACAACCGCTGCACACCTCGGCGTTCGATATTGCGCTGCCGGATAACGCGGTCGACAGCATCTTCTGCATGCGCCTTCTTCACCATATCGGTGAAGCCGAGCACCGCAAGGTGATCCTGCGTGAATTCGAGCGGGTCACCCGTGACAGCGTGATTGTTTCATTGTGGGTCGACGGCAACTTCAAAGCCTGGAAGCGCAAACGTGCTGAGCTGGACCGGCCAAATCGCGATTACCAGAATCGCTTTCTGATTCCGGCAACGACGATCGAGAAAGAATTTGAACAGGCGGGTTTCCGCATTCAGGAACAACTGGACTTTATACCGCTCTATGCGATGTGGCGGGTTTACGTATTACGCAAGAGGTAGAGGATGGCAGTGCAAGCAGCGGTTGGAGCGGGTGTCGCTCCACAGGATGGTTTCGATTATTACTGGGCCCAGCGCGGCGAATGGGTTGAAGAGCCCAACGTGCGCCGCGGCGGTGAAAGTGGTGTGCAGCGTATCGTCGGCCGTGACGGCCAGTTGCTGTACGCCAAGCGCCAGACCGGGCACATCTATCGCAGCTGGTTGCACCCGTTCGGTCGCCCGACCGTATTGCGTGAACTCGATGCACTGACCGGCGTGAGCAAGCTCGGTGTGCGGGTTCCGCAGATCGTTTTTTGCGGCGCTCAACCGGATCCGCAGCACAAGTGGCGGGCCCTGCTTGTCACCAGATCGCTCGACGGCTTTCAGGAACTGGAACACTGGCTGGCCGCTGCTGGTGGCCGCGATCAATGTGGCGACGTGGTTTACGAGCGTGTCCTCAAGGACCTCGCCGAGAACCTGGCGCGCATGCACAAGGGTCGCTGGCAGCACAGCTGCATCTACATCAAGCACGTGTTCGTGCGGGTGATCGGTGAAGGCGAAGCGGCGCAGGTTGAAGTGGCGCTGATCGATCTGGAGAAGTGCCGCCAGCGCCTGACCGCCTATCGCGCCGCGCAGCATGACATGAAGCAGCTGCGTCGCCATTCGTCGTTCCGCGATGCCGACTGGAAAAAACTCGTCTACTTTTATGAGACGGCGTTTGGCAGCGCTATCAAAGGTTTATAGCGATGAAACTCGAAATTGCACGAGGTTTGTTCCTGGTTGGGGCCTTGGCAGTTGCTTCACTGGCGGTGGCTGCCTGGGAGCAGCCGCGCATGCAGGTCATAGGAGCGTCCGGGAACGACGCTTTCTGTTCGGTTCCACGGGTGGCCAAGGCCTCCGTGGCGACCCAGCCCGATCATGATTTGTTGTTGTTCATGTTCGGACTGTCCCAGGGAATGAGGCCAGCCAGTTGAAACGAATGAAGCCCAAATAAAAGGCCTCGCAAATGCGAGGCCTTTTTTTTACACACCGCTCCCCCTGTAGGAGTGAGCCTGCTCGCGATAACGGTGTGTCAGTCAACATTATGGAAACTGACATACCGCTATCGCGAGCAGGCTCACTCCTACAAGGAGCTATGTGGTGGGTTTGGGATCCGGTTTCGCCAGGAAGGTGTAGACACACGGCAGCACGAACAACGTAAACAACGTGCCAATCGACATCCCCGTGGCAATCACCATGCCGATATCAAACCGGCTGACCGCTCCCGCCCCTGTCGCCAGAATCAGCGGCACCATGCCGAACACCATCGCCGCCGTGGTCATCAGTACCGGACGCAAGCGAATCGCCGCCGCTTCCTCCACGGCTTCGCGGGCAGTCAGGCCCTTGTCCTTGCGCAACTGGTTGGCGAACTCGACGATCAGGATGCCGTGCTTGCTGATCAGGCCGATCAACGTCACTAGCCCGACCTGGGTGTAGATGTTCATGCTCGACCAGCCAAGGAACAGCGGAATCAGTGCGCCGCAAATCGACAGCGGCACCGTCACCAGAATCACCAGCGGATCACGGAAGCTCTCGAACTGCGCGGCCAGCACCAGAAAGATGATCGCCAACGCCAGGGCGAACGTGACCCACAAGGCACTGCCTTCCTGCACGTACTGGCGCGAGGCGCCGCCGTAATCGAAGGCAAATCCTGCCGGTGCTTCTTCACGGGCGATCTGCAGCACGGTATCGATGGCTTCGCCCATGCTCACCAGCGGGAAACCGGAAATCTTCGCCGCGTTGAGCTGCTGGAACTGGTTGAGCTGGCGCGGTCGTGCGCGGTCGCTGACCTTGATCAAGGTCGACAGTGGCAACAATTCGCCCTGAGTGTTTTTCACGTAGTAGTTGTTCAGCCAGTCCGGGTTGTCGCGGTAGGCCCGTTCGACCTGGGCGATGACCTTGTAGCTGCGCCCGTCGATGGTGAAGCGGTTGATCTCCGCCTCGCCAAGCAAGGTCGCCAGCGTGCCGCCCAGATCGAGCATCGATACGCCCATCTGCGCAGCCTTGTCGCGGTCGATATCGACCACCACTTCCGGTTTGTCGAACGCCAGATCGAGGTCGACGAAGGCGAACTTGCCCGACTCCATGGCGCGCTTCTCGATGCGCTCGGCAACTTGCAGCAGCAACTCGTAGTCATTGGCGGTGTTGACCACGAATTCGAACGGCAACCCTTCACCGGTGCCGGGCAGGGAGGGCAGGTTGAAGCCGAAGATCTGCAAGCCGGGAATGCTCTCCAGTTTGCTCTGCACCTCGGGGAGGATTTCCATCTGCGTGCGGCTGCGCTCGTTCCATGGCTTGAGCAGGAAACCGCCGATGCCGGCCTGCACGCCGTTGTAGCCGTTGATCTGGAACGAAGAGTAGTACTCCGGGAACTCTTTGAAGATGGTGATGAATTGGTCGGTGTAGGTGCTCAGGTAGTCGAGGTTGGTCGGCTGCGGCGCGCTGGCCATCATGAAAATGATGCCCTGGTCCTCGTCCGGGGCCAGTTCCGACTTGGTGAACTTGAGGAACACCGGAATCAGGCACAGCACGATCACCGCGAATACCAGCACCACCGGCCGGGTATTGAGCGTGCCGTGCAGCATGCTCTGATAACGACGCTTGAGGCCTTCGAAAACCCGGTCGAGACGATGGGCCAGTCCGCTGGGATTCTCTTCGTGACGCAGCAGAAACGCGCACATCATCGGCGACAGGGTCAGGGCGACGACGCCGGAAATCACCACTGCGCCGGCCAGGGTCAGGGCGAACTCCTTGAACAGTGCTCCGGTCAGCCCGGTGAGAAAACCGATCGGCGCGTACACCGCCGCCAGGGTGATGGTCATCGACACCACCGGCATGGCGATCTCGCGCGCACCTTCCAGGGCAGCATCGAAGGGCGTCTTGCCTTCTTCGATGTGCCGGTGGATGTTTTCCACCACGACGATCGCATCGTCCACCACCAGACCGATGGCCAGCACCATTGCCAGCAGCGTCAGCAGGTTCATCGAGTAACCCATCATCTGCATGAAGAACATCACGCCGATCATCGACAGCGGGATGGTCACCACCGGGATCACCACCGAGCGCAGTGCGCCGAGGAACAGGAACACCACGACGATGACGATCAGTACCGCTTCGAACAGGGTTTTCACCACCTCATCGATCGAGGCTTGAATGAACAGTGTGGCGTCGTAGGCGATTTCGCTTTTCAGGTTCGGTGGCAGCTGCGCTTCCAGCTCGGGCATCAGCTTGCGCACTTCCCTGATCACGTCCAGCGGGTTGGCCCCCGGCGTGGCCTTGATGCCGATGTACACCGACGGCGTGCCGCCGAACGAACTGATCGAGTCGTAGTTTTCCGCGCCCATTTCCACCCGCGCGACATCGCGCAGCAGCACGCGGCTGTCGCCGTCGACCTTGAGCGGAATCGCCGCGAAGGCTTCGGCGGATTTCAGTTCGGTGTTGGCATTAATGCTGGTGACGGTGTACTCGCCTTTCACCTCACCGGCGGCGGAGAGGAAGTTGTACTGACGCACCGCGGCGGTGACGTCGGCGGCGCTGAGGGCGAAGCCGGCGAGCTTCACCGGGTCGAGCCACAGGCGCATGGCGAATACCTGATTGCCAAGAATCTCCGCTTCGGCCATGCCCGGCAGCGTCGCCAGTTTCGGCTGGATGACCCGCGACAGGTAGTCGGTGATCTGCGGGTTGCTCAGGTCCTTGCTGAAGAAGCTGATGTACATCAGCGCCGAAGCGTCGGCAGATTCCTTGCTCAGCACCGGGTCTTCAGCGTCCTGCGGCAGCTTGTTCTTGACCTCGTTGGCCTTGGCCAGCAACTCGGTGAACAAGCGGTCGGTGTTGGCGCCAATGCGCGCGTAAATCGAGATCACCGAGAAGTTCTGCCGGCTGACCGAGGTCATGTAGTCGATGCCCTCGGCGCTGGCCAGGCTCTGTTGCATCGGTTGGGTGATGTAGCCCTGAATGGTCTCGGCGTTGGCCCCGGGGTAAGCCGTGGTCACCGTGATCAGGGCGTTTTCCATTTGCGGGTACTGGCGCAGCGGCAGCTTGCTCCAGGCCTGGAAGCCCAGCAGCACAATCAGCAGGCTGACCACGGTGGCGAGCACCGGGCGGCGGATGAACGGATCGGTAAAAGCCATGGGGATTCCTTGATCAGTCGGCGCGAGGCGGACTGTTCTGCTCGCCGAGGGTCTTGTCGTCGCTGATGGCGATGTGGGCGCCGTTGTCCAGTTTGATCTGGCCAGCCGTCACCACCTGTTCGCCGCTCTGCACGCCCTTGTTGATCATCACCAGGCCATCACGGCGTTCACCGGTCTCGACGAAACGACGTTCGGCGATCAGCAGCGGTTGGCCGTTGTCATCCTTGGCGACGCTGCCGTCCTCGGCTTTTTTCTGCCCGACCACGTACACCGAGTTGCCGTACAGGGTGTAGGTGATCGCGCTCTCCGGCACCACGATGTGTTTCTGCGGATCGGGCAGCAGCACCTCAAGGCTGGCGAACATCCCCGGCAACAGCTTGCCGTCGGGGTTGGCCAGGGTGGCGCGGACGAGGATGTTGCGCGTGGTGCTTTCGACGATCGGGTTGATCGCGCTGATCTTGCCGGTAAAGTTCTGCCCCGGGTAAGCGGCAACGGTGAACTGCACGGGCTGGCCTATGGCGAGTTTCGGCACCGCTTGTTCCGGTACGTAGAAGTCGGCGTAGAGGCTGCTCAAGTCTTGCAGCGTGGCGATTTTGGTGCCGCTGGCGAGGTAGTCGCCGACGTCGACCTGACGGATGCCGATGGTGCCGCTGAATGGCGCGAGGATGCGCTTTTTCGCCAGTGACGCGTTGAGCTGATTGACCGTGGCCTTGTTCTTTTGCAGCACGGCGGAGAGGCGGTCGTATTCGCCTTTGGAGATCGCGCGGCTGTCGACCAGTTGCGCGCCACGGCCGAAATCCAGTTGCGCCAGGCCGAGATCGGCGCGGGCGGTTTCCAGCAGGGCGGTTTCCACGGCGCTGTCGAGTTGCAACAACGGTTGGCCGGCCTTGACCTTCTGCCCGGATTCGAATTTGAGTTCAGTGACGGTGCCGGCGACTTCCAGGCTCAGGTCAACGCCTTGCAGCGCCTTGAGCGAACCGACAGTGGGCAAACGCATCTGCCACGGCTGTTCGCCGGCCGTGGCCACGGCGACGCTGATGGGTGGTTTCGGTTTGGAAAAGCCCTGGATCATCGTGTAGATCGAAAAGGCCTTGTATCCGCCCAGCACCAGGACGAGCAGCAAAACAACACCCAACATGATCAGCATGCGGCGACGCAGCATATGTCCAGTTCCTTGGATAAATCATGAGACAGGCGGGCACATTACTCCGAGTACAGGGGGGATTCCAACTGGCAGTTATTACAGGGTGAAGCAAAAGATCGCAGCCTTCGGCAGCTCCTACAGGGGATTGCATTCCAAAGTAGGAGCTGCCGAAGGCTGCGATCTTTTCAACGGCTCTAGGCCATCAGATGGAGATGGTTATCCCAGAGCCCCGCCGGCAATTCCAGCGGCTTGGCCAGCAGTTGTTCCTGGCGGCAATCGTAGTAGCGGCAACGGCCCTGACCCGAGGTCACGACAAAGCCATCCTTCACCGCACCGACGCCTGCGCAATCAGGCAACGGCGCGTCGAGGCGCAGTTCGCCGCTGTCCAGATCCCAGATAAAGAAGCGGTTGCCACGCGGCGCGGTCAACGCGACCAGACGCAGATCGCTGTGCACCGCGACGCTGGCGGTGTAGTGCCCCATCGCCTGCAACTGTTGCTCGGCCACCGGGAACGCCACGAACGGTTGCCCCGGCCGTTTGATCGCCAGCAGCTCCGAGCGCTCGTGGGACGGCCCCATGAATTGCTGGCCGGCGACGATGGTGCCATCGCTGGCGATGCCCAGGTGGCGCACGCTGTTCATCTGCTGGGCGAGGGTTTCCTTGCTCAGCAACGTGCCGTCGCGCTGCATCAGCACCAGGCTCGGCTCCATGGCGTTGAGGTTCATGTCGACGCGGCTTTCCGCCTCGGTACGAATCCCGCCATTGGCCACCACCAGCGTCTCGCCATCGGGCATCCACGACACTTGATGCGGGCCGAGGCCGTGGGTGGAGATCTCGCCCGTGTGCACCAGTCGCTCGCCCTCGAACTTGTACACGCCGAGCAGGCCACGGCCGGGATCGGTGGTGTCGTTCTCGGTGGCGTAGAGGTATTCGCCGTCCTTGTGCACCACGGCGTGGCCGTAAAAATGCCGGTTCGGTTGCGACGTCACTGTCTGCAGCAACTTGCCGTCGCGCAGATCGATCAGGTAACTCTCGGTACCCGGACGCCGCGCAACGAACAGCGCCAGCGGCTGCGTCGGATGATTGATGATGTCGTGGCATCGCTGACCGACCTGGGTGGCGAACACCCGCGTGCCGTCGAGCCGATAACCGACGGCGTAATGCTTGCCGTCGCTGTCATCGCGCGCCGACAACAGCAACGGGCTCTGATCCTTGCGTTTGAACAGCGTCCAGCCGCCCAGCGTCACTGCTCCCAGCAGTGCACTACCTAAAGTCAGAACCTGACGTCGCAGCATGGCACTCGCCCTCATCAGTCACCGTCGTTGGCATTGAAGCCCAGTTGGATGCCCAGCGCCTTGGCCAGCTCGCCTTCATGCAGGCGATGGACGACGTTGAGGCTGTCGTAGATATCGTTGAGTTGCTGGCGACCGGCGTCGTCCTCGAGCATTTCGCCGAGCGAGCGCTGAGTGCTGTCGAACAGCTTCAGCGAGGCGGCGTACGCGGCGTCGATCTTGTCCGCCAGGGGTTTCTGCTCGGCTGGCAACAGCCCGCGCAGGCCTTTGTTGTCGACGCCTTCCCAAACGGTTTTGGCCGCGGCAAGGCTGGCTTCCAGTGCGGTCAGCGACGACTGGCTGCGCCACGCATCCGCCTGGAACGGCTGCGGCACGCCTTTGCTCTGACGGCCCATCGGCGTACCGAGTTTTTTCTTCAGGGTATCCAGTGCAGTGACTTGTACGCGTAGCAGATCGGCAATCGCTTCGTGGGAGTCGGCGTAGCGCTGGTTGGGGAACTTGCTCATCTGCGCGAGCATGCCGTCGGTGTTGTTCCAGCCCTGCAGGATCTCCTCGGCCAGTTGCTTCTGGCGTTCGCCGATGGCGATCAACAGCGGGCAGTACTTGGCTTTCTGCGCATCGTTGGCGACGTCAGGCTTGGCGTCAAAAAGGATGTATTCGTAAGCCGACAGGCCTTGCACCACGACGCTGGATTTGGCCAGCGCGGCGGCATCGATCTGCGGCTGGGCGACGACCAGTTGCTCGACCTGACGGCCGACGAGGTTTTTCTTGTCCGGCCAGAACTGCACTTGCCACGAACGATTGCCCTCGGCCAGCGGGCCGATCAGTAGCGGTTGCAGCTCGGCCCAGGCTTTCTGCGCGTGGAGAAAATCGGCGCGGGCGGTTTCCAGGCTTTCCTTGCCCTGGCAGTAGGCGAGGGCGCTGACCGCCAGTTGCCGGTCGGCTTCGACCCAGCGGGTGTAGGTCGGCAGGATCACCGATTTGGCGATTGCCGCCGAGGTGACCGCTTGCGGATCCTGCGGCGAGCAGGCGCCGAGGGCGAGCGCGGCAAGGCTGGTGAACAGTAACTTGGGACGGAACATGTCGGGCTCCCGATGCGTTTTCAGTATTTAAAGTGAGTTCAGAAATGCCAGCAACGCAGCGCGCTGCTCGGCATTGAAAGACAAAACCTGTTGCTGCGCAGCCGTCGCTTCGCCGCCATGCCAGAGCACCGCTTCGAGCAGGTTGCGAGCGCGGCCGTCGTGCAAAAACTGCGTGTGACCGCTGACCGCTTGCGTCAGACCAATCCCCCACAACGGCGGCGTGCGCCAGTCGCGGCCGGAGGCCTGAAATTCCGTGCGGTTGTCCGCCAGTCCTTCGCCCATGTCGTGCAGGAGCAAATCGCTGTACGGACGAATCACTTGATTGGCCAGCTCAGGTTCGGCGGCGTTGGCGGCGGTGGTGTATTTGGGCGTGTGGCACGACTGGCAACCGGCCTGGAAAAACAGGTTCTTGCCGGCCATCACCTGTGGGTCGTTGACGCCACGGCGCGCCGGCACTGCCAGATTGCGGCTGTAGAACAGCACCAGACGCAGGATGTTGTCGCTGACTTCCGGTTCGCCGTCCGGGCCATTGCCGTTCGGCGCCTGTTTGCAGGCGGTCTGCGCCTCGGTGCAGTCGTCGAAAGGCCGCAGGCTGGTGGTCAGGCCCATGTCACCGGAGAACGCGTGAACATTCTGCTGGTTGAGATTCGGCTGCCCGGCTTTCCAGCCGAACCGGCCGATCACGGTTTTCTGCAACTGGTCATCCCAAACCCGGTTGGGCCGGCCATTGATGCCGTTGTTCTCTTTCACCTGGGCGGCGGCGTTGGCGAGGATCGCCTCTTCGGGGATCGCTTCGAGCAGGCCCAGACCAATCATCGGCGGTGCCACCCGCGCGGAAAAACGCGTGTCCGGATGCATCGGGCCGTAACCGAGTTGAGTGATCTGCAGGGTCGGTTTGCGCAACTCCACTTGCGTGCCGTCCTTGAACCGTACGGGCACTGGCGTGTAGTCGACGCGCACCTTGCCTTCCGGGGCGACGCCGGGCACGGCCATGTCCTGGAACTGCCCGCCATACACCGGCTCCGGCACCACGCCGAGCTGTTCGATGATTTTGGCGTAGGGCGGCGCGTCGGGAATCGACAGGCGCACCAGCATCGATACCGCATTGGTCGCATCGGGGGACGGAGGATGACCGCGACCGTCCTTGATGTGGCAGTTCTGGCAGGCGTTGGTATTGAACAACGGGCCGAGGCCGTCGCGCGCCGTGGTGGTCGACGGCGCAATCACCCACGGGCTGCGGAAGAAGCTGTTGCCGACACTGAAATCCACCCGCCGCGACGGCGGCAGGTTGGCCGATGGCAGGGAGAACGCGTTCTGATCACTCTTGCGCACGGTCGCCGCACCGCCCGATCGCGCTTCACCCGGCTCGGCTTTGGTGAAACGCGGGGCGTCATCGCAGGCACTCAGGCCCAGGGCCAGCAACAGTGCGGACAAGCGAAGCGGCAACGACGGCATCAGACATCCTGCAAACGGGCGAAAACAAAGGCGCAAAGTCTAACAGGGCAGGGGAGTTTGAATAAGAGGAATTATCGTTTGCTTGATACAGCGCAAGCCTTGAAGCGCATGCCAACACTGTGGGAGCGAGCCTGCTCGCGAAAGCGACGCCCGACGCGCTGAAAATGCCGCGCCGGATTAAGCCTTCGCGAGCAGGCTCGCTCCCACAGGAACAGCGGTGTGCCAGGTATGAAAAAGGCGACCCGAAGGGCGCCTCTTTTTGACGCGGACGCGGTGATCAGAACTCGTGATCGGCGTTGTCCGGGTTCAGGTCGCTGATGCCCAGTTTGCCGGCAGCGGCTTCGATCGAACCGGTCTGCTTGACCAGCGCGGCGATGGCGTCGCGAACAACCTGGTTGCCAGCGGTGTTGCCGGCGGCGATCAACTGGTCGTAGTGCTCACCCTTGTTGGCGTGATCGACCATGACCTGGATTTTCGCTTCGGTCGCGGCCAGATCGGCTTTCAGTGCGCTGTCGGCGGCCGGGTCGGCCTTGGCCACCAGCGACGACAGGCTGGCGCCGGTCAGCTTGGTGCCGTCAACCCGGGTGTACTCGCCCAGATAAACGTTACGCACGCCTTTGGCATCGTAGAAGTGCGAGTAGTGGGTGTTGTCGCTGAAGCAATCCTGCTCGTCTTCAGGGGAGTTGGCTTCCAGGGAAACCTTCATGCGCTCGCCCGCCAGTTCACCCAGGGACAGGCTGCCCATGCCGAAGAGCATTTTGCGCAGGCCGGTTTCGCCTGGCTCGGCTTCCAGTGTGGCGCGGTAGTTGTCGGCCACGTTCGGCTTCCAGTTGCCGACCATTTCTTCCAGATCGCTGACCAGCAGTTGGGTCACGGCTTTCAGGTAGGCACGACGACGCTCGTTGTGACCGCCGGTGGCGCCAGCGCCTTCCAGGTAGTCCGAGGCCGGACGGTTGCCAGCGCCCGGGCCGGTACCGTTGAGGTCCTGGCCCCAGAGCAGGAATTCGATCGCGTGGTAGCCAGTCGCAACGTTGGCTTCGGAACCGCCCAGCTCATTGAGGCTGGCGAGTTTTTCCGGGGTGATCTCTTTCACGTCGACCTTGTCTTCGCCGACCTGAACTTCGGTGTTGGCGATGATATTGGCGGTGGCGCCCGGGTTGCCCAGTGCGTGCTCGTAGGATTTGTCGACGTAGTCGATCAGGCCTTCGTCCAGCGGCCAGGCGTTAACCTGACCTTCCCAGTCGTCAATGATGGTGTTGCCGAAGCGGAACACTTCGCTCTGCAGGTACGGCACGCGCGCGGCAACCCAGGCAGCCTTGGCGGCTTTCAGGGTGTCGGCGTTCGGCTTGGCGAGGAACGCGTCGACGGCGGTTTGCAGGGTTTTCGCGGTGGATTCGGCATCGCTGTAAACGGCGAAGACCATGTCGGCGTAGTGCGCGACCACAGCCTTGGCGGCGGCATCGTCAACTTTACCGGCAGCAGGAGCAGGGGCAGCGGCCGGCGCCGGGGCTGGAGCAGCGCTGCTGGAAGCCGGAGTCATTTCGGAGGCTTTTTCTTTGTCCTTGCCTTCGCCGCAACCGGCGAGGGAAATAGCGATGGCCAGCAGACTGGCGGTAGCCAGAGGCATACGAATCATGGCGAACATCCTGCTTCGGTAGTTGAGTGGACTGGCGCCGGGGGCGCGCAAAACTGCGACATAATGCAAATCTTTCGCATTATGTGTAAAGGCGTGGGTGGAAATATTTCTTATTTGCGCATGAAGATCAAAAGATCGCAGCCTCGTTGCACTGTAGGAGCTGACGAGTGCAACGAGGCTGCGATCTTTTGATCTTTAAAGAATCGCCGCATTGCTGCGTTGCGCCTGCTTGAGGTAGATGCCCAGCTCCCGCGCCGGCAGCGGTTTGCTGTAGTGGTAGCCCTGACCTTCGTGGCAACCCTCGGAAATGATGTAGGTTTCCTGCTCGGCGGTTTCCACGCCTTCGGCAATCACCTGCATGCCCAGGCTCTTGCCCAGTTGAATGATCGCGCGAACGATGGTGGCGTCATCGTCGTCATCCAGCAGATCCTGGACGAAGCTCTTGTCGATCTTGATCTTGTCCAGCGGCAGGCTTTTCAGATAGCTGAGGGATGAATAGCCGGTGCCGAAGTCGTCGATCGCAATCAGCGCGCCGGAGCGGCGCAGGCTGAGCAGATGCTGGGCGGCGGTGGTGATGTCTTCCATCAGGCCGGTTTCGGTGACTTCCAGTTCCAGACTGCGCGGCGGCAGGCGGTACATCTGCAGCAGGTTGTTGACCACCCGCGGCAGCTCGGCATGGTGCAGTTGCACGGTCGACAGGTTGACCGCCATACGCAAATCGACGAACCCCTGATCATGCCACTCGCGCAATTGCTTGCAGGCCTGGTCGAGCACCCACTCGCCGATGGCGATGATCGTGCCGTTCTGTTCCGCCAGCGGAATGAACAGGTCCGGCGGCACCAGGCCGTGTTCGGGGTGCTGCCAGCGAATCAGCGCTTCGACACCCACCACGCGATGATCGCGATAACTGATCTGCGGCTGATAGACCAGGTAGAACTGGTCGCGGATCAGCGCATCACGCAGGTCTTTTTCCAGCTCGCGACGGCGGCGCATCTCGCTGTCGACGCTGGCGATGTAGAACTGATAGCGGTTGCGCGAGCGGGTCTTGGCCAGGGTCATGGTCTGCTCGGCTTTCTGCAACAGCTTCTCGGTGCTGTCGCCGTCCTCCGGGAACAGGGTGATGCCGATGGTCGCGCGCAGGCGGATTTCCTGATCGTCGAGGGCGAAGGGCGCCTCCAGGTCATCGAGAATGCTCTGCGCCAGTTCCGCTGCTTCGTAAGGTTGTTCGATGTCGGCCTGCACCAGCGCAAACTGATCGCCGCCCAGGCGGGCCAGGGCGCCGAGGCGACCGCTGTGGGCGCGCAAGCGATCGGCCAGGGCCAGCAGCAACTGGTCGCCGGTCTGGTAGCTGAATTGTTCGTTAATGCCTTTGAAATCATCCAGGCCGACGCACAACACCGCGACGCGGCGCTGCAACTTGCCGGCATCGACGAGAATCTTGTCCAGTTGCTGCTGCAATTGCTGGCGGTTCGGCAGACCGGTCAGGAAGTCGTACTGGGCCATGCGCAGCAGGCTGTTTTCTGCTTCGTGGCGCAGGTGGGTGTTGCGCTCGATGGACTCGAGCAACTGGTTGGCGGTGTTGATCCACAGGCCCAGCTCGTTTTTTTCGTGGCCCTTGAGCTGCGGAATCTTGTGCTCGCTGGGACGATCCGGGTTGATCTCGGTAAGGTGTTCGATGATCCGCGACAGCGGTTTGGTCAGCAGCCAGTGATAGACCAGATACAGCACCAGTCCCATGGCCAGTGCGCGCAGTACGCCGGAAATGAAGATGATCACCGAGCTGACAATGAAACCTTCGCCATAGGTTGCGGTGTCGAGGGTGATGCTCAGGTCGCCGTAGTATTCGCTGTAGGGGCCACGGCCGACCAATTGCGTGGTGAAGGTGCGTTCCTGACCGAGAATCAGGTCGGTCAGCCAACGGCTGTTGGAATGCTGCAATTCGCGGGATTTCTGCGCGAGCATCGCTTCATTGGGGTGGCCGATCGAGGCCTGGCGCACGGCGTCGTCCTGGAACAGCCCCTCGATCACCTGCATGCCCATTTCCCGGTCCAGGCTATAGACCGCCTGGGTCGAAGGATCGCGGAACATGTCGAGGATCCGCTCGGCGTCACCGGCCACCGCCTGACGGGTCTTGTAGGCATCGAAGACAATCTGCGCGCAGCTCAAGACTACGCCTACGATCAATGCCGACAGGAGCACGACCCGGAGCAACTTCACCGACAAGCTGTTCTTGAGTTCCAGCTTCAAAGGGTTATTCCTTGTTCCGTGCGGGTAGCGTCAAGTTGCCATGAGTATTGGCAATCCCGGGTTGGCAGTCAAAGGGACAATCAGGCACGGGAAAATTCGCCGGTATCCTGGCCGCGATGTCGTCATTTGAGTAATAGCTCTGAATTACTGTGTCGGTTGCAGTGGCCCGCAACTTGAGCACCGGGTCAAAGATTTTTTCCTGTCTCTGATGGTAGTCGGCTGTCGGCTGGCAGCAAACGGCGCGAAGCTGTTTTTGCCGTGCGACAAACGCCATGCGCAAGGCATAAAAAAACCCGGCCGAAGCCGGGTTTCCTGTCTGGCGCGCAGCTTAAGCGGTGAAGGTCTTGCCTTCGAACTGCTCGGCCACGAACTTCCAGTTGACCAGGTTCCAGAACGCTTCAACGTACTTCGGACGCAGGTTGCGGTAGTCGATGTAGTAAGCGTGTTCCCAGACGTCGCAGGTCAGCAGCGGGGTGTCGCCGCTGGTCAGCGGGTTGCCGGCGCCGATGGTGCTGGCCAGGGCCAGGGAACCGTCAGCCTTTTTCACCAGCCAGCCCCAGCCGGAACCGAAGGTGCCGATCGAGGTTTTGCTGAATTCTTCCTTGAACTTGTCGAACGAACCGAACGCTGCGTTGATGGCATCTGCCAGTGCGCCGGTTGGCTGACCGCCAGCGTTTGGCGCCAGGCAGTTCCAGTAGAAGGTGTGGTTCCAGACCTGAGCGGCGTTGTTGAAGATGCCGCCCGAGGAAGTCTTGACGATCTCTTCCAGGGTCTTGCCTTCAAACTCGGTGCCTGGCACCAGGTTGTTCAGGTTCACGACGTAGGTGTTGTGGTGCTTGTCGTGGTGGAACTCCAGGGTTTCCTTGGAGATGTGCGGCTGCAGGGCATCGTGTGCGTAGGGCAGCGGCGGCAATTCGAAAGCCATGATGATTCTCCTAATCAGGTCTGTTGCGGTGAGCGCAAGGCCGATCACGGGCGGCCGGAAATGCACCGGCGAGTTTTTACTCTTTGCGGCGCAGGGTTCGGATCATAGCACCGGGGTCGCGCCTTAACCACGCAACAACTGTGTGGGATAGAGGTTCCAGAGCCTTCAGCATTAATTCATCCGGCGATGATCAACTGCGCGGCCACAGCGAACATCATCAACGCCACCACCAGATCGAGAATGCGCCAGGTGCTCGGCCGGGCCAGCCATGGTGCCAGCCATGCGGCGCCGAGAGCCAGGGTGAAAAACCACAGCAGCGAGGCGCTCGCCGCGCCGACTACATAAGCGCCGGGCACCGATTGCTGCGCGCCCAGCGAGCCGATCAATAAAACCGTATCCAGATAAACGTGGGGATTGAGCAATGTCACCGCCAACGCGCTGAGCATGACCGCGCGCAGGGAGCGTACGGTCTGGTTCTCGCCTTGCTCGAGGCTCTGCTTGGAGCAGGCCCGGCGCAGCGCCTGGCTGCCGTACCAGATCAAAAAGGTCGCGCCGCCCCAACGGGCAATCGCCAGCAGGGTCGGGTTCTGCGCCAGAATCGTCGCCAGGCCGAACACCCCGGCCGCCACCAGAATCGCGTCACACACCACGCACAATGCCGCCACGGGCAAATGGTGTTCACGGCGCAGGCTCTGCGCCAATACAAACGCGTTCTGCGTGCCGATCGCCATGATCAGGCCGAACGCCACCAACAGGCCGTTTACATAGCTTTGCCACATGGAAAATATCCTTGAAAGAGAGTGCTTGCTGGCTATTCTCCGGTGTGGCGCTGTATAAGAAAAACCAATAGTGCTGATCGCCCATTAGGAAAAATGATGTTCGACTATAAATTGCTTTCTGCGCTGGCCGCGGTGGTCGAGCAGGCCGGATTCGATCGCGCTGCACAGGTTCTCGGCCTGTCGCAGTCGGCGATCTCCCAGCGCATCAAGTTGCTCGAGGCGCGCGTCGGCCAGCCGGTGCTGGTACGCGAAACACCGCCATCGCCGACCGAAATCGGCCGGCGCTTGCTCAACCATGTGCAGCAGGTGCGTTTGCTTGAGCGCGACTTGCAATCGGCGGTACCGGCGCTGGACGAAGAAGGCCTGCCGGATCGCCTGCGCATCGCCCTCAACGCCGATAGCCTTGCCACTTGGTGGGCAGGCGCCGTTGGCGATTTCTGCGCCGAGCAGCATTTGTTACTCGATCTGATCGTCGAAGACCAGACCGTCGGCCTCAAGCGCATGCGTGCCGGTGAAGTGGCCGCATGCCTGTGCGCCAGCGAGCGCCCGGTGGCCGGCGCACGCAGCGTGTTGCTCGGTGCCATGCGCTATCGCGCGCTCGCCAGTCCGGCCTTCATCGCCCGGCATTTTCCCGATGGCGTACGCGCCGAACAGCTGCCACGCACCCCCGCACTGGTATTCGGCCCGGACGATTTCCTCCAGCATCGCTACCTGGCGCTGTTGGGCGTCGATGGCGCGTTCGAGCACCATTTATGCCCGTCCTCCGAAGGCTTCATTCGCCTGACCGAAGCCGGCCTGGGCTGGGGGCTGGTGCCGGAACTGCAAGTGCGCGAACAGCTGGAGCGCGGCGTGCTGCGCGAATTGCTGCCAGATAAACCGATCGACGTGCCGTTGTACTGGCATCATTGGCGCAACGGCGGCCAGTTGCTGAACCTGCTCACCGAACAACTGCTGCGCGCCTCAAAGCAATGGCTAGTGGCTTGAACGCAGCGGCAAGCGTCAAGCTGCAAGCGGCAAGAACAAGCACCGTTTCAACTTGCAGCTGAAAGCTCGAAGCTTGCAGCTGCTTCCCTGGAGTTTTTGATGAAGATTTTGGTTACCGGCGCCAGCGGCTTTATTGGCGGGCGCTTTGCGCGTTTCGCCCTGGAGCAGGGCCTTGAAGTGCGGGTCAACGGTCGCCGGGCCGAGAGCGTCGAGCATCTGGTGCGCCGGGGTGCGGAGTTTGTGCCGGGCGATCTGACCGACGCCGATCTGGTACGCGACCTCTGCCGCGACGTCGAAGCGGTGGTGCATTGCGCCGGTGCCGTCGGCGTGTGGGGGCGTTATCAGGACTTCCATCAGGGCAATGTCCAAGTCACCGAAAACGTTGTCGAAGCCTGCCTCAAGCAGCGCGTGCGGCGGCTGGTGCATCTGTCGTCGCCGTCGATCTATTTTGATGGCCGTGACCATCTTGGCCTGACCGAAGAGCAAGTGCCCAAGCGCTTCAAGCATCCCTACGCCGCGACCAAATATCTGGCCGAGCAAAAAGTCTTCGGTGCCCAGGAATTCGGTCTGGAAACCATCGCCCTGCGCCCGCGTTTCGTGACCGGCGCCGGTGACATGAGCATCTTCCCGCGACTGCTGAAGATGCAGCGCAAGGGCCGTCTGGCGATCATCGGCGACGGTTTGAACAAGGTCGACTTCACCAGCGTGCAGAACCTCAACGAAGTCATGCTCAGCAGCCTCTTGGCGGCTGGCTCGGCGCTGGGCAAGGCCTACAACATCAGCAACGGTACGCCGGTGCCGCTGTGGGACGTGGTCAACTACGTGATGCGGCGGATGGACGTCGATCAGGTGCGCAAATATCGCTCTTACGGTCTGGCCTACAGCGTCGCGGCGCTCAATGAGGGCGCGTGCATGCTCTGGCCCGGACGTCCGGAGCCGACCCTGTCGCGCCTGGGCATGCAAGTCATGAAGAAAAATTTCACCCTGGATATCAGCCGCGCCCGGCATTATCTCGACTACGACCCGAAAGTCAGCCTGTGGGCTGCCCTCGATGAGTTCTGCGCGTGGTGGAAAGCTCAGGACATTCGTTGAAACGATTCGGCCGGGCGGCAATGAACCGCGTTGCGGCTTGAGGGTCAATGCCTGCGGCTGCGGCGGTTATACTTCGCAGCATTTAGCCATCACCGCGTTTGCCAAAGGTTGCCTCAATGTCCATGCGAAACGATGCCCACGACGACGATTTCGATAACGTGCCAAGCCTGCGCGCTGACCCGTTCGATGACGATGACATCGCGCCCGGCCCCCGCACTTCCGTGCATTCGCGTACCGCGCCCGTGGTCAAGGTCAAGACTGCCAGCACCGGGCCGCTGTGGGCGCTGGTCGGCGCGTTGTTTTTCGCCTTCATCGGTCTGGCCTGGTGGAGCTTCCAGCAGATTTCGCTGATGGAGCAGCAACTGGTCGCCACCCAGGAAAGCTTTGCGCGCATCAGCGAAGAAGCGGCGGGGCGCCTGCAGGATATTTCCGGCAAGGTCGTCGCCAGCCAGAGCAACGTCAGCAGCGACAGCGAAGCGCTGAAGTTGCAGATCAAACAGCTTGAAGGCAAGTTGCTCGACCAGAGCAAGCAGCAGCAAGGCGTGGCCGGTCAGGCCAGCGAGCTGGACAAGCGTCTGGCGCAGATGACCGCGCAGACCACCGAACAGCAGAACGCCAACACGCAGTTGCAGGCGCAGGTCAAAGTCCTGAGCGCCGAACTGGCGACCATCAAAAGCACGCCGGCCGATACCAGCAAGGTCGATGCGCAGCTGAAGGCCTTCGACGCCCAGTTCAAAAGCCTCGGTGCCGATATCGCGGCGCTGAAGAAACAGGGCAACCCGAGCGCGGCGATCGATCGTCTGGAGCAGGACATCGTGGTGTTGAAAAGTCAGCAGGACAATCGCCCGGCCGCGCCACAGGGTGGCGGCAATACCGCCGAGTTCGATGCGTTCCGCGCGCAGATGACCCGCAACCTGAATACCTTGCAGGCGCAGATCCAGAACCTGCAGCAACAGATCAATTCCCGCCCGTAAGCGCTGATCGAGGCTGGAGAGCATTGCTTGTCAGCCTCACGGCGCAATGTTCAGAAACGCTCTGAATATCTCGACATGACCGCAAGCCGTCTACGCTCTTGAAACACCGAAAAGAACGAGGGATGCGCTATGGGGTTTTTGCATAAGGTGGCCTGGCTCGGCCTGCTGTTGTTGGCCGGTTTCGGCCAGGCCAGCGCCGCCACCGCCGCCAAGGATGACAGTCACGCGGCCATCGCCCTGCTGGAAAAAGCCTTGGCCTACTACCACGACAATGGCGACAAGGCGTTCGCCGCATTCAGCCGTCAGGGCGAGTTCGTCGACAAGGATCGCTATGTCTTCGTCCTCGACACCAAGGGCGTCATGCTTGCCAGCGGCGGGCCGTCTTCGGCGCTGATCGGCCGCGATGTCAGCGAAGTGCTCGGGCCGGATCTGCAGAAGGCGTTCAAGGACGCGCTGAAGGTGCCGGAAGGCAACGGCATCCAGCAGGCCGAATACCGCTGGCAGAACTGGGCCGACGGCAAGGTCGAGCGCAAGCATGTGTTCTATCAGCGCGTCGGCCAGCGCATTCTTGCCGTCGGTTACTACTTGCCGCGGGCCTCTGCCGAGCAGGCCAAGGCCTTGCTGGATAAAGCCGCGACGGATCTGGGCAAGGACGAGAAGGGCACGCTGACCGCGATCAACTCGCTCAAGGGCGGTTATCTGCAGGACGATCTGTATGTGTTCGTGGTCGATCTGAACAACCAGCGTTACGTCGCACACGGCACCAACCTGCGCTTGATCAACACTGATTTTGGCAAGGTCAAGGACCCGGAAGGCAAGCCGGTGGGCGAGCCGATTCTGGCGCTGATCGGCAAACAGGATGAAGGCGAATACGAATACCGCTGGAAAAACCCGGTGACCGGCAAGATCGAGGACAAGCATGCCTACCTGAAAAAGGTCGGGCACTTCCTCGTCGCGGTGGGTTACTACAGCCCTTGAGCGAACGCCGTTCCTCTGTAGGAGCGAGCCTGCTCGCGATGCGGTGTTTCATACAACAATGATGTCGACAGGCATACCGTCATCGCGAGCAGGCTCACTCCTACAGGGTTTTGCGGTGCTTGTGCTATTTCGCGCCGTGCTCGCGCCCGCGCAGCAGGTTGTTCGGCATCGCAATCGCCGCCGCCAGCCCCAGCAGCGAGACTGCCGTGCTGACCCAGAGCAAGTGTCGGAAGGTCACCAGCAGTTCTGCTCGCAAAGCGTTCTGTGCATCCCCCGGCGCGGCGTTCAGGCCATCGAGCAGGACATTGCCAGAATGCCCTTCGCTGATCAGCGAACTGTTCGCCAGGTGGGCGAAGCTGGAGTCGTGCAGCAATGCGAGCAACAGCGCCGACATCAACGCCACGCCTACCGCACCGCCCAGTGAGCGAAACAGGTTGGTGGTGCTGGTAGCGACGCCGATGTCCCGTTGTTCCACTGAGTTTTGCGTACCGACCAGCGAGGTCGGGAACTGCATGCCGCCGGCAATACCGCTGAGCAACATGAACAACCCGCTGAGCAACGTGGCTTGCGGCGGACTGAAGGCCATGCCGAGAATCGAGATCGGCATGAGGATCGCCCCGGTGAGAATCTGCGGTTTGTAGCGCCCGGTAATCGACGTGCGGCGGCCGGCGAAATAGGCGCCGATCGGCAAGCCCATCGCCAGCGGCAGCAAGTGCAACGCGGCGCTGTCGGCGCCGGCGCCGGTGACGCTTTGAAAGCGCAGCGGCATCAGCACGATCAGCGAGATGGCCTGGAAACTGGTGAAGAAAATCGTGCACCAGCACAGCAGGGCATTGCGGTTGGCGAACAGGTGCATCGGCAGCAACGGCTCGCGTGCCCGGCGCTCATGCCAGACGAACAACGCCAGTACGATCACGGCGCAGGCGAGCAGGCCGAGCACTTCGCTGCTGCGCCATGAATGGCCCTGGCCGACTTCGGTGATGCCGAGCAGCAACGCAGTCAGACCGATGATCATCAGCACCGTGCCGAGGTAATCGATCACCGGTTTGCGCTGCGGAATCGGCAAGCCGCGCAGGTTGCGCCGCGCCACCCACCACGCGCCGAGGCCCAGCGGCAGGTTGATCAGAAACACCCAGCGCCACGACAGGTATTCGGTCATGTAGCCGCCGAGCACCGGCCCTGCAACGCTGGCCACGGCGTACATGCTGCTGAAGTAACCCTGATAGCGCCCGCGTTCACGCGGCGGGACGATGTCGCCGATGATCGCCTGACTCACCGAGATCATGCCCCCAGCGCCGATGCCCTGAAGAATGCGCGCCAGCACCAGCTGCTCCATGCTTTGCGCCATGCCGCAGAACAACGAGGCGAGGGTGAACAGGCCCATGCCCAACAGCATCAGTTTGCGTCGCCCGTACAGGTCGCCGAGCTTGCCGTAGATCGGCACCGCGACGGTCATCGCCACCATGTAACCGGAAATCACCCAGGCCAGCAGGCTGACGTCCTTGAACTGCGCGGAGATCGCCGGCATCGACACGGCGACGATGGTCTGGTCCAGCGCACCAAGAAAGATCGCCATCATCAAGGCGACCAGCACGCTGCGAATGGCCGGTTTGGGCGTTTCAGGCTGATTGAGAGTGGTCACGGAAAACCTGCGGGCAGTGATTGACCCGCTCGGAGCAAGGCGAGCGGGTAAGTGCTCGCCAGTGTAAGTCGATAGCAGGCTATTCGATAGCCTCGTACGGGAGCCCGACGTAATTTTCTGCAATGGTTTTCTGCCCGGCTTCCGAGCTGACGAAGTAGTCCAGTTCCGAAGCGCTGATGCGCTGGCTGAATTCATCGTGCTCGTCGAAGCGATGCAGCATCGACGTCATCCACCAGGAAAACCGCTCGGCTTTCCACACCCGGCGCAGGCAAATCTCTGAATATTTTTCCAGCAGATCGCTTCGACCTTCTCGGTAGATCTTCAGCAGAATGTTGAACAGGGTGCTTACGTCGCTGGCCGCCAGATTCAAGCCCTTGGCGCCAGTGGGCGGGACGATGTGCGCGGCGTCGCCGACCAGGAACATCCGGCCGTACTGCATCGGTTCAACGACAAAACTGCGCAGCGGCGCGATGCTTTTTTCGATCGAAGGGCCGGTCACCAGTTTTTCCGCGAGGGCCACCGGCAGGCGGTTTTTCAACTCATCCCAGAAACGCTGATCGCTCCAGTCATCGACGTTTTCATCCGCCGGCACTTGCAGGTAATAACGCGTGCGGGTGGCCGAACGCATGCTGCACAAGGCGAAGCCGCGCTCGTGACGGGCATAGACCAGTTCATCGTGAACAGGTGGTGTGTCGGCAAGAATGCCCAGCCAGCCGAACGGATAAACCCGCTCGAAGATCTTCAGGCAATCGGCAGGAATCGACTGCCGCGCGACGCCGTGGAAGCCATCGCAACCGGCGATGTAATCGCAGTCGACGCGCCACGATTCACCGTCCTTTTCGAAGGTGACAAAAGCTTCGTCGCTTTTCATGTCGTGAGGAACGACATTGCTCGCCTGATAAATCGTCGGCGCGCCGGCCTCCCGACGAGCGGCCATCAGGTCGCGGGTGACCTCGGTCTGGCCGTAGACCATTACGGTTTTGCCACCGGTCAACGCGTGCAGGTCGATGTGCACCTGACGACCGTCCAGCGCCAGATCGAATCCGCCATGAATCAGGCCCTCGGCATCCATTCGCTGACCGACCCCGGCCTGACGCAGCAGCTCTACCATGCCTTGTTCAAGCACACCGGCACGGATGCGTCCGAGAATGTAATCAGGGGTCTGGCGTTCGAGGATCAGGGTGTCGATGCCAGCGTTGTGCAGCAACTGGCCGAGGAGCAGTCCGGAAGGACCGGCGCCGATAATCGCGACTTGGGTTTTCAGGGTTTTCATTGTTTTTATGACTCGCAAGCTTCACGCAGCAATAGCCGGTGAATGATTTTATGGATCGAGTGCTTGCATTTTTCCCTTGCGGGTCTGTCAATTGAAGGTGAAAACTGAGCCGATACCTGTACATTCTGCCAATCGGTGCGATTATCGCCCATAAACCCGAGGCCTGGATTGAAGTGATGAACAAGCCTGCCCTGCCTTCGATTCCGGTGTTCAAGCTCTATGGGGAAAGCCTGGACTGGCCGACCCCGGACTTGCTGCACTGTGAAACCATTTCCTCACGCAGTCGCGAACATCAATGGGAAATCAAACCTCACCGCCACGCGGATCTGTGCCAGCTGCTATTCGTTTTCAAAGGTCAGGCAGAGCTTGAAATCGAAGGCCAGCGCACGCAACTCGAGACGCCTGCGATACAGGTGCTGCCACCGTTGTCGGTGCACGGTTTTCGCTTTTCCGAGGACGTCGAGGGCTTCATCGTCACCCTGGCGACGCCGCTGATCAACCATTTGCAGGCGCAACTGGGCGACTCGGTACACGCCCTGGCCCGGGCGGAAAACTACCCGGCCGGCGAGGACGGCGATTACCTCAACAGTCTGTTTGCAGCGTTGCAGGCCGAGTACAACGGCCATCAACCAGCGCGGGAAATGCTCATGCATTCGCTGGTCAGCGTGATCATGGTCTGGGTCAGCCGACAGGCGATCGTCCGCCACAAGGCCAGTCAGCGCCCACAACGTCAGCGCGAGTACCTCAACGGTTTCATTCAGTTGGTGGAAGAGACTTACCGCCAGCACGTCAAAGTGGAAGACCTCGCCCATCGCCTGGGCATTTCCGTATCGCACCTCAACGGCACCTGCCGTGAACTGGCCGGGCAACCGGCGTTGCAGATCATGCACGAGCGCCAGTTGCTGGAAGCCAAGCGCCTGCTGACCTACACCAGCATGACCATTTACGAGATGTCGGAGTTGTTGGGCTTTTCCGACCCGACCAACTTCACGCGCCTGTTCCGCCGCCGGGTGGGGATTTCGCCAAAGGCATTCCGCGACCGCTTGAAGGCCGAGCAGCAATCCTGAGAACACCGCAAGACCCCCTGTGGGAGCGAGCCTGCTCGCGAATACGGCCTCTCATTCAGCAACGATGCTGGCTGACACAGCGCATTCGCGAGCAGGCTCGCTCCCACAGGGATTGCATTCCAGCCCAGGTCAATCAGCGCAATGCATTCAGCGTGGCATTGTGCGGAATACACCGCTCATAGTTGCAGCTCGCATACTCGCGCGGCAGCTGGCGTAACTGCTCGACCCGCCAGGCAGCGGCGCCATACAACGCCAGGGTGGCGGCGCAGGTGATGAAAATCGCGGCGTACCTTTTTGTTTTGATGTTCATGGCGTAGACCTCTGAACGTCTACCTTGCGGTATTACTTTGAGCATAGGTCAGCGGTGCACACTTGCCAGCGAGTGCGCTTGAGGATTTACCTGGCCATTCAGCACACTGATGAGCCACTGTAGGAGTGAGCCTGCTCGCGATAGCGGTGTGTCAGTCACCACTGTGCCGACAGAAATACCGCTATCGCGAGCAGGCTCACTCCTACAAGGGATTGCTTTACAGGCCGGCATCCCACGCGGGGTTCTCGGGAAAGCGCTGCACAAGAAAATCGAGCAGGCTGCGCAGCGCTGCGGGCATGTGTTTGCGTGAGGCGTACACCGCGTAGATGTTCATCTGTCGCGGCTCGGCATGTGGCAGCAAACGCAGCAGTTCGCCGTTGTGAATATGCACCCCGGCCTGGTAGGTCGGCAGCATCGCCACACCCGCGCCGGCCAGGGTGGCGCGCAGGAGGGTGCTGGCCTCGTTGGCGCTGATATTGCCCTGCACAGGCACAGAAACCGGTTGGCCATTCTCTTCGAAATGCCACAGGCTCTTGCCGAAGTAGGAATGGGTCAGGCAATTGTGTCGGCTCAGATCTTCAACTGTCCGCGGCGCCGGATGTTCTCGCAGGTAAGCCGGCGCTGCGCAGACCACCGAACGACAAACGGTCAGGCGTCGGGCGATCAGATTCGGATCGAGATCGTTGCTGGTGCGAATCGCCAGATCGATGCGTTCATCGACCAGATTCACCGTGCGGTCGAGCATTTGCAGATCGATGCTCACGCCTGGGTAAAGCTTGACGTATGCCGCCATGGCATCGGCCAGTTGCGCCTGGCCGAACGAGGTGCTGACGCTGATCCGCAGCAGTCCGCGCGGGGCGTCATCGGGTTCGCTGACGGCGGCCTGCATGTCGTGCGACAGGTCGATCATCTGCCGACAACGCGGGAGGATTTCACTGCCGGCGGCGGTCAGGCTCAGTTTGCGCGTGGTGCGGTGCATCAGCCGCGCGCCGACCCAGTCTTCCAGCTCCGCCAGATAGCGCGAGACCACCGGTCGCGACAGGTCGAGGTGGTCGGCCGCCGCTGACTGGCTGCCCAGATCCACCACCGTGACGAATACGCGCATTGCTTGAAGCCGATCCATGATTTGCCCGCTTTTAGAAACAAACTATGTTCAAGCATCGCATTTTTTGTACTGAGTCTGGCAACTAAGCTCTGTTGCATCGCCAACCTGGCATTCGAAACTCGGAGCAACAGATGATCGGTTTCACCCAGTTCAAACGCGTGCTGCTCGCCTCAGCATTTTTCGCTTTTGCCGCCCATGCGTCCGCTGCCGAGCTGAGCCTCGATATCTACAACCCGGGCACCCAGGCGATTTTCCCGGTCAGCTCGGTGCTGGTCAGTGGCGAGAAAGAGGCAATTCTGGTCGACGCGCAATTCGGCAAATCCCAAGCCGAGCAGGTGGTGGAAAAGATCCGCGCCAGCGGCAAGCAATTGACCACCATCTACATCAGCCACGGCGATCCGGATTACTACTTCGGTCTCGACACCCTGACCCAAGCATTTCCACAGGCGAAAGTGCTGGCCTCGCAGCCGACCGTTGATCACATCAAGCACACCGTCGATGGCAAACTGGCCTACTGGGGCCCGAAAATGGGCGCCGATGTGCCAGCGAAAACCATCGTCCCGGACGTGCTCAAGGGCGACAGCCTGACCCTCGAAGGGCAGAAGTTGCAGGTGATCGGCCTCGACGGCAAACAGCCGGATCGCAGCTTCGTGTGGATTCCGTCGCTGAAGGCGGTGGTCGGCGGCGTGGTGGTCGCCGAGAACATTCATGTGTGGATGGCCGACACCCAGACTGCGCAATCCCACGCCGACTGGCTGCACACCTTGCACACCATCGAAAGCCTGAAACCGCAAACCGTGGTGCCTGGCCATTACCTGGGTGACAGCAGCCGCTCGCTGGACAGCGTGAAATTCACCGCTGATTACATCAAGGCCTTCGATGCCGAAACCTCCAAGGCCAAGGATTCTGCTGCGTTGATCGCGGCGATGAAAAAGCGCTACCCGCAACTTGGCGAGGAAAGCTCGCTGGAACTCAGCGCGAAAGTCGCCAAGGGTGAGATGCAGTGGTAAGCCGAACCTGAACACGCAGCCTTTTCAAGCCAACTGGAGAATCTCATGAGCAAGATTGCAATCATCGGCGCCACCGGACGTGCCGGTAGCCAACTGCTGGAAGAAGCCCTGCGTCGCGGTCACAGCGTCACGGCCATCGCCCGCGATACTTCGAAGATCGGTAATCGCGCCGGTGTCGTCAGCAAAAATCTCGACGTGCTGGATGCGGCGGCGCTGCAGGCGGCGGTAGCCGGTCACGACGTGGTGATCAGCGCAGCGCATTTCGCCACCGTGCCGGCCTCGGCGATTGTCGGGCCGGTCAAGCAGGCGGGCGTGAAACGCTTGCTGGTGGTGGGCGGCGCCGGTTCGCTGTTGCTGCCGGATGACACGCGGGTGATCGACAGTGCCGGGTTCCCGGCCGAGTACAAAACCGAGGCGAGTGCGGGGGCGGCGTTTCTTGAAGCGTTGCGTCAGGAACAGGAACTGGACTGGACTTTCCTGTCGCCGTCGGCGGAGTTTGTCGAAGGTGAGCGCAGTGGCACCTTCCGTGTCGGCAAGGATCATCTGTTGGTCAGTGCGCAAGGGCGTAGCTGGATCACGTTTGCCGATTACGCGATTGCGCTGATTGACGAAGTGGAAACGCCGAAGCATTCGCGCCAACGTTATACGGTCGGATATTGAGTCAAGACTTTTCCCCTCACCCCAGCCCTCTCCCGGGGGGAGAGGGACCCGACTGAGTTGTCTTGGATCACGCATTGACCTGAACGACCGTGTCGATTATGGATTCGGCGCGGCTGTGTCAGGGCGATGAATGTCTTGAGCATCCCCCAATCAGTTCCCTCTCCCTGGGGAGAGGGCTAGGGTGAGGGGAGAAGCTTCAGCGCAAATGTGCCTGCTCAACCAGCCAAAGCATCAACTCTTCCAACTGCGGCGAGGGCTTGGCTGCAGCAGGCACCCCCACGTAATACGCCAACCCCGTCTTCACCTTCAACGCAAACGGCATCACCAGCCGCCCGGCGTTCAGATCATCACCAATCAGCGACCAGTCCCCGATCGCCACACCTGTGCCATGGGAGGCCATCGACATCGCCTGATCCAGCGTTTCGAAATGCTGCCCGCGACCCAGATTACTCAGTTGCAAACCCGCCGCATCGAGCCACACCGACCAGTCCTGAAGGTCGTGGGTCGGGTGCAACAACAGATGCGCCTGCAGATCATCCGGTGAATTCAGCACAGGCGAGCCCTTGAGCAATTGCGGCGAGCAGACCGGTGTCAGTTGCTCGTCGAACAGATGCAGCGCGCCTGGCGAATTATCCGGTGGCGGGCCGTAGATCACGGCGGCGTCGAATTGCTCGCGCTGAAAATCCACACCGTGTTGCAGCGAGGCCGTCAGTTTTACCGGCACGTCCGGGCGCTCCTTCTGCCATTGCAGCAGACGCGGCAGCAGCCAGCGCATCACGCAGCTCGGGGCCTTGAGTTGCAAAGTCTGATGTTCGAGCCCGATCTGCTCGGTCGCTTCGCCGATCAGTCCGAAGACCTTTTCCACCTGCGGCAGCCATTCGCGGCCTTCGGCCGTTAACGCCAGACCGCGGGCCAGACGAATGAACAACGGATAACCGAGCTGTTCCTCCAGCCCGGCGATCTGCCGGCTCACCGCGCCCTGAGTGATGTGCAACTGCTCGGCGGCGCGGGTGAAGTTGCAACATTGCGCGGTGATCCAGAACGTGTGCAGAGCGGGCAGGGGTGGCAGGCGTTTCATGGCGATCCGAGGTATGACGGGAGGACATGGCTAGTATGACTTTTAATCGATTGTTGCTGCCAGTTGTGCACCGTTCCAATGAACGCATTCCACGGCTTTTCTGTAGGAGTGAGCCTGCTCGCGATAGCGGTGAGTCAGTCACCGCAATGTTGAATTTCATGACGCTATCGCGAGCAGGCTCACTCCTGCACAAGCTGTGTTTCAGCGAACGAGAAAGGGCAATCAACATGGCAACGTGCGGCGAAGTACTGGTCAGGCTGTTGGAGAATTACGGGGTCGAGCAGGTGTTCGGCATTCCCGGTGTGCACACCGTTGAGCTATACCGAGGCCTCGCCCGTTCGAGCATCAACCACGTCACGCCTCGCCATGAGCAGGGCGCCGGGTTCATGGCCGACGGCTATGCGCGCACCAGCGGCAAACCCGGTGTGTGTTTCATCATCACCGGCCCGGGCATGACCAATATCACCACCGCCATGGGCCAGGCTTACGCCGATTCGATTCCGATGCTGGTGATCTCCAGCGTCCAGTCGCGCCATCAGTTGGGCGGTGGCCGCGGCAAGTTGCATGAGCTGCCGAACCAGAGCGCACTGGTCGGCGGCGTTGCAGCGTTCTCGCACACGCTGATGTCTGCCGCCGAGTTGCCGGTGGTGCTGGCCCGTGCGTTTGCCTTGTTCCAGGCCGGGCGACCGCGTCCGGTGCACATCGAAATTCCCTTGGACGTGTTGGTGGAGGAGGCCGATGAATTGCTCGCCAGCATGCCGGTGAACATCGACCGTGCCGGCGCCGCACCGGCTGCCGTGAGTCACATGAGCGAACTGCTCGCCAGCGCGCAACGGCCACTGATTCTCGCCGGCGGCGGTGCCATCGACGCCGCCCCGCAGCTGAGAAGAATCGCCGAGTTGCTCGATGCGCCGGTAGCGCTGACCATCAACGCCAAGGGCATGCTGCCAACAGGCCATCAGCTGTTGATCGGTTCGACGCAAAGCCTGGTCGCCACCCGCGCACTGGTTGCCGAGGCCGATGTGGTGCTGGCGATCGGCACCGAGCTGGCCGAGACCGATTACGACGTCACGTTCGCCGGCGGCTTCGAGATTCCCGGCAAGCTGCTGCGCATCGACATCGATGCCGATCAGACCGTGCGCAACTTCCCGCCGCACGTCGCACTGGTCGCTGATTCGCGCAACGCCGCGCAGGCATTGCTCAGCACGCTGACGCAAAAACCGCTGGCCGAGCGCCGCGATGATTGGGGCCACGCTCGGGCTGCGCGCTTGCGCGATGAGCTGGCCGCGAGCTGGGATGCGCCGACGCTGGCGCAAACCCGCTTCCTTGAAACGGTGTTGCATGAATTGCCCGACGCGGTGTTCGTCGGCGATTCCACGCAACCCGTGTACACCGGCAACCTCACTTTCAACCCCGAGCGTCCCCGCCGCTGGTTCAACGCCTCCACCGGTTACGGCACCCTCGGCTATGCGTTGCCTGCGGCGATCGGTGCGTGGCTCGGTGGACAACTCGATAACGGCGCCCGTCCGCCCGTGGTGTGCCTGATCGGCGACGGCGGCTTGCAATTCACCCTGCCGGAACTGGCCAGCGCCGTCGAAGCGCGGGTGCCGGTGATCGTGCTGCTGTGGAATAACCAGGGTTACGAGGAGATCAAAAAGTACATGGTCAACCGCGCCATCGAACCGGTCGGCGTGGACATCTACACCCCGGACTTCGTCGCCGTGGCCAAGGGCCTCGGTTGCACCGCGCAAGCCATCAGCAGCGTCGACGAACTGCGCGCAGCGCTGCGCAAGGCGACGGACCGGCAAGGCCCGACGCTGATTGAAATCGACCAGAACCAATGGATGCAGGCGGTGGCCCCATGAGCAATTTTCCAACCACACTCGATGGCCTCTACATCAACGGCCAATGGTCGTCGGGCCGTGAACACCTGCGGGTGATCAACCCCGCTACGGAGGCGCTGCTCACCACGGTCAATGGCGGTGACGAACAGACCGTCGATCAAGCGATCAGCGCCGCGTGCCAAGCGTTCAAACAATGGTCGCAGACCACCGGCACCGAGCGCGCGGCGATCCTGCGCAACATTGCCAATGGCGTGCGCAAGGGTCGCGAGCATTTGATGAACCTGCAATCGAGCAACAACGGCAAACCGCAGTTCGAAGCGGCGATCGATGTCGATGACGTGATCGCCACGTTCGAGTATTACGCCGAACTCGCCGAAGGCCTCGACGCAAAACAGGACAGCCATGTGCCGCTGCCCAGCGCGGATTTCAGCGCGCGCCTGCGTCGTGAGCCGTGCGGCGTGGTCGGGCTGATCGTGCCGTGGAATTTCCCCATGGTCACCACCGCATGGAAACTCGCACCAGCGCTGGCCGCCGGTTGCTGCGTGGTGCTGAAGCCGTCCGAAGTGACGCCGCTGCCGGAGCTGGAACTGGCGGCGATCATCGCTGGATCCGGTTTGCCCGACGGCGTGTTCAATCTGGTCTGCGGTACTGGTCTGGCGGTGGGTGCGCCGTTGTCGGCGGATCCACGTATTGCCAAAATCTCCTTCACCGGCAGCAACGCAGTTGGCGTGCAGGTGATGCAACGCGCTGCCGAAACCGTGAAGGGAGTCAGCCTGGAGCTCGGTGGCAAATCGTCGTTGCTGGTGCTGGCGGATGCCGATCTTGAGCTGGCGGTGGAACTGGCGTGTGGCGGTGCGTTCTTCAACGCCGGGCAGATGTGTTCGGCCACCAGTCGGGTGCTGGTCGCCGAGCAATTGATGGATGAATTCCTTCAGCGTCTGCAAAAACGCGCGCAGGCGATTCGAGTCGCCGATCCGTTCGACCCGGACGTGGAGATGGGCGCGCTGGTCAATCAGGCGCAATACCAAAGGGTGCTCGGACATATTGATCGTGGCTTGAGTGCGGGGGGGCGTTTGCTCTGTGGCGGCAATCGCCCGGCAGATTTGCCGCGGGGCTATTTTCTGCAACCGACGGTGTTCACCGACGTGCCGCTGGACAGCGCGTTATGGCGAGAGGAGATTTTCGGGCCGGTGGTGTGTGTGCGCAGTTTCGGCAGCGAAACCGAAGCGATTGCCTTGGCCAACGACACCCGGTTCGGCTTGGTGGCGAGTGTGGTGACGCGCGATGCCGCCGCAGCAGATCGCGTGGCCAATGGGTTGCAGGCGGGGCTGGTGTGGATCAATGCACCGCAGGTGATCTTCCCGCAGACGGCGTGGGGCGGATACAAGCAGAGCAGTATTGGCCGCGAACTGGGACCTTGGGGTTTGGCGGCGTTTCAGGAGATCAAGCATGTGATTCGAGCGGTGTAAAAGCCGACCCTCACCCCAGCCCTCCCGAAACGTCGGACCGCCCGGAGGGAGAGGGAGCCGACCGAGGTGTCTTGCGATGTTCGCCGACCTGAAAAATCGAGTCGATTATGGATTCAAAGGTAATCGTTCAAGTCGGTGAACCTCTTCAATATTCCGCAATCTGTCCCCTCTCCCTCTGGGAGAGGGCTAGGGTGAGGGGCTTTTAACGGTCAGACCGACAGCCGCAGCCGCGCGAGATCCCGCAGCGGCGGTGCGCCAAACAGCCGGCTGTACTCGCGGCTGAACTGCGACGGGCTTTCATAGCCCACGCGGTACCCCGCCGCTGACGCTTCCAGTCCTTCGGTCAACATCAGTCGCCGCGCCTCTTGCAGGCGCAGCTGCTTCTGATACTGCAACGGACTCATCGCCGTCATCGCCTTGAAGCGGTGATGCAGCGTCGACACGCTGAGGTTCACTTCCCGCGCCAGATCATCGATGCGCAGCGGCTGCTCGAAATTGCCGTTGAGCCATTTGATCGCCTGGCTGATGCGATGGCTCTGGCTGTTGGCAATCGCAATCTCATACAAGCGATGACCCTGCGGGCTGCGCAGCAGGCGATAGAGAATCTCCCGGCGAATCAGTGGCGCGAGCATGGCGATGTCTTTCGGCGCGTCGAGCAATCGCGCCAGACGCAACACCGCGTCGAGCATGGCGCTGTCGATTTTTTCCACGTACAGACCACGGCCGGTCGGGCGCGTCGGCACGCCCATCGGGCCGGCGTCGGCGATCAGCGCGGTGATTTCCGTCGGGTCGATGTCGAGGCGCACGGCGAGGATCGGTTCTTCGGGGGAGACGTTGACCACCCGCCCGCTGAGCGGCATCGAAACCGACACCACCAGATAATTCAGCGGGTCGTAATTGAAGAATTCGTCAGCCAGTCGGACCTCTTTACGCCCCTGCGCCATGATGCACAGCGCCGGCTGCGCGAGCACCGGGGCGAAGTCATGGGACTTGGTGTGGCGCGACATGACCAGCGAGCCGATGGCGGTCTGGTAGCTGCCATCATCGCTGGTGTTGCGGCGGATGATCGCCGCCAGCTCCGCTCGCTGCTTTTCCATGTCGGCGCTGGGTTCGGCTTGAAAACGATCGAATGACGTCATGCACGGCATCCTCGGCAAGTGAGGGGGAATGCAACAGAGCATATGTTTGTGCAAGCAGCGGCGGTAGACACATTCTGCCAAATGCTTGCCTGATTCTGCCCTGAGGTGCGCACATGTCTCCCGCCATACAACCCTGTAGGAGCTGCCGAAGGCTGCGATCCGTTGATCTTCAAGGCAAAATCAAAAGATCGCAGCCTTCGGCAGCTCCTACACAAAACGCGTATGACCCACGTGTTGCGCAGGTTTACAGGTTGTTACAGGTCGTCTGCACAGTCTCGCAGGATTGTGCAACGCGAAGGCAGGAATCGACTAACGGCGCTGCCGGCCCGGCCCTTAATCTTTGCTTCAGTCGCAGCCCGTCCCCCGGCTGCCACGCGATTTCATGGAGGGTTGATCATGTCCAAGCAGATGCCTGTCAGTCATATGGCCTTCGTTCGTGCCCAGGCCGGGCGCTCGGCGGAACTCGGTGTGCGCCTGAGCGCTTTGATCGAGGTCTCGCGCGCTGCGCCCGGTTGCCTGAGTTTCTCGTTGCAACAATCGCAGTGCGACGCCGACCTGTGGCTGGTCAGCGGCTGCTGGAGCAGCCAGCAGATGATGACTGCTTACTTCAACAGTCCGTCGATGGAAGTCTTCGCCGAGCTGGTCCAGGACCTGGTGGTCAACAGCCTCGACTTCCACACCTTCAGGGACGTTTCCGCCGCGCAGGCCCTCGGTCAATGTTCGGCGCCGATACACAAACTCGCCGGTTGAGGGTTTAATGTCCGGCTTAATTGATTGAGCCAGGATCCGCGACATGGCACGTAAAGAGTTTGAACGCTTCGAAGCAGTCTCCGCAGTCGTCCCCGTCGAGCTGGGCGGCAACAAGGGTTATTACGCGGCCATCGCGGTCAAGGCCCTGATCGATGGCGGCGCACCGCGCTTTCACAAATTGCTGAACGAGCAGGTGTTTCCCGGCGCCATCGCAGCCGATGAAGCGGCGATCAACGAGCTGGATAAACTCCAGGGCGTCACTGATGACGCCGACCTGATCTGGTAGTTATTTCTGCGCCCCCGGGCGCCACATCTTGAACAATGCTTCAGGCCCCAGCTGGAAATAATCCGCCGGCCCGCCGCCGCGCAGAATCGGTTGTGCGGCGGCGGTGTCGTACATGCCATCTTTCAGCAGCCATTTGGCGATGTGCACGGCGACAACTTCACCGAGGATCAGCCAGCTCGGCACGGTTTCACCATCGGCGCGTTGCAACTGGATGATCTGCGTGACCTTGCACTCAAAGGACACCGGGCTTTCAGCGACCCGTGGGACGGAAATCACCTTCGACGCCACGGTCGTCAGCCCCGCCAGTTCAAACTCGTTGACCTCCGGCGCGACCATCGCGCAGCTCTGGTTCATCTGCTCGGCCAACGGGCGGGTGGCGAGGTTCCAGACGAACTCACCGGTCTGCTCGATGTTGTTCAGGCTGTCTTTGCGCCCGATGCTGGAAAAACCAATGATCGGCGGAATGTAGTTGAAGGCGTTGAAGAAACTGTACGGCGCCAGATTGAGCCGGCCTTCGGCATCCTGCGAAGAGATCCAGCCGATGGGGCGCGGGCCGACGATGGCGTTGAACGGATCGTGAGGCAGGCCGTGGCCATTGGCAGGTTCGTAGAAGTGGATGTCATCGGGCATGGGGAGCGGATTCCTGAGCTGCATTCGGATGCAGCCATAGTGCAAGGAGCCACGGCATATTTCCACCCGGATGCAAATCCCCCTGTAGGAGCTGCCGAAGGCTGCGATCTGTTGATCTCGAAAAACAAAATCAAAAGATCGCAGCCTTCGGCAGCTCCTACGGGTTCGGGGCAGGACACGGATTTTGTGTCCTGCCCCCGATGCGGTCCGGTCAGTCAGTCACGATCCGCGAATGCTTCTGGGTGTCTTTCATGGTGATGTACACCAGCAGCGACACGGCAATGCATGCGGTGACGTACCAGTAGTAACCGGTTTCCATGCCGATGCTCTTGAACCACAGCGCGATGTATTCAGCGGTGCCGCCGAAGATCGATACGGTCAGTGCATACGGCAGGCCGACGCCCAGGGCGCGGATTTCAGTGGGGAACAATTCGGCTTTGACCACCGCGTTGATCGAGGTGTAGCCGCTGACGATGATCAGCGCCGCCATGATCAGGAAGAACGCGCCCCACCAGGTCTGGATGGTGTGCAGGGTCATCAGGATCGGCACGGTGAAGATCGTACCGAGCACGCCGAAGGCGATCAGGATCGGGCGCCGGCCGATCTTGTCCGACAGGCCACCGATGATCGGTTGCAGGCACATGAACAGGAACAGCGTGGCGGCGGAAATGGTGGTCGAGTCGGAGATGCTCATGCCGACCGTGTTCACCAGGTATTTCTGCATGTAGGTGGTGTAGGTGTAGAACGCCAGGGTGCCGCCCATGGTCAGGCCGACCACGGTCAACAGCTCTTTCGGGTGGCGCATCAAGGTGCGCATGGCGCTTTCCTTGGACTTCTCTTTTTTGGTGAACGACTCGGTTTCTTCCATGCCGCGACGCAGGTACAGCGCCACGACCGCACACAGCGCGCCGATGGCGAACGGGATGCGCCAGCCCCATGCGTACAGCTGTTCGGTAGTCAGCATGTTTTGCAGCACGATCAGCACGCCGAGGGCGATGAGCTGGCCGGAGATCAGCGTTACGTACTGGAAGCTGGAGAAGAAGCCGCGACGTTCCTTGGTCGCCATCTCGGACAGATACGTCGCCGACGTGCCGTACTCGCCACCGACCGACAGGCCTTGCAGCAGACGGGCGAACACCAGCAGGATCGGCGCGCCGATGCCGATGGTTTCATAGTTCGGGCTCAGGGCAATCAGCAGCGAGCCGAAGCACATCAGGTACACCGAGGCCATCAGCGCTTTCTTGCGTCCGACCTTGTCGGCGTACATGCCCATCAACCAGCCACCGATCGGGCGCATCAGGAAGCCGACGGCGAAGATCGCTGCGGTGTTCATCAGTTGCGCGGTGGTGGAACCGGCGGGGAAGAAGGTCTTGGCGAAGTACAGGGAGAAGGCGGCATACACGTACCAGTCGTACCATTCGACCATGTTGCCGACAGAGCCGCTGAAGATCGATTTGATCCGGCTGGCGGTGGTTCTCGGTTTGGCCGGCACGGCAGCCGACCCGAGGGGCAGGGCGTTGGAGTTATCCATTGAAGGATCCTTCGTTTAATTGTTTTTGTGGAGCGCGTCGGAACGCAGCCTGCGGGGGCTATAGCAGGAGCTGTGCCAAGGGGCGGAGGGCCGGTTTAGAGGGGGTAGAGGGAATGGGTGAGCGGATTTGTGCCGACTGATTGGTTTGTGTGAGCGGATTTCCGCTTATTGCGGCGCAGATCAAAAGCCCCTCACCCTAACCCTCTCCCGGAGGGAGAGGGGACTGACCGAGGTGTTTATTCGAGGTGCATCGAACTGAGTTATCGAGGTGAATGCAGGTTTGAAAAGCATGAAGATCGGCTCCCTTTCCCCCTCGCCCCTCTGGGGGAGAGGGCTGGGGTGAGGGGGATGGATTTCAGCTACACCACAAATCTCTGCCTCACTCGGCCAAAAACATCTCCCGACTCAACCCATGGCGCTGCATCTTTTCATTGAACGTGCGGCGCGGCAGTTGCAGTTCTTCGAGCACGGCTTTCACATCGCCTTTGTGCCGGGTCAGCGCCGCGCGCAGGCATTGCGCTTCGAAGGCTTCCTGCTGCGCCGCCAGCGATTGCCCCGGATCGATTCCGGCGACCGGTTCATCCAGCCCCAACACCTGACGCTCGGCGACGTTGGCCAGTTCGCGGACGTTGCCCGGCCAGTCGTGGCTGAGCAGGTGACTCAGCTGGGCGCCGGTCAATGGTGGGAAGGTCCTGCCCAGACGCTGGGCGGCGTTCTGGGCAAAGGTTTCGAACAGCAACGGAATGTCTTCGCGGCGATCGCGCAGCGGCGGCAAGCGCAGTTCGGCGACGTTCAACCGGTAAGCCAGGTCTTCACGAAAACGTCCGGCGCGGGCCTCATCAAGCAGGTCCGGTTTGGTCGCCGCAACGATGCGCAAATCGACGCGAATGCTCTGATTTGAGCCCAGCCGTTCAAGCTTTTGCTCCTGCAAGACCCGCAGCAATTTCACCTGTTGGGCCAGCGGCATGCTTTCGATCTCGTCGAGAAACAGCGTGCCGCCATCGGCGTACTCCAGTTTGCCGATGCGCTTGCCCGAGGCACCGGTGAACGCGCCGCTCTCATGGCCGAACAGTTCGGCCTCGAACAGTTGTTCCGGGATCGCCGCGCAGTTCAGCGCCACGAACGGTTTGTCGGCGCGCGGGCCGAAATCATGCAGGCAGCGCGCGACCAGTTCCTTGCCGCTGCCGGTTTCGCCACGGATCAGTACGTTGACCGGCAGCGCCGCCAGATCCAGCACCTGCCGACGCAACGTCTGCAAACCCCGGGACACGCCCAGCAACGTCGCATCCAGCTTCGCGCGGTTGTCGGCCAGCTCGTGCAGGGCGCGGTTTTCCAGGACCAGGCGGCGTTTGTCCAGCGCCCGGCGCAGACTGCCGAGCAGGGTTTCCGGGCTGAACGGTTTTTCCAGGAAGTCGTAGGCACCGTCGCGCATGGCTTCAACTGCCATCGGCACGTCGCCGTGGCCGGTGAGCAGAATCACCGGCAGATCCGCGTCGCGCTTCTGCACCTCGGCGAGCAATTGCAAACCGTCCATGCCGGGCATGCGCACATCGCTGAGGATCACCCCGGGAAAATGCTCCGGCAGCGCGGCGAGGCATTCTTCGGCGCGGCTGAACAGCTGCACTTCGAAGCCCGACAGGCTCAGCCATTGTTCGACGGCGTCGCGAATGCTGCTTTCGTCGTCGACCACCATCACCGAATTGAGCATCAGATGTGCGCCTCCAGATCGATTGGCAAGGTAAGACTGAACACCGCGCCGTTGTCGGCATTCTCGGCGCTCAGACGGCCGCCGGATTCATGCACGATGGCGAAGGATACTGCCAGCCCCAGGCCCAGGCCGTCACCCACCGGTTTGGTGGTGAAGAACGGATCGAACACCTGGCCCAGATGCTCCTCGGCAATGCCGCCACCATTGTCGCTGACGCTCAGCCGCCACAATTGCTCGTCGGCCTCCAGACGGATTTGCAGACGCTTGCAGGCTTTGCCTTGCATGGCGTCCAGCGCATTGCGCAACAGGTTGATCAGCACCTGTTCGAGACGAATCGCATCACCGCGCACCCATGCCGGGCGTGTCAGATGCAGCACCAGGCTGACCTGCTCGTCGCGCAGCCGCGCATCGAGCAATTGCAGCGATTGATCGACCACGGTCGCCAGATCCAGACGTTCACGCAAACCGCTCGGACTTTTGCGGGCGAAAGTCTTGAGGTGGCCGGTGAGGGCAGCCATGCGCGTAAGCATGTCGTCCACCGGTTTCAGCGCCTTGTACGCGTCATCCACGCGGCCATGTTCGAGCAGCAGGCGCAGGGTCGCCAGTTGCATGCGCTGAGCGGTCAGCGGTTGATTGATTTCATGGGCCAGCGCGGCGGACATCTGCCCCAGCGCGGCGAGCTTGGCCGACTGCACCAGACCTTCCTGAGCAGTGCGCAAGTCGCGGGTGCGCTCCTCGACCAGACGCTCGAGTTCTTCGCGATTGCGCTGGCGGACCTTGGCCAGCCGCCAGCGCTGGTTGAGAAACAGCAACAGAAACACCAGCGCCAGCCACACCCCAGCGGCGGCCAGCGCGGCGTTGCGCAAATCCTCGAAGGCCACTTGCGGGCGGCGCAGCAGGTGCAGGGTCCAGCCTTCGGTCGTCAGCGGCAGCGATTCCCACAGATAATCCGCCGTGCCCTGCGGGCCTTCGACCCGGCGCAGATCGCTGTTGTCATCGAAGCGCCGTAGCGGCAAATGGGTCAAAGGGACCAGCGATTGCTTGTCGTACTGGCGGGTGGTTTTGATCTCGGCCAGATCGCTGGCGCTCAACGGCCGCAAGGCGCGATAACGCCAGCCCGGCTGGTTGGCGATGAAGATGATCCCGCGCGCATCACTGACCAGCAGCGTGTCGCTGCCCTGGCTCCATTCGCGCTCCAGCTCGGGAAATTCCAGCTTGACCACCATCGCGCCGAGGAACTCGCCGTTGTCCCCGAGCACTGCGCTGGAGAGGAAATAACCGGGAATGCCGCTGGTCACACCCACCGCGTAGAAACGCCCGGTGCCTTGGGTGCGGGTCTGGCTGAAGTAGGGGCGGAAGCCGTAATTGTGACCGACGTAACTGCTCGGCAAGCGCCAGTTACTGGCGGCCACGGCCAGGCCGGTGCGGTCGAGCAGTTCAAGGGTCGAGGACTGCGCCGCGCCGTTGATCTTTTCCAGCTTCAGATTCAGTGCGGTCTGCTGCGCCGCATCGACAGGGCCGGCCAGTGCCGAACGCAATTGCGGATCCAGCGCCAGCACGGCGGGCAGCGCGCGGTAGCGGTCGATCAGGGTGTGCAATGAGTTGGCGTAGAGCCCCAGTTGCTGGTTGGCGCGGGTGGCGTCTTCTTCCTGTGCCTGACGCTCGGCGTGGCGCATGGCGAGCGTCGCGGCGACGACAGTGCCGGCGATGATCAGCAGGGAATACAACGACAGACGCAGGGTACGGGAAGTCGGCAGCATGCTGGGCGCAGGAATAAGGACGGGCAGGCACCTTACCATGAGCACTGTTCAGGCCAGGAGCGGCGTCGTCACCTTTTCATACGGCAGTAAAAGTCGACGAATTGGAATGAAGCACGGTCCTCAGGTTTCGCAGCCTTCTTATTCGCTGTCCTGTATCGCGTTCAATGCGTTCAATGCGCTTGGAGGGGTCCGTACGACTTAGGGTCTTGACCGTTTCGATTAAATGTTTCGAGCGATACTGCAGCATATTGATCGTGTCGGTAATGTCGGCATCCAGTGCAGTCACCTCATCCTCGGTAAGATCATTTGCGCTGGTTACTATTTCATTCAAGAGATCGAGGGTGTCCGGAATCACCTTGATGGCCGGCCCGACGTAGGGGATCTTGCCAGCGGCTGCCAAGGCCAGTTCCTTGCCAGCCGCGATGCCGCCTTGTTGGATCTCTTGCCGTCCTTCGAGTGTGAGCGGGTTGTAACTGGCGATAGCTTTAAAGTTGATCACGGGCCCTTGTTCGCCCTGTGTTTGCTTTAACAGCCTGGGTCCTTTCAATCGATCCGTTTGCAAGCTGATGGAGGTGTTCAAACCGGTTTTTTTGCCGATCGCTTTCGTCGTTCTACTCACGGTTTTTCCGACGACGAAACCAAGAGCTCCGCCAATCAGCATTCCCAGAGGGCCGCCAGGGATTCCCATTGCTACCCCGGCTGCGCCCATGCCTATGCCAACCGCGTTGGACGCGCCCTTTTCCGCAAGAAAAAAACCTGTTCGTTTCGCGGTTGATACCCTGCTGTTGGTCTCGGAACGATGATTGAGTATCTGTGTGGTGACATCCCTGACAGCCAGATCGACCGCTGAAAGCAGCTCGTTATGGAAGGCCAGTTTCTTCTGCATACGCTCTGTGGGAGTGTTTCCGGTAATAAACGCCAGAGCGCCTGTGCTTGACGGCTGGGCTTCTTCTGTTTTGTTGCCTGTCGTGTCGAAGTAAGTCATCGGATTGTTGCGCACGAACCCATACAGGTTCAGCCCATCCACATCCCCCGCCGGATCCGCACTGACCCAGCGCTGCAACCATGGCGCGTAATAACGGGCGCCGTAGTAATACAAACCGCTGACATCCATCTCCTTGCCCGAATAGCGGATGAATTTGTAGGGGGCCTCGATCTCTGAAGGCGCGGTCATCCATGCCGTGGCGCCGAACGGGTAGTAACCTTCGGCGCTGATCAGTTGTGCCTGCTGACCGAGTTCCATGACGCAGGAGCCAAGGTGATCTTCCAGGCTGTAGCGCAGTTGATCGGTGGCGATGCCTTCGGGTTTTTTCGCTACCCAATGCAGGCAACGCGCGTTGCCGAGGGTGATGACGTGCAGTTCTTCGCCATTGTCGCGCGTGCGGATTTCCAGCCCCGGCAAGTAGCGCACCTGATGAAAGTGTGCGGTGTTGGCCGCCAAGGTTTCCTGGCGCTTGAACACGCGCATGCCCTGGCTGTAGCGGTAATGTTCGGCATCATCGGGGCCGTCCGGGCGCTGGATCAGGGTCACGCTTTGCAGCTCGTCGCGGGCATTCCAGGTCAGCGGTTTGCAGGGGTTCATCGCGTTCAGGTTGCCGTGGCGATCAAACAGAACGTCGAACTCCGGTTCCGGCTCTTCTGTTTCCCAGCGTACGCCGCGATTACTGTTCGGATCGATGCGCATTTGCCGGGTGTAATGGTTGCCCGCCCGTACATGGCACAGTTCGATCAGGTTGCCACCGTGATCGTATTGATAGGTCTGGGTGTAGTTGCGGCGATCGTTAGGGTCACCCGGTTGCGGCAGACCGGGGATGTCCGGCGGCGGGCCCGCATCGTGGCCGGTGGCGCTGATCAGCCGATAAAGCGAGTCATAGATGAAATCACGGTGGCCGTCGACCCGTTGGTTGGCGAAATATCGCGGGGCAAAAGCGTGGTCTTCGATGCGGGTGATGTTGCCGACGCGGTCGTAGAAGTACTCGAGGTCTTGCAGGACCCCACGCTCTTCGTGGTGGCTGGACTGGGTGTGCAAACGATTATCCGCCGGGTCATACGTCCACGTGCTGTGCACCCGATTCCCGGCCAGTTGTTCGATGATCTGGTCGTTGGCGTTGTACTGCGCGTCGATCAACACCGGTTGCCAGTCAGACGTGCCGCTGATCAGCAGTTGCGCGTCCTTGAGTTGCCCGGCCAGGCCGTAACGTAAGCGTCGCCGGTGGCCGCCGGCGTCGGTCTGCTCCAGCAGTGCGCCGAGGGGGCTGAACGCTTGGTGGCTGGTAAATGGCTCACCGTCGTGGAACGTGCGGGTTTCCCTCAGAGACGGGCCGGTCAGGGAAAAACTGTCGGTAAGCAGTGAGCCGGCACGATCCTTTTGTTCCAGCAACTGGCCGCGCTGGTTGAGCCCCGCCTCGGCCGAGGCGTCGGCGTAGATGAAAACATCCACGTTGGGCCGGCCATTTTCCCCGACGGCGACCACCCGCAGTTGCGCATCGAAGAGCGTCTGCCAATGGCTGCCGCGCTGATCCCAGCGGCGCAAAGGCTCACCGGCCAGCCCGGGCAGGGTCAGGCGCCAGCCGGCGTCGACGCTGTCGGTTTTCAAGGGCTCGCCGTTCAGTGAATAGACGAGGGCAAGGTTGGGACGGGGGCTTGAAACAAAAAGACGCGCATCCCATTTTTCAACCACCGCGCCTGTCGCGTTGTAATACTGGCGAGCGACAAGCATTTGCACAGCAGGGTCACCGGGTTTGCGCAAACAGGCAATCTGTCTGACAGCCAGGCCTCTGCCATCCCAAGCGACTATGTCTGGTGTGCGAGTCAAGGCGCGAGCGTTCATAAGTGATTCGCTGCACTTTTTTTCTGCTGGTGTGCCGACACTCTCGGCAGCAACTCGGTGACACGGTTCAACTTGCCCAGCACAGCGGTCTCGACCTGTCCCAGGCGATAGCGGGTGCCTTGGGCCGTTGCAATGTGCTCTCGACCGAGACCTTCAAGCTCTGCCAATGCCTGGTCATACAGCTCCTTCCGGGCAGCGAGGTAATCGGCGGTCAATTCGATACTTTGTCCTACCAGGTCCAGATCGCGCTGCCCGAGCGAATTATTGAGTGCCTCCGTCACTTCGACACTGAGACGGAAAAAGGCCAGCCATTTTTCCAGATGAGTGCCTCCTGTGATGTCATCAGCGACTCCAATGGTTCCTGCTATCAGACTTTCCTTGTTACCGTCGGTGGTGCGGGGGTCATATTTTGAGAGAAAGGATTTGATTTTATTTTTCCCGTCCGTGGGTTTGGCTTCTTCAGCCAGACGACCGACATCGTAATCTGCGCTGTCGGGCAACAGTTTGTAGCCGTAAGGATTGTCTGCGCCTAGCTTGTCTATCCCTGCACCTGTCACGTCTGCGGCGATGGCTGCTGTGGCTATGCCGATACCCAACCCGGTGATCGGGTTGAACGTGGCAAATGTTCCGACGAATGTCCCTGCAGTAAGCGCCGTACCCGCAGTGAGGGCAGAGGCCAGAACGTTGAGCAGGGTCAGGGCTGCACGCTTCCCGCTGGAACGGTAGATATCCCTGGTGGAGTTCAAATGGCTGAGTTGATAGATCGATTTGTCCAGTTTGCCTGTAACAACAGCAAGCAGGTTTTCGTAGTCTGTCGCCACTGTCAGTAATTCAGAAGGTGTTCGCTGTTGCCCCTGAGCATCGAAGTACCGCAGCGGATTATTGCCAACGAATCCATACAGGTTCAGGCCATCCACATCCCCCGCCGGATCCGCACTGAGCCAACGCTGCAACCATGGCGCGTAATAACGGGCGCCGTAGTAATACAAACCGCTGACATCCATCTCCTTGCCCGAATAGCGGATGAATTTGTAGGGGGCCTCGATCTCGGAGGGCGCGGTCATCCATGCCGTGGCGCCGAACGGGTAGTAACCTTCGGCGCTGATCAGTTGCGCCTGCTGACCGAGTTCCATGACGCAGGAGCCAAGGTGATCTTCCAGGCTGTAGCGCAGTTGATCGGTGGCGATGCCCTCGGGTTGTTTCGCTGCCCAATGCAGGCAACGGGCGTTGCCGAGGGTGATGACGTGCAGCTCTTCGCCGTTGTCGCGCGTGCGGATTTCCAGCCCCGGCAAGTAGCGCACCTGATGAAAGTGCGCGGTGTTGGCCGCCAAGGTTTCGTGGCGCTTGAACACGCGCATGCCCTGGCTGTAGCGGTAATGTTCGGCATCATCGGGGCCGTCCGGGCGCTGGATCAGAGTCACGCTTTGCAGCTCGTCGCGGGCATTCCAGGTCAGCGGTTTGCAGGGGTGCATCGCATTCAGGTTGCCGTGGCGATCAAACAGAACGTCGAACTCCGGTTCCGGCTCTTCTGTTTCCCAGCGTACGCCGCGATTACTGTTCGGATCGATGCGCATTTGCCGGGTGTAATGGTTGCCCGCCCGTACATGGCACAGTTCGATCAGGTTGCCACCGTGATCGTATTGATAGGTCTGGGTGTAGTTGCGGCGATCGTTAGGGTCACCCGGTTGCGGCAGACCGGGGATGTCCGGCGGCGGGCCCGCATCGTGGCCAGTGGCGCTGATCAGCCGATAAAGCGAGTCATAGATGAAATCGCGGTGGCCGTCGACCCGTTGGTTGGCGAAATATCGCGGTGCGAAAGCGTGGTCTTCGATGCGGGTGATGTTGCCGACGCGGTCGTAGAAGTACTCGAGGTCTTGCAGGACGCCACGGTCTTCGTGGTGGCTGGACTGGGTGTGCAAACGATCGTCCGCCGGGTCATACGTCCACGTGCTGTGCACCCGATTCCCGGCCAGTTGTTCGATGATCTGGTCGTTGGCGTTGTACTGCGCGTCGATCAACACCGGTTGCCAGTCAGACGTGCCGCTGATCAGCAGTTGCGCGTCCTTGAGTTGCCCGGCCAGGCCGTAACATAAGCGTCGCCGGTGGCCGCCGGCGTCGGTCTGCTCCAGCAGTGCGCCGAGGGGGCTGAACACTTGGTGGCTGGTAAATGGCTCACCGTCGTGGAACGTGCGGGTTTCCCTCAGAGACGGGCCGGTCAGGGAAAAACTGTCGGTAAGCAGTGAGCCGGCACGATCCTCTTGTTCCAGCAACTGGCCGCGCTGATTGAGCCCCGCCTCGGCCGAGGCGTCGGCGTAGATGAAAACATCCACGTTGGGCCGGCCATTTTCCTCGACGGCGACCACCCGCAGTTGCGCATCGAAGAGCGTCTGCCAATGGCTGCCGCGCTGGTCCCAGCGGCGCAAAGGCTCACCGGCCAGCCCGGGCAGGGTCAGGCGCCAGCCGGCGTCGACGCTGTCGGTTTTCAAGGCCGATCCGTCCAGGCGGTAAACCGTGGTCAGGCACGGTGCCGACAGGCGCGGATCCCATTGTTCGACCAGCCGCCCGGCGCAGTCGTGCTGCTGCCGGGTTACCAGGGCTTTGGGAGTGTCGGCCGTCACACTGCGCAAGTACCCGACCTGACGCACTGCCAAGCCACGCGCATCGCTCACGACCAGCGCGGGTGTGCGGCGATGCACGCTGGCGGTCACGACCCTGGCGCCTGGGTTGGAGATGATGCCTCGGCAGTGTCGTTGAAATCTTCGCTGGTTTGAAACCAGGGATGGTAGGCCACTCGGGACAGGTGCCCCTTGGCATTGATCAATCGCACCTGCCGGCTCATGACGTCATAGAAAACCTTGTCGTGATGGCCGAGGGTGCGCAGGGACTGATCGTTGACGTAGGTATAGGTATCGGCGAAAAACGCGCGGTACTGACGAACCGGCAAACCCTTGTTGTTGAATTCGACACGCTCGCTGATGCGCCAGCGCGGATTGGCATCGACCACTTTGATCTGACCATTTTCGATAATCAGAGAACCGTCAGCGTCCACGGCATACGCCTCGCCCGGATCGACCAGCTGCTGGGTTTGCAGAGCGCGGCCAAAGCCGTCGACACAGGCTTTGATGATCTGGATCTGCGCCAGCGGATCGTCCGGGTAGCGGTCGGCACTGAGGATCACGCTGTGGACCGGTTCGCGATGCACGGCGGCGATGGCATCTTGCAGGGCTCGCTCATCGGGCGTCAGGACGTTACCAGGCCGGGCAAGTCGGCGGCGCGCGCTGGCCCTGATGTGGCCGCTGGGTAGCAGATAACCCTGGGCGATCCAGGCCAAGGCGGCGCGGGTATCACTGGCGATCCGACCCATCCAGCTGAACAGGTCCTTGCGCAGGGTACTCGCGGCTTTTTGTACGGCATCGGATGGGTGGGCAATGGCGGCGGCGGGGCTGCGGTCATCCGGAATTCTGTATTCGCTCAGTGGCTTGAACCCCGCCTCCCTGTTGTTCTCGGTGCCATGAAAACTGGTGGCCAGAGGCTGCCTGGCGGGGTCATAAAAACCCTGATGAATGTTCAGGTTGGCATCGATGATTTGCAGCGGTTGCAGCGCGTGATAGTCGTACTCGATACGCGTCAGACAGCCGTCCGGTAACTCCACGGAGATGATGGCCAGCGAGTAAGGGTCGTATTCGGCACTGGTATAGCCATGGCTGAGCGTTTCACGGTAACGCCGTACCTTGTAGAAACGCTCGGGGCCGGCATATTCGGCGTAGCCGAAATTCGCCGACCAGAGATCCTGCTCCGTGCTGCCCATGGGGTGGACCCAGAACAGGAACGGCATCGGTGTGTAACCGATTCTTGCCAATTCGGTCCGCACGTCGAAATTCGATAGAACGCTGTAAGCGTGCAGCGCCGTCTTGTCCAGTTGTGCCACTTCCAACGGGCCGAACAAGGCTTCGAAGCTGGCAGTGCCGTCGTCCAGCAGTTTGCCGTCAGTACTCACGTAACGTTGCACGGACTGTGTGGTCAGCACTCGCTGGGCGTTCCATTGCGGCGAATCCTCATGTTCCATCAGGCAGTCATAAGAGACCTGCCCAGGCATAAGCCCGGTGGGCAGTGTGCCTTTGGGCAAGACCAGCGCATTGCCGCGCTGTTGATAGGGCAAACCGAGCCGCCAATGCTGCGGGTCCTTGTCCAGATCGATGAACGCAGAGCGGCTTTCATTCAGGTAGAACGATTGTTGCGCCTGGTCATGGGCGTCGGACCACCACTGCCGTTCATCAGGATCTTCGAACGGCGGCGTATCGTTGTCGGTGAGCCGCCGGGCGTAGCTCACGGTGATTGAGTGCGTCGCCTGGCCGTAAGCGTTGTAGCGCAGGACCAGATCCATGCGGCACATGGGATCGTCGACGAAGCCGTCGTACTGGTAATTGATTTTTTCCACCACCAGCGGCAGCAGGACGGCGGCGGCGGTCGCGCCTTGTTTATGCACCTCGCGCACCCGATAACGGGTTTCTTCGACGGTAAAAGGCGTGGTGACCCGCGGAACATCCTCGCCTGTATCGGCATAGGTCTCGATGCGCGTGACCGCGCCAACCAGTGCCCGGGAAATCTGGTAGCAAGTGTCTGCGTCAGGAGAATCCAGCTGTTCCTCGCAATCGTCCGCCTCGTGGTAGCGGCTGAACAGCGTATCGCCCAGTGGCACTGCATGTGCGTCGTGAGTGAAATAGTCGTCACGCGAGCGGTTCATCGATTGCCCGGTATGAAACCAGGTGAAGACCCGCATCGGCTCGCTGAAGCCGTCGCCCTGATCGTCGCCGGCGCTCTCGCTGTCGGTTTGCTGCAACAGGCCGAAACCGCGGAACTCGCGCTCACGGCTGTCGTAGAAACCTTCCCGCCAGGTGAAAACCTGCGTCAGACAGTTGCCGGTGATTTCATCCAGTTGCTGCTGTTTTTTGACCACCGTCACCGGGAATGGCAGGTGGCACGCCGGAAAACGTCTGAGGGTGGGCAAATGGCGTTTCTCATCCAGCCATTCCTGCGCCGAGCTGCGGTAGACCACGCTGGCGCTGCAGCCCATGTTGTTGTTACTGCTGGTCAGCAGATACGGCTTGGCCGAAACGAAGTCGTAACGCCAATGCTGCGGCTGCATGTGCGTTACCGTCAGGATCAGGCTGGCGCAGCCCAGGCCTTGCAGGTCGGCGAAATTCACCTGACAGAACCGGTCGTAGCGCACGCCGTCGGGCCACGGCACGCTGATCGGTGTTTGCTCCAGGCCATTGCCGCCGCGATTCAAGTAGATATCGAAGGCGTCGGAGTTCAGATAAATCAGCGACGGGGCACCGGAGCCGTCGAGGTCGGCAAGGCGTACCCGGGACGAATCGAATTGCTCATAGCTGAAGGGCAATGCGCTGATCTTGCGACCACGGCCAAACCGACCATGGCCCAGGTTCGGCCAGCAACGGAGTTCATCGTGGCGAATCCGGCAAAGCTCAGGCATATCGCTGCCCAGAAAACTGCTCAGCGCCACCAGTTCTGTGCGGGAGTTGCTGAACAACGGCAAGCGGTCGTCGTCGGGTTTGTGAGCGACCTCCTCGGGAGCAGCAAAGCCCTGTTCACGTTCGTTGGCATACAGTCGCACCGAGTTCGGCCCGATCAATGCCAGGCTACTCAAACCATCTCCAGTCAAATCGCCGAGTGTCGAGAGCGTGTTGAAAAATTCCGGTGGGAATTTGCCGAACGGAATGAAGTCGGCAAACGTGCGTTGCTCTGTCAGGGTGCGAAACCCACTGATGCCCGGTCGGGCAGTAACCCAGTCGAGCCGACCGTCACCCGTCAGGTCGGTCAGCAGTTGCTGGACCGGCCGGTTGCGATCAGCCACCGGAATTTTGTCCAGCGCGACCCAGGGCCCATAGTCGATTGCATCGGTGCCTTGGGTCGCGCGCCGCGGTTCGCGGTAGTACCAGCTCTGGTCATGGCGGCAGAGAAAACCCGGCACACCTTCGCCAAAAAGATCAACGCACTGATAAAAACCGCCGTCCTCGATACCCGGCTGCGTATCGAACTCAAGAAAGCGAAGCGGGGTTTTATTGAGGTCAAAAGGGGCGTAGTCGAACTCGACCGGTGGCGTATTTTCGACGAAGCCTGTGGCATCGAATGCCTGATAGTGCGCCGCGCTGATCTGGCTATAGGTCCACTTTGCGCCGTCCTGCGGTTGCCGGTATTCCAGTAGCAGGCGGCTCGCCAGTTTCGGTTGGTCAGTCGACTGTGCGGGGAAGTGATGGAACAGCAACGCTTGCTGACAGAGTCTGCGCGTGCCCAGCTCAAACCCCTGACCATGGGTCAAAAAGCTGTCCGTTCGCAGCGTCCAGGGTTTCAGGGTGTCACCGTCGTACGCTGGGATATCGCTCAGTGACGTGCTGCGTTCGCCGTAATCGAACAGCAGATGAAAATGCCAGTCCAGTTCGGCGGGGTGTTCTGTGGTCCAGCTGTACAGATTGTTGCTGGCCGTGAAATTGCCGTAGCACACGCGGGCCAGATAACGCTGGGCGCCGTATTCATGCAGCGGGTCGGGATCCTGATCGTCGGCCTTGTAGTCGAAACAGATATGTTCGCCGCGCGCGTTCATGCTTTCGCCTATTAACCAGGCAGCGATATGTCCAGGCGCGTCGGGGTCGGCAATTCGGCTGGCTTCGGTCTTGCCGTACAGGTGCAGCGAACCGTCGGCGCCGTGCATCAGCCAGAATGACGGTGGATCGGCCTCTCGGGTTTGCGCTTGCCAGCGCTCACGCAGGGCGAAATCACTTTCCACTTGCGGCCAGTAGCGCACGACCCTGTGCGGGCCGATGTCGACATCGTTATAGGTGTTTTCTTCCCGGAATCTGATTTCACCGTTTACATCCAGCTCCGGCATCCATACTTCGCCGTCGACACCGATGATCTCGTCGTGATCGGTGTAGCGCGGCACGCCTTTGTTGGTTCTACGGCTGATCTGACCCGCGCCGGCCAAGTGCCAGGAAAGCCCGAACGGACCGTTGCCGCTTTGGCTGCTGTAGTTCAACGAGAACTGCGCATCCCAGCCGCGCCCGGCCGTCGTCGGAATCGGCAGTTCGAACGAAGCCGCTCCGGTCGGCCCCACCGCGCCCCAGCTTTTGCCAATGGTGGCGATCGATGCGCTTTTGGCGATGGAGGGGGTGGTGATGCTCAGCTCTTGTTGTTCAGGCATGGTCGAATCCATTGCGCGCGGGGTGGGCGTGACTGGACTGACGCTAACAAGAATGGCGGGTAAATGAACCTGTCAGATCTGACAGGTGCGCAAGATCATTTTGTATGCTCCGGCAGCTTTTTTATCGCGATCGGTTTGCACATATGAAAACGGCCGATTCATCCCTGCGGATGAATCGGCCGTTTCATGGAAGCGAAGGGCTTACTGCACTTCTACCGCCAGGCTCTCGCTGATCTTCTGCTGCCAGATCGCCGGGCCAGTGATGTGTACGGACTCACCTTTGCTGTCCACCGCCACGGTGACCGGCATGTCCTTGACCTCGAACTCGTAGATCGCTTCCATGCCCAGTTCGGCAAACGCCAGCACCTTGGACTTCTTGATCGCTTGCGCAACCAGGTAAGCCGCGCCGCCGACGGCCATCAGGTACACAGCCTTGTTGTCCTTGATCGCGTCGATCGCAGTCGGGCCGCGCTCGGATTTGCCGATCATGCCCAACAGGCCGGTCTGCTCGAGGATCTGCCGGGTGAACTTGTCCATCCGCGTCGCGGTGGTCGGGCCCGCCGGGCCAACCACTTCGTCACCGACCGGATCAACCGGGCCGACGTAGTAGATGAAGCGACCTTTGAGGTCCACCGGCAGGGTTTCACCCTTGTTGAGCATCTCGACCATGCGCTTGTGCGCGGCGTCGCGGCCGGTGAGCATCTTGCCGTTGAGCAGCACGGTTTCGCCCGGCTTCCAGCTCTGCACGTCTTCCGGGGTCAGAGTGTCGAGGTTGACACGGCGGGCCGACGGGCCGGCTTCCCAGACGATTTCCGGGTAAGCGTCCAGCGGTGGCGCTTCCAGCGAGGCCGGGCCGGAACCGTCGAGCACAAAGTGCGCGTGACGGGTGGCTGCGCAGTTGGGGATCATGCACACCGGCAGCGAGGCGGCGTGGGTCGGGTAGTCCATGATCTTCACGTCGAGCACGGTGGTCAGGCCACCGAGGCCCTGGGCGCCGATGCCCAACTGGTTGACCTTCTCGAACAACTCCAGACGCATTTCTTCGATGCGGTTCTGCGGGCCACGGGCCTTCAGTTCGTGAATGTCGATGGATTCCATCAACACTTCCTTGGCCATCACCGCGGCTTTCTCCGCGGTGCCGCCGATGCCGATGCCGAGCATGCCTGGCGGGCACCAGCCAGCGCCCATGGTCGGAACAGTCTTGAGCACCCAGTCAACGATCGAGTCGGACGGGTTGAGCATGGCCATTTTCGACTTGTTCTCGGAACCGCCGCCCTTGGCCGCCACGTCCACTTCCACGGTGTTGCCCGGGACGATGGAGTAGTGGATCACGGCCGGGGTGTTGTCCTTGGTGTTCTTGCGAGCGCCTGCCGGGTCGGCGAGGATCGAGGCACGCAGGACGTTTTCCGGCAGGTTGTAGGCGCGACGCACGCCTTCGTTGATCATGTCGTCCAGGCCCATGGTGGCGCCATCCCAACGCACGTCCATGCCGACACGGACGAACACGGTGACGATACCGGTGTCCTGGCAAATCGGCCGATGGCCGGTGGCGCACATGCGCGAGTTGATCAGGATCTGCGCCATCGAATCACGGGCCGCCGGCGATTCTTCGCGCAGGTAGGCCTCGTGCATCGCCTGGATGAAATCCACGGGGTGGTAATAGGAAATGAACTGCAAAGCGTCGGCAACGCTCTGAATCAGGTCATCTTGCTTGATCACGGTCATGAGTCGCGCTCCTCGAAAAACACGGTGGGGCAGCTACAAGCTTCTAGCTTCAAGCGGCAAGTTAAAGCATTACGCGGACAGCTTGAGCTTGCCGCTTGAGGCTTGCGGCTGTCCCTTTGTGGCGCGACGCTAAAAAGGCGCGGCAGTATACCGCGGCTCTGTTGGGCATACACGCGCCAGTAGTCATTCATTGCAGCAGCTGCAAGCTGCAAGCTTCGAGCGGCAAGTCAAAGCAGGACTCGGACAGCTTGAGCTTGCCGCTTGAAGCTTGCGGCTTGTAGCTGCCCTTCCGGGCCGGGCGGGCCACACTTTTGACGCCATTTTCCCGGCCCGAAAATCGGTGGTCATTTAGCGACCGGGCCTCTAAAGTGGCATCCGGTCTGTAGAGTAGGACACTCGGTCAGCCTCCTATCGCACGGTGAGTCAACGATTGACCCATAACGCCATTCAACGCCTGTTGCTCAAACGCTTCGCCCTCGCTGCGGCCACCTACGGATTGGCTTTGCTGCTGCTGTGGCTGGCGTTTTTTACCGGGCATTATCAGCAATCGCTCAGTGGCGTGGCGATCGGCAGCGCTATGGTAGTCATCAGTCAGGCGACCCTGTTCGGGCTGTTCTGGAGCGGTCGCAACCAGCGCTTCGCCGACCCCAGCCTGACCGAAGCGCAAGTGTTGATGGGCCTGGGCTGGCAGACCTGGCTGATCGCCCATGTCGACGAGGCGCGCGGGGCGTTTCTGGTGTTTTACGTGCTGATTCTGCTGTTCGGCCTGTTCCATCTCACCCGCCGGGTGTTCATCCGTTGCGCGCTGCTGGTGTTTTTCAGTTTCTCCGCGATTACCCTGTGGGACGCCTACCACTTCCGCTTCGCCGAGCCTGCGCTCGCGGCATTGCAGGTGTGCATTCTGGCGATGGTGCTGGCGTGGCTGGTACTTTACGCGCGCTTCGTCCAGGTTTCCCGGCAACGCCAGCGGCAGCGCCGGTTTGCCTTGCAGGCGCATCAGGACACCTTGCGCGGAATGATGCGCCAGCTCGAAGACCTGGTCGCCACCGATGAACTGACCGGCCTGTTCAATCGCCGTCACTTCCTGCGCATCGCCTCGCGCGAGCTCAACGCGCTGGACAGCGACGTGATGCACGGTCTGGCGCTGATCGATCTGGATCACTTCAAACGCATCAACGACCTGCACGGCCACGCCGCCGGCGATCAGGTGCTGCAGGCGTTTGCCGCTGTCGCGCAAGCGTGCCTGCGCGACGGCGACGTGCTGGCGCGCTATGGTGGCGAGGAATTCGTGGTGCTGTTGCCCGACTGCGATGCCGAACGCCTGACCGCGTGTTGCGAGCGTTTGCGCATCGCCTTCAGTGAGGTGGAATTGATGGGCCTGCAAGTGCGCAACCTGAGCCTGTCGGCGGGCATGACCCTGCTGTGCGTCGGCGATGATCTGGATGAGGCGTTGCAGCGCGCCGATCAGGCGCTGTATCGGGCCAAGCGTGACGGGCGCAATCGTTGTGCCGCGGCATGGGAAAACGTCGATGCCTGAACTGCGCGTCGGTGATCGGCAATGGACGGTTGAGGCGGGCAGCAATCTGCTCGATGTCCTCAACCAGAACGGTGTCGTCGTGCCCTACAGCTGTCGCGCCGGCAGTTGCCATGCCTGTCTGGTGCAATGCACCCAAGGCCTGCCTGCCGACAACCGTCCGGACGCCTTGAGTGCCGAGCAACGTCAGGACGGTTGGCGCCTGGCCTGCCAATGCCAGGTGACCGAAGATCTGCAGGTGCACACCTTCGATCCGCTCGCCGACGGTCGCCCGGCCGTGGTCGAGGCGCTGGACTGGCTCAGCGACTGCGTTCTGCGCCTGCGCCTGGCCCCGCAGCGGCCGCTGCGCTACAGCGCCGGTCAGCATCTGGTGTTGTGGATTGGCCACATCGCTCGGCCTTACTCGCTGGCGAGCCTGCCGCAAGAAGACCGCTTTCTCGAGTTTCACCTCGATTGCCGCCAGCCCGGCGAATTCGTTGATGCCGCACGTCATCTGCAGATCGGCGACTCGATCCGCCTCGGTGAACTGCGCGGCGGCGCTTTGCACTACGACCCGGACTGGCACGCCCGGCCGCTGTGGCTGCTCGCCGCCGGCACCGGTCTAGGCCCGTTGTTCGGTGTCCTGCGTGAAGCACTGCGTCAGGATCACCAAGGCGCCATCCGTGTCATTCACCTGGCCCATGACGCACGCGAGCACTATCTGGCCAAACCCCTTGCGGCACTGGCCGCGCAGCGGGAAAACCTCAGCGTCGAGCTGTGGACGGCGGCCGAGTCGGCCGCCGCTTTGGCGCAACTGCGCCTTGTTTCCCGACAGACCCTGGCCTTAGTCTGCGGCTCGACGGCCAGTGTCGACGCCTTAGCCAGGCGCTTGTATCTGGCCGGATTGCCGCGCAATCAACTGCTGGCCGATGTGTTTCTGTCCCGTGGTTGAGCGCTGATTTCCAGACGCGAGACACGCCATGACCGAAGCCATTCTGCTGGAGCGCGAGCGCGGTCTGTTGACCCTGCGCCTCAATCGCCCGGACAAGAAAAACGCCCTGACCCGTGCCATGTACGGCCGCCTCGCCGACGCATTGAAGCAGGCCGATGGCGACCCGCAGATCAACGCCGTGCTGATCACCGGCAGCGCCGAGTGTTTCACCGCCGGCAACGACATCGCCGACTTCATCCAGCAACCGCCGAGCGACCTCGACAGCTCGGTGTTTCATTTCATGCTCAATTTGCTCGAGTGCCGCAAACCGGTGATTGCCGCTGTGGCCGGCGCGGCGGTTGGCATCGGCACAACCCTGTTGCTGCATTGCGATCTGGTTTACGTCAGCCGCGATGCACGCCTGCGCATGCCATTCGTCAACCTCGGTTTGTGCCCTGAGTTCGGTTCCAGCCTGATCCTGCCGCGTCTGCTTGGGCAGGCCAGAGCGGCAGAATTGTTGTTGCTCGGCGAAAGCTTCAGCGGCGAGCAGGCTGCACAGTGGGGGATCGCCACCCAAGCGCTGGACAGCGGTGATGCGGTGCTGAGCAAGGCCCGGGAGATGGCGCTGCGGTTTGATGAACTGCCGGCCGAAGCGGTACGCATCAGCAAGCAATTGATGCGAGCGCCGGATCGCGAGTTGCTGCGCAAAGTCATCGAGGAGGAGGGCGCGTTGTTCACCCAGCGGCTGCGTTCCCCGGAAGCGTTGGCGGCGTTGAACGGATTTATCAAACGGCACTGAAATGGCGGCGACTGCACTGGCCTTGTGAGCTAAGGGCCCAGGTCAGCCAGCACATTTGTCAGGTCCAATATGGAACGCCGTGCCATTTACCTGGCAGGGCGTTGCATTTGAGGCGGTGGGCGAAACTCAGCCGTGGTAGCGCAGCAACGCGATTTTTCTGCCGGGCAGGGTGGCGCAGATCAAAATCCGGCCATCCTCCTGCAGTGTCAAACCGGTAGCCAGTTGCACGCCGTCCTCCAGGCGTGTGCGTAGCCAACCTTGGCCATCGTTGAACTCCGGATCGAAGTCTGCGTCGATGAACCGTGCGATGACAATGTCAGCCTGTCCCCGTACTCCGATCGCCCCGGCCACCACAATCCTGCCGTTTTTCTGAATGGCTGCGCCTGTCCAGGACGTAATCGAACCGGATTCCAGCTCCGTATAGAGAGGTTGACCCCGGTTGAACTGAATGTTGGGACTGCCGTCAGGTTCAAGGCTGATCATCACGCCTTCGTTGCCAAGGCTATCGCCGAACCCGAGGATGCGTTGATTGGGTTGCAGCACAGTAGCCTGGATCAGATGCGCGTGCAGTGGGCTGGCAACAGTGACAAATCCATTGTCGCCAAAATGCTCGTCCAGCTCACCAGAGGCGTTGTAGCGTACGAACATGGCCGGGCTGGGGTTGCCGGAGTCATCGTACACATTGCCGCAACCCAGGTACTTGCCATCCGGTTGCACGGTCACATTCCTCAACACCGTGGCATTGAGGGGGTAATCGGGATGAATCACCGGGATGTAACCGATCTGGTTGAAGCTCAGATCCAGTGCGCCATTTTTTTCCAGGCGGATAATCAGGCCATGGGACTGCTGTAAATCGAAAAAATAGTCATGGGATGCGAGGATTTTGCCGTCCGGCAGTATTTCGACGCCGTGTGGATGGGTGGCGCTGGCGTCTATTTTTCGAGATCTGTCGCTGGATGCCGATCTGCCGGGTGGCGACAGCTTGATATCCAGTACGGTGTGTCCGTTGGTACCAAACGAGGGATCCAGTTGCCCGTGAGCGTCGTAGCGGGAGAAGGCGGGCACCAACTGGCCTCCAGCGTAGACTTCACTGAAGATGACGATGTTTCCATCGGGTTGAAACGTGAAGGATTTGATTTGCGACAGGGTGCAGTCAGGATAAATGTCCTGGGCAAAACCGGAGGTTGCAAAACTGCGATCGACACTGCCGTCATTGTTGAACCGACCAAGGAAATACCGGGGGTTCGGATCGGCGACATCTTCACCGTTGCCCGCGCAGTAAATCTTGTTGTCCGGGCCGATACGAACGCCGGAAACCCGAGCCAATGGCATGTCGGGGACATTGATCATTACCCTCCCGTCGGTACCAAACTCCAGGTCAGGCTTGCCTGCGCTATCGAGGGTTTGACTCTTCGTTGTCAGCAGACCGCGCGCCACGCAGGACACTCGTCGACCATTGTCCATTACGGTTGCAATGAACAGCGCGCTGTGGCCAGTGAGCAACGATGCAGGCATGAAACCCCTCATGACATCGAACTGCAGCCACCCTGTTCCGGCCCCGAACGTTTTATCCAGTTCGCCCCGGTCAGTGAACTTGGCGATCACGGTGCGACCTGGATCATACAGGTATCCAAACACCAGAATACTCCCGTCCGGCTGGGTGGCTGCCGATGACCAACTGGCCGAGCGCCCCTCCAGTCTGGTCAGCAACGGTTCGCCCCGATTGAACTGGATGTTCGCGCTGCCATCGGATTCCCGACTGATCAACAATCCCCGATTCTTGTCCAAGTGTTGTTCATAGCCAATGCTCAACAGACGTCTATTGGCCTGGGCAACGAGTTTGTCAGTGAAGAAGCGCAGTTCGTCGCTATTGGGCTTGACCACCAAATAGCCCGCTGTGGCGAAGGAAGTGTCCAGGGCCCCAGTGATCTCCAGTTTGCTGAAAAGCGCGTCGCCCGGCCGATGGTTTTTTCCGAGGCAATACCCGCTCAGAGCGTACTTTCCTTCATGGTCGACGACCATATCGGTCAATACGGTATGAGGATAGTCAGGGTGTGCGACGCGGACCATTCCGGTCTGGTTGAAGCTGGTGTCGAGTGCACCATTGGGCATGAAACGAAGCACGACCGACTGCGTTTGTTCATTACCGTCATAAATCCGCGTCAGTACCAGAATCTTGCCATCAGGCAGCACAGGGCCGTGGCTGACCGATTGAGCCAGCGGCGTTGCGCGGGCGTTCTCATCGCGCAGTTTCCGGTCGGCGCTCAGGCTGCCAAGGGGGATCAGCACTTCCCCCTTGTCGCCGAAGTCCGGATCCGGACGGCCATCGGGTAACAGGCGCACGAGCCCGACCCACGCGTCAAAGCTGCCGTCGCGGTAGTCGCCTATCAGCAATATTTTGCCGTCAGGCAGCGCTACGACTTCAAGGATGTCCGAGTGGGCACGTCCGCCTTCATCTGGATCGAACTCGCCGGTAACATGCCCACCCTTGCCGAATGTGCTGTCGACGACTCCACTGGCACTCATCCTCATGCACCAGTAGGAAACCCTGTCACTGTACTCAGCGCCGACGACGTAGATCCGGCCAGTGGAATCGACGCCCAGCCCCCTGGGCTGAATCGAAGCCCCTTCAGTTCCCGAAGCGTTCAGAAGCACTAGACCGTGAGTGCCGAAAGCGGGATCGAGTTGCCCTTCATTGTTCGAAGTCGATGGCTGCTTACCTGTGCCGTTGGCGTGGTAACGCAGGATCAGGCCTTGGAAGCCTCCGTCGCCGTGCCGAAAACCGGCCACGACGACCTTCCCGTCCTTCTGCAATGCCAGCCCATAGAAACGGGTGTGACCGTCGACCCGAGTGCTTGTCCAGCCGCGCTGGTGAAATGTCGTGTCCAGCGCGCCGTTGTCCAGCAAGCGCACCACCACGCCGGGCGACGACTCGTCCGCAGGCTTGATGGCTCCGCATAGAACAATTTTGCCATCGGGTTGCATGGCGCCTGCTTCCCATTTGGTAATGCTGTCGTCGAGCCGGGTGAGCAACGGTGTTGCGCCATTGAACTGAATATTGTATTTGCCATCCGCTTCGAGACTGATCAAAAGGCCTCGCCCATCGCTGGTTGAGCCGATCCCCAGCAGCCGCTTGTTCGGCTGGGCAATGACCGTTTCGAATTCGGCGAATTCGAACAAGGTTTGTGGTGGGGCGAAGAAACCCGCCGTGCCGAAGCCGGGTACAAGTTTGCCGGCGCGCGTGTAGCGCGCCATCAACGGCACTCTCAGATTCGGATCAGAAACCAGGCCTCCCGCCACCACAATCGTGCCATCGTGATCCACACATGCACTGCGCAGTTTCACTTGAGCGGGATCTGCTCCGGGATAAATCACCTGGACATGACCTGTGCCGTTGAAATCCGTGTCGTACGAACCATCGCTGTTGAGCAGGAACAGGTACGCACGGGTGTCTGTCACGTGAGTGACGACATAGGTATTGCCCACGAGGATTTTTCCATCTGCCAGCGGTGTGACGCTGGTCGAAAATTCCTGACTGGCATTCTTCTCTGCTATGCCAGCCAGATCCTGATCAACGCTGGAAACCGGCCGCCTGAGGATCACGTAGCCGTCGACACCGAAAGAGGTGTCGCGTCTGCCGTCAGCGAAGAATCTGGCCAACGCCGGAGTTGCCGTGTCGTAGATCCATCCGGTCAGCAGGATTTTCCCGTCATCGAGCAGCGTGATGGAGCTGCCCGCTGACTCCGTTCGTTGAATGAAATTGCCACTGGCGATGCCGTTATCGCCAAAGTCGGGATCGAGCGTGCCATCGGCTTTCAGGCAGCCCAACACGTAGGGTCTTTCGGTGACGCCCGTGCGTGCCTGCCCCGTGAAATAAATCCGCTCGACGGTAGGGGTGTATTGCGTCTGGACGCCATACAGTATGGATTCGCGTCCGAGAGAGACGCGATCCAGTAAAAAAACACCGTTGTCTGCAAAGTTTTTGTCACGCCCATCGTCGTCCTGGGTCAACCGTATCGAATCGTTCATGCCGCTCTCCTTGAGTGGATGGTTACGACCCGATTAGCTACCCAACAATCGACCCGGTCTACTGTCAGGTCTGACAGTAGACAGCCGTGTTGACTTTGTGCGCCGCCAACAAAAAGCCCCGCCATTCACATGGCGGGGCTTTTGCGTTTCAGCTGTCGGTCACTCAGACCTGCGGGTCGCCCACGTGCAGGATCTTCATGCCGTTGGTGCCGCCGGTGGTGTGGTAGCTGTCGCCCTTGGTCAGGATGACCCAGTCGCCTTTTTCCACAACGCCGCGCTTGGTCAGTTCGTCGATGGCTTTCTGGCTGACTTCGTGCGGTTCCAGCGAGGCCGGGTCGAACGGGATGGTGTAGACGCCACGGAACATGGCTGCGCGAGCCTGGGCTTCGCGGTGCGGAGTGAAGGCGTAGATCGGCACCGAGGAGCGGATACGCGACATGATCAGCGGAGTGAAGCCACTTTCGGTCAGGGCGATGATCGCTTTGACGCCCGGGAAGTGGTTGGCGGTGTACATGGTCGCCAGCGCGATGCTTTCGTCGCAGCGGCTGAATTCCTTGCCGATGCGGTGGCTGGAGGTCTTGCCGGTCGGGTGCTTCTCGGCGCCGACGCAGATGCGCGCCATTGCCTGCACGGCTTCCAGCGGGTACAGGCCAGCGGCGGATTCGGCCGAAAGCATTACGGCGTCGGTGTAGTCGAGCACGGCGTTGGCCACGTCGGACACTTCGGCGCGGGTCGGCATCGGGTTCTGGATCATCGACTCCATCATCTGCGTCGCGACGATCACCGCTTTATTGTGGCGACGTGCGTGCAGAATGATTTTCTTCTGGATGCCCACCAGCTCGGCGTCGCCGATTTCCACACCCAGGTCACCACGGGCAACCATCACTGCGTCGGACGCCTTGATCAGACCGTCGAGGGTTTCGTCGTCGGCCACGGCTTCGGCGCGTTCGATCTTCGCCACCAGCCAGGCAGTGCCGCCGGCCTCGTCGCGCAGTTGACGGGCGTATTCCATGTCCGCGGCATCACGCGGGAAGGACACCGCGAGGTAGTCGACTTCCATTTCCGCGGCGAGCTTTATGTCGGCCTTGTCTTTTTCGGTCAGGGCCGGCGCGGTCAGACCGCCACCGCGACGGTTGATGCCTTTGTGATCGGACAGCGGGCCGCCGATGGTCACGACGCAATGCAATTCAGTGGCGGTGGCGGTTTCAACGCGCATCACCACGCGGCCGTCGTCGAGCAGCAGCTCGTCGCCCACGCCGCAGTCCTTGACCAGATCCGGGTAGTCGATGCCGACCACTTGCTGGTTGCCTTCGGTCAACGGATGGCTGGTGGAGAAGGTGAACTTGTCACCGATCTTCAGCTCGATCTTCTTGTTGGCGAATTTGGCGATACGGATTTTCGGGCCTTGCAGGTCGCCGAGCAGGGCGACGAAGCGGCCGTGCTTGGCAGCGAGGTCACGCACCAGCTTCGCGCGAGCCTTGTGCTCGTCGGGGGTGCCGTGGGAGAAGTTCAGACGGGCAACGTCCAGACCAGCCAGAATCAGCTGTTCGAGAACTTCCGGCGAGTTACTGGCCGGGCCAAGGGTAGCGACGATTTTGGTACGACGGACGGACATGCAAAGACTCCTGAGTTCAAGCGCAGGCAGAGGCTACTATGCTCGAAGGGTGTAGTCATTGTTCGAATGCACTACTTATCGTTTTCTTTATTGAACGCGGCAACTTTGCGATCAGCGCGCCTGAAGATTTCCGACCAGGGGTCGATACAGAGCACAAGACAGGAGAACCCCCATGCGATTGTTGCCCATTGCCGCCCTTGCCCTCAGCGTCCTCGCCGTGACGGGCTGCACCCGTTGGTCGATGAACCATCACTTGAACAACGCCTACAGCGCCTACGAGCGGGGCAATTGCGAGCAGGTCATGCTCGAACTCTCCAAGGTCGAACGCGCCAGCCGTGCCCGCCCTTACGTGTGGCCGGAAGTGTCGATGATGCGCGGTCAGTGCCTAGAACGGCAGAAGCTGTACATCGACGCGGTGCAGACCTACCAGTTCATCATCGCTTCGTACCCCGACAGCGAATACGCCTACCGCGCCCGTGCGCGTCTGGAAACCCTGCAGAGTCTGGGCCATTACCCGACGCGCAGTGCCGCTGCGGTGGTGCGGCCGACACGCTTCTGACGGTGCTTGCCGTACAAAATCTGGCCGTCTGTACAAGCTCCGCTATAGTCAAGGAAACCGCCTGAAGCCTTGTCTTCATGGCGGCGCAACACCTGCGACTGGCAGTGGTAAAGGTGACGGCGATGATCGCGACCGTCACACCGGAAGCGGGGAGAGCGGGCCTGCCGAACAGGTTCGTTCCGAAGCACAGGTGCGGCTCCTGACGGAGCCATGCAGGGCGAACTGCTGATCATGTTTACCGACCGCCGGATCGAACGGCACCAGTTGCCGTACTACCTCAGAGTGTTCAACAGCGTGACCGACAAACCCGTTGGCTTTCTCGGCAACGTGTCGGCAGACGGGCTGATGCTGATCAGTCAATTGCCGATGATGGTCGGGATGGATTTCCAGTTACGCCTCAAAGTCCCCACCCGCGATGGCGGCCAGCAAGTCATCGATTTCAGCGCCTGTTGCGTGTGGTGCCATGAAGACGCCACGCCGCTGCACTACGACGCCGGTTTCATCCTGCGCCGCGCGCCAGTGGAGTTCGGTCAATTGGTGCTGGCGCTGCAGCAGTACTTCAGCTTTCAGCCGTTGCCAGCCTCTGCCTGAACAGCAAAAGATCGCAGCCTTCGGCAGCTCCTGCAAGGGAACGCGTTCCAAATGCAGGCGCTGCCGAAGGCTGCGATCTTTTGATCTTGACGTCACGCCGTCGTGATCGCTCGCTCCTGATCCAGCGCCTTCTCCGCCAGCAATAACCCCATCTCGCTCAACTGATAGATCGCCATCGCCAGATGTCGCGGCTTGTCCTCGAGGCTGTCCGCCAGATCGAGCAACAGAATGCTGACCGAAGAAAAGGTCTCGTAGGTTTGAATGGCCATCGCTTCAGGGTTGATATCAGGCGCGACCATGAACATCTGCATGCCGCGATCGACGGAATTGCACGACGGCGCAGTTGCGGGTTTTTTCAGGTAGTGGTCGAGGGCTTTTTCAGCGGCCTCGTGAAGTCTGGTGGAATCGGGGGAAGCGTAGGGGGAGGTCGAGTCTTCGGTTTCGGGGGGATTGGGTGTTGGTTTGATCATGGTGATAACCCTTGGTTGGGGGCCTTCACCCCTCGCGACTAAACGAATGGGGTGGCGGCTGGACGCAGGTTAGTCGACCGGGGGTATCACCAAAAACCGGCGCGCCGAAGCGCCCTGCGTACAGCCACCATCGAGTGCGGGAATAGGGATTACCCGACTTGATGACGCTTATACACCTTGATGACAAACCCCCGGGCGACTAAACCCGACCACTGATTGGCAGCGGCACGGATCACGTTACGGGGCAGCTTCAAAGCGCACAAGCCGGCGGATTCTGAGTGATGTGTAGGCAACGGCGCAAGCCGGTGTAGCCGCGTGTTAATGGCTGAAGGACGTCTGCATCTTGCAGCGTGGGAATAATTACCGTTTGTCGGGACTGTCAGATCTGTCAGGTGCGGAAGAGGAGTTATTCCCTACTTAATCAGGGCAAGGATTTTTGCACCTTGCATCGCCACCCTTGAACAGGTTCGGAGACACTCATGCCCATGACAACTGATGGTACGGACGAGAACCCGCTTGGCGGGCCTCATGAAGACATACAAGCGGATGGCGAAGTCGGGAATGGATCTGATCTGGTGAACTTGCCTCTCGAGAGTGCTCACATCTCTTTTGATTCCATAATTCCTCCCCCGACCATCGATCTGATCAAAAACATTTCCGGTTCACCGTACACCGGCGCAGGCACCGGTATTTCCGGAGCGACTGTCTTTATTTATCTCACGGGTGTGGCGGAAGGGACAGTTGGGTCGGGGCGCGTTGAATCCGGAAAATGGAGTGGGGCGATCACTTACCCAGTAAACAGAAACAAAACCAGCATTGATGCACTTCAGAGACTTGACGGACTGTATTCTGAACGTTCAGCACCAATGGAGATCTACCGAGCAGTTGTGACTTATCCGCAACCCAACACTACTGAATCCGCTAATGGCCTGATTTTTCGCGGCATCGGCGCTCCGAATTCGAAGGTGCGCGTCGTCAAGTCCCCCCCCAATCACGATGAAGTTCTGAGCGCTGAAACCAGCATTGATGAGCATGGGAATTGGCAAGCACCTCTTACTGCAGGTTTGCTCAATGGTCCATTGTCGGTCAGTGCTTTGGTTTCTTATGTCGGCACGACCAGCATATATACATTACCTGTAGCTTTCGTTGTGCATGAGGCCCCCCCTTTCATTACCAACCCGCCAGCCAACTCGCTTCAGAATCAGACGTTCAACTTAAGCGGTTTAGGGGGAGTGGCGGGTAGCACGGTGCAGGTGTTTCTCGACCTGTCCGAGTCGAAGGTCGGCGAGGCTTTCGTCACGGGCGATGCCTGGACGGTTCCAGTCAGCGTTAGACCCGGCCCGGTGTCACTGGTCGCTATACAAATCAGCGACCCCCCCTCCGGCCGCGGCCACCCCCGAGCATTCAAAATCCGCCCTGCCAAACCCGAACAACCGGTAATCGACTTTTCAGACGATGCCATCGTGAGATTCTCTGGCAAAGGCCACTACGACCCCCATTTCCCCACGCGAATCCAACTCACCGTGAAAACAGGCCAGGGGAATGCGCCGGCCATTGCCACGGTGCAAAACGACGGTACGTGGGCTACCAGTGCAACGGGCTGGGAATTGGGCAGCCGTACACTTGAGGCGATTCAACAGATTGCCGACAATGCCGGAGGCTGGATCGACTCTTTGCCTTTCGAATTCGAGGTCGAAAAGAAGCTGCCCCCGGTCAGCAATGTAAGGCACACCGACGACTACCAGCCCACCTTCAGCGGCGAGGGCGTCGACCGCGCTACCGTCAGCCTGTTTGCCGGAGCCGAAATAGCGACGCCCGTTGTCGTCAGAAACAGGCAGTGGTCTACGCAGGCGCTGGAGTCCTGGGGGCCGACGAACAAACGGAAAATATCGATCCGACAGGAGCTGGACGGTTCTGAAGGCTGGATGGAGTATGAAATCAGCATCCTGCCTCGCGAACCCGGTATCGATGTCCCTCCCGAGGACGGGCTCAATCCGGTTTTCAGCGGCACTTGCTGGCCCGGCGCGGTGGTGAACATCAGCTTCAGCGACAGCAACCACTCATTTACAGCGACGGTCGTCGGGGAAACCTGGACCTTTTGCCGCCCGACTCCGTTCACGGATGGGCTGCCCTGCACCATCGAAGCGACGCAGACAGTCGTCGGACTCACATCGGAGCCTGGCTCACTGACGTTCAAGGTCTACAGGGAGCGGCTCAAGCCTGCGATCAGAACGCCGCTGCCCGAACAGGAAACGGACAGTGATCTGACGGTGACCGGTGACTTCGGCATGGCAGGCGCTTCGATGCGGCTGTGGGATTTACAGGACGGAAAGCCCTTGGGCGATCCCGTGGTTCTCGGGCAGGACGGTCCCTGGTCGGTGCGCCTTACCGGACTCGCCATCAAGACATGGTTCATCACCGCGCAGCAAACCCTCAACGACCGGGCCTCACCCGACAGTGAGGTGCGCCAATTCGACGTCGTGGTCATGCCGCCCGAGTTCGTGCGACCGCTTCCTGGAGGCGATCTGACGCGCACGGCAGTTCTGTCGGGTACAGGTCGGCGAGACGGGTTGGTTACCGTCTGGCGCCGCGGGCTCGATGAGCCGTTGTTGCGCGATGTCCAGATCGGTGTGGACGGTACGTGGGAAGCCAGCGTTGTGCTGGAGGTCGGAGACGAAATCCTTTGGGCAACTCAGACGTTCGAGGGCAGAACGTCAAAACCCAGCCTTGACGTGCCGTGTCGGGTCGTACCCGTCGCGGTGACGCCCGAATCACCCACTCCCGAAGAATTCCTCGGCGCTACAGTGACGGTGTCCGGGTTCGGCGTTCCTGGTGACCTGATCACGCTCAAGCGCGGGGAATGCGTATTGGGCACGGCCCCGGTGCTTGACGACGCAAGCTGGTCAATCCCCGCAACGTTGGAGCTACCCGATGGGGCTGTCACATTGAGCGTTATGGCCTCCAAGGGTGAATATCATTCGATCCCCAGCGAATGGGAGTGTCAGGTAAGGCTCTTTCTCCCTCAATTCATATACCCAGGGCCAGGCCTCTGGGTTTCTCCCCTGCTGGCCGTCACTGGTTTGGGCAAACCGGGCATCGGGACTCTCTTGAGCTGGTACAGCGCCGATGTCCCGCTTGCCGGCCCCGTTACCGTCACTGACGCTGGCTGGACGGCCTCGCCGACGGAGCCGCTCCACAGTGGCGCCCAGTGGTGCCGTTTCCGGCAAATCTCCGACACAGGGGCGCCAATGTCAGACGATGCAGAAAGTGGGCGTTTTGATGTGCGTGTCGAGTCGCCAGAGAACGCTTGAAGGTTTTCCGATGAATGGTCATAAAAACTGTCATTTATGACAGTGGACTATGTCTGTTCCGAAGCGCTGAATGCTCTGTATCAACTGATGCCGGCCAGGTTTCCCGCCAGCGCACATCAACTGTTCAAGGACTGACACCATGGCCAGTAAAAGTACGGCGAAAAAACCCACCCTGGAGTTGTTCGAGCAGGTCTTTGGCGAGCAGCAGAGCCTGGAGAAGTTCGCCGGTCTGAGATCCTGGCTGGAGCGTGGTGAGTCGATTTTTCCCTTGGTGGAGAAGGGCGCCGAGGGCCTGGCGAAAGACTTCGACATCAATGTCGAGGACGCCAGAAAGTTACTGCGTCGGTTGAATGGGCTGGCGGTTTACCTGCGACGGCAGTTCATCGAGCAGTCATTGGCCGGCGAGACGACACCGGCACCGTACGAGGCGGGTGGGTTCAATACCGGGCCCAGTTTCGAACTCCTGTTCCGCCCGGCATTTGACCAGTTCGCACCGGTTGGCGCGCTCGAAGATGCCACAGGGGTTGTCGCTTATCTGGTAGAGGTGTGGAAGTGGGTCAGGGACAATATCGAGGACTATGGTGATTCCGATGCGGTAACCGGCATGATTCCGATCCACACGCGTCGGGCCGATATCAGCGAGCTGCTCATCGACCACAACGCGATGCACCAGACCGTTTCAGCAGTGGAGATCACGCTCAAGGTACTGGAAAGGTTTATCGGCAAAACTGAAGCGGAGCTGGAAGACGCCATGATCCTGCGGCGCTATCCGAATGGTTTGCCGTACTACAAGCATTGGGCAACCATCAATGCGCTGGTCGCTGATCGCGGTCTTTCGGTAGGGCATTTCGCCCGCTGGACAGATATCGAATATCCCAACTTTCTTCTCCCGGATGCCTGGGATGACGACGCCGGTCGTGCGCTGGCGCATGCGTCGCGGCTGGGGCCGTTTCAGCGAGACTTGTTGACCGAGAGGCCCGTTCCCGACGACGCCGACTCCAGAAACGCATTCTATCTGAAGAATTACGGCGCCACCGGGGTGGACTGGCAGAACCTCAATCAAGTGGAGTTTTTCGCCAAGCGCACCAAACTGGATGCCGATGGCGTGGAAGCGTTTCTGTCCATTCGCCGTTACGCACCAACACGATCGGATAACGTGAGTATCTATGCGCCTGCCGACAGCGAGGAAAGCGAGCGTTCCGGTTCGGTTTTTATCAACGGCGGCGAATCACCCGCCGTGAGTGTCAATTACGAAAGATTTCAGCACCGGTTGAGCGAATCCCCCCTCAACCCGAGGCGATACGACCGGATGAACCGCAAGCGACGCCTGGATTTATGGCTGAGGCTGCCTCCCGAAGAGGTCGATTCGCTGCTGGTGGCCGCTTTCAACGCCGAGTGGGCTGGCATCCCGGACTCCCCTGAAAAACCTGTAAAACCCGCCATCTGGGTTACCGACCATACCGTGCATGCGCTGGGGGTGTTCCAGACCTTGCGTGAAGGCTTCGAGTGCACGGCTGCGGAGTTCGCGGTGTTTATCGACAAATTCGCGATCTATGGCCGCGGGCAGCTAGCGTCTCAATTTGATCAGATATTCAATAATGTCCAGAGACACTACCGCGATCCATTGCTCCTGGATAACGGTGAGTTTCCCTTGCTACCGGCGCAGGGTGTGCCCGAACTCACCATCAGCCGAATCTGCAGCGCACTGGAAATCGACTTGCAGACCTACCAGTATCTGGCGCTGGCGATTGCCCGTGCCCATGGCCGAACCGGGATGCTCAAGCGCAGCCCGGAGATTCTGTCGGCGTTTTACCGACTGGTGAAACTGCCCCGCTTGTTGGGCATGACGCCGGTCGAGGGGCTGTTGATGCTCATGGTGCTTGGCGGGGAGGCATGGGCTGACGGACTGGCGGGCATTCCGGTGATCACGGGAGAACCCACGGCCGGCGACACTGTTCCCGATGTGTTGAACCTCATTTCGGCACTGGTTGCATGCCGCTACTGGTGTCGAACGCGCGATTTGCCGGTGCTGTGGATGCTGCAACAGGTGGCGGTTCCTCAGGTGTCCAATGTGGCGGCCGAGCCGGAACTGCGCTTGTTCGAGCAGGTCCGCAATTTGCTGGGCGAGGCATTATTGACGCATACCGGTTTTGTGACCGCCGGTGTGCCGCCGCTGGTGGTGGGCCATAACTGGAAAGATCTGCTTTCTTCGCTGACTGACCCGCTGGGGCTGGTGAAATCCCGCGAGGGTACGGAAGACCAATATGTTGTTTTCGCCAGAGAGGAGCTCGACAAGGCGGTCAGGGAGGGGCTGATTGAAGATGACATCAGTGTGCGTGCGCCCATCGTCGAAATCATGCTCGCGGTTCTGCTGCAGGCGCGTGCTGCTCAGCTGTCAGTCGCGCGTGAATGTCTGGCCGTTTATACCGGGCTGGATGCAGAGAGGACGCTGAAGGTTTTGACCTGGGCGAATTCGAGCGTTTATGAGCTATTGGTCAGAATCGTCGAGCAAATGGGTGAGGACTGGGAGCTGTCACACACCCTGCGCGAGGAACCTCTTGATCCGCTGTTTTTTCTGCTGGCTGACATTCGTCGGCTCAGCGCCGTCGTGGCTGAACTCGACATAAGCCTCGAAACCCTTGATGCCCTGCTCGATTACGGACTCAACGATTGGTGGCAGCAGAACGACCCTGAAGTCTTCAGCGTCGCAACCCTGTACTACCTGACGGTTCTGACTCATGCCTTCGAGATCAGCAAGCAGCCTCATACCGAGTTGCTTGAGTACTTGAGGCAGATCCATGAATGGGGAGATCCGAAGGATTTGTCCACCGACGCGCTGCGCCTTGCACAGCAGGCATCGGAGGTCTGGCTGGCACGGTTTTTCGACTGGAGCGAGCAGGAAGTGCACGAATGCATCGGGCGAATCGACCCGCAATACAGGCTCTTGAAAAATCTCCAGCAACTGGATCTGTTGGTTCGGGTACGCGAACTGGCCACCCATACCCAGATGGATGCGCTGACCATTTTTCTGCTGGGGACGCTGCCTGAAACCGTCGACAAGCCGGTTTACAAAGACGCTGCCGAGCATGCCTCGTTGAGTCTGTGGGAAACGGCCGCAGCGGTTCGCCCATCCGCCGAGCTGCGGGCTCCGCTCATCAACATGCAGATTGTGCCGGATAACTTCGAGGTGATTGCCGGAAGTGAGGGCAAGATCATTTTCACCATCAGGCTGACAGATCAGGACGGCACGGCGCTCAGCGGTGTGTCCATTCGCGGACAGGCCAGTCTTGGCACGCTGGTTATCGGCAACACCCAGCCACAAACGGGTATCGCCACGGCAACCTACACGCCAGGGAAGGTCATGGGCGCTGAGCGTCCGCTGTTCTGGGTGCCCTTGATCGCGCCGCAGGAGGGGCCGCTCATCCAGGTGACCGACGACGAGCTGCAACTGGATTTCCCCGCGCCTTTCATGTCCAGAGTGCCCACCAACGTTGTGCCAGCGGGGCAAGCGGTCGAGTTATCGGCCGTGCTCATGGATCGCTTCGACAATCTGGGCAAAAACCGCGGGGTGCGTTGGTCCGCCACAGCTGTTGATGACGCGTCTTTACTGGCGGTTGAGGCGGTGATTCGGCCTCAACAGGGCCAGACCACTCAGCAAGGCGTTGCCCGAGCGGTTATCTCAAGTCCGACGGGAGGCACATTCATTTGCACCGTGTTCTCGGAGAACAGCAAAAACGCAGTGGACTTTGCACCGATTGAATTCGCGCCTCCCCCCCTTCCGAATGAAGCATGACGTTCGCGCAGCCCCGCCAGAAGGTGAAGATCATGAGCCAAAGCATCATCAACGATTTGCTGGAACAACGTCGCACTGCACTGACGGAGTATTGCCTGGGCCACTTCGGCGAGAGCGATGGCCGGTTCAGCATCATAAAGAACGCTGACCATCTGAATGAATTGTTGCGTCTGGACTCGCTCGACACGCAAAAAGTGCCCAGTGCACTGGGTGCCGAGGCGATCAGTTGCGCGCAGAAATTCATCAATGCTGCCTACCGCAAGCTTGAGCCGGGGTATTCGAAGACAGAGTTCCCTGAAGAGGATCTGAAACGCTGGGAGTTGTACAGAAACTATTCGGACTGGTCGGCGTTGATGTTGCTCCTCATTTACCCGGAAAACTACATGACGCCGTTCGCGCGGTCTCGCATGACTCGCTTGTTCCTGACGTTGATGACCGATCTGAACCAGACACGGTTAAGCACCGATTCGGTACTGATCGCTTTGCGTGCCTATCTGAAGTCTTTTGAAGAAATCTGCAACCTGGAAGTCGTCAGTGCTTTTCTGCATGGCACCACGGCTGTGGATGGGCGCTATTTCATTGTCGGCCGAGAACGGGTGGCGCCTTACCGATACTTTTGGCGCGAAGCGCAGATTGAACTGACGCCGACCTGTACCAGCGTCAATCCGGCGGCGTGGTACGAGTGGGACATGATCGATGTCGGGGTGACCGGAACCGTGCTGGATGTGCGCCCGGTGTTCTGGAACGGCAGGCCGTGTCTGGTCTGGGCCGAGCTTTCAGACAAACTCGGGGAGAAAGACAAGGACGGCTATGTTCCCTACAAGGTGAGCATCAACATAGCCTTCAGATCGCAGAACGGAGAGTGGTCGCCGGCAACAAATCTGCAAAGCATTGGAGATCTCGACACGCCTCCGCCAGCCGATAGCCGCTTGATTGCCACGATCCGTGTTACCGAAAGTCATCCCAATGGCTTTCTCGGCGTCTTGTTTTTCAAAGGTCATGAAGCGCAGACGCCGGTAATGCGCGATGTGTTGTTTCGGCCACTCCCTGCGTATGAGGGCGGCTGGCTGGAAAAACTCGCGCAACGTTTCGACAGTGTGCTCACTGTCCAGCATTCGCTGACTGAACAGATGCGGCCAAAAATGGTTACGACGATCCCGACGTCCGGGACGCTGACTGACTTCTACGAACTGGATGCTTTTGTGCTGACTCACTCCACGGGAGACATCCTGGCCGTCAGGGGCATTTGCAGGCCAAATGGCACCGGGGTTGTGGCAAATGTTGGTTTCGATTTGACGCTGGCCAGCGAACCCTCGGGCGGGGATCCGAAGGAAACCAGTGGAACGTATTCGACAGACGGTGGATGGGCCACCGACTGGCTTACCTACACGCGTGGTTCAGGCGGCTTCATCAGCCCGATCACCTTCACTTTCGGCGCGACTACTGCCTCTGCAACCTATGGCCGGAAACAGTTCGTGCTGACAATGACCGGCATCGTGGGTTTCGATCCCGCGGTACTGGAAAAGAATCGGCATGACGCGGCGCAGTTTCTGGCCTTCAACAAGCCTGGAACCCTGGCACGGGTACGCCTCAATTCGCTGTTCGGTCCGCGGTTGGTCGGCCTCGCCAATTTTTCTGTAGATGCGGTGTACGCCTGGGAGGCGCAGTTTTTCGATGAGCCGACCTCGGAAGCCGGGCCGGTCAATGAGCCCAACGGTGCCTTCAATAGTGCCAATGGCCTGTACTTCTGGGAGTTCTACTACCATGTGATTCATCTGGTGGGTATCCGCTTTCGCGACGAAAATCGTTATCGCGAGGCTGAAGCCTGGTGGCGCAGGGTGTTCGATCCGCAAGCGACCGCGCAGGTTTCCAATCCCCCGCAGCCAAGCGACAAGCCGGACTACTGGCGTTGCCGGCCCTTGGTGAGTCCCGGCAATGCCGGCCCTGAGTGTCTGGTAGAAGATGATCCGTACGCCATCAGTTATGCGGCGCCACAGCATTTTCAGATCCTGACCTTCATGGAGTTCGTCAAGAATCTGGTCGAGGAGGGGGACTGGTATTACCGCCAGCAGACGCGGGACAGTCTGGTGCTGGCCAAGGAGTGTTATCAGCAGGCGCAGGACTTGATGGGCGACCCGCCTACGGCGCGCTCGGTGACCGATTGGCAGACGCAGACGCTCGGAGCGCTGATTGACCAGAGCGGCGCGCGTCCTACGCTGGAAGCGTTCGAGAGAACGCATGTGTACTCCCTTGCCGACGTACCGCCCGCGGCTGATTTCGCACCCGCGATGGGGCTGCTGGCGACACCACCGTTCAAACTGCCGACCAATGATCGCTTGCTGGCGCTGATCCAACTGCCTCGGCAGCGCCTCTACAACTTGCGCCATTGGTTGACCATTGATGGCAAACCGCTCGAATTGCCGCTGTATGAACCGCCGGGTGATCCTGCGCAACTGTTACGTGATCTGGCGGCAGGAAACAACGCCGGGCCACGGCGAATGGGGGGGCGGCCAGTCCTGAACGGCTACGGCTGGCGAGTCACCAGCGAATTTGCCCTGCGGTCTGCACAGGAGCTGCAAAACCTCGGCAGTGAACTGCTGCGCTTCATGGAACAGCGCGACACAGCGCAACAGATTGAGTTGCAACAAAGGCATTTGCTGGAACAAGCCGAATGGACGAAAACCATTCAGGAAAAATCCCTCGCTCAGATGGACGTGACGCTGACGGCCTTGCGCCAAAGTCACGCCGCCGTCAAGCAACGCGCCGATGAGTACGCCGCGTGGTTTGACGAAAACGTCACGGCAGAGGAATACAAGGTCATGGATGACCTTCACGCTGCCAAGGAACTCAATCAGGGCTCGGTCGCCGTTCAGTCTGCGGCGGGGGGTATTTCGGTCATTCCCAAAGTTTTTGGTATGGCCAACGGCAATGCCTTTCCAGAAGGTGTTTTGCATGCCATCGCACAGGGCTTGCAGATTGCCTCACTGGGCAAGCAGGCCGACGCGGAAAAAAGAGCGGTGACTGAAGGCTATCGTCTGCGTCGCCGCGAGTGGGGTTTGCAACGCAACCTGGCACTCGCCGAATTGCAGGCGCTGGATGAGCAGATCAATGCGCAGGTGATTGCTGTGGATGCGGCCCGGGCCAGTCTGCAATTGGTCTTGCAAACCAATCTTCAGTCCATGGCCGTGTACGACTTTCTGCAAAAACGCACCACCCACAGTCAGCTTTACGATTGGCTGCTGGCACAACTCAAGGCGTTGTACTACCAGGCTTATGACGCAACTTACAGTCTATGCGTCAGTGCTCAGGCATCGCGCATTGCACAAACCGGTGATTACGATTCACCGTCGATTCTGGCCCAGGCATGGTCCGATAAACATCACGGTTTGTTGGCTGGCCAGCAGTTGGCGGGCTTTCTGATGCGCGAGCAGCGCGATCACCTGCAAAGCTTCGAGCGACGTATCGAGCGGGTCAAGACCGTTTCCTTGCGCCAGCTTTTCGCTGATAACGTCGAGCCGCAGCCTGACGCCCCCGACTGGGCGACGGCGCTTGGAAACCTGCAGACTCACGGACGCCTCGCTTTTTGCGTGAGTGAGTTGAACTTCAATCGCGACCATCCCGGTGAATACTGCCGGTTGATCCGCTCGGTTGAATTTGACTGCCCGGCATTGCTCGGACCCTACGAAAACCTCAGGGCCACGCTGACCCAGACTGGCAGTCGTACCGTCGTCCGGCCAGTGCCACAGGCGGTGGAATATCTGCATAACCCCGAGAGCAAGGCAGCACCTGCCGATGTGGTGTTCAACACGCGCTCGGGGCAGCAAATCGGCATTTCCCAAGGCGTTGCCGATGATGGGCGCGTCATGGAAGACCAGGATACGGGGCTGCTTCGCGCCTTTGAGTGCTCGGGGGCCGTTTCCTGTTGGGAAATCCATTTTCCGTGGTGGGGCGAGCCGGCTCAATCTGCCGTGCTTGCATCCATTACCGACCTCATTATCACTATCCGCTATTCGGCCAGGCCCGGTGAGCCGACCTTCGTACTGGCAGTGGAAAACCTGGTGACAGAAGCCAAAGCGGATGCTTTGCAGCGCAATGCCGAACGGAGCCGTCATCATGCGTAACCCAGGGATTCAAGCCGAGCGCAATCTGATCCTCAACGGCGACTTCTCTCAGAGCCTGCGAGAGTGGAAAAGAGGGCCGGTCAACCCGGCTTATGTCGTGACCAAGGCCGAGCAATTGGAAAGTGGTGAGCGCCTGAATATCCTGTCCGCTCTCGACGGGTCTTCCGCGTATCAGGAAATTACCTTATTCAAAAGTGCCAGCAACGACGTCAGGTATGTCATCAGCTTTCTTTGTGAAATGGACCACGATGAGGAGGGGCTGCTGGAGCTCAGTGTGGCCGGGCTGCCCGATACGCAGAAAATTCCCCTGCGCGTGGGCGCACTTCGTGACCGCAATGCCGACCTCCAGCGCCAGCGCGATGGTCTGCCTCGGCTGTTCCGGCCACACACGTACGAAGTGGATGTGACACTGCCGCTGTTGGATACACAGCTTCTGAAAGTCCACGCCATCAGTCCGCTCAACAAAGAGGGCGACTACTTCTCCTCGTTGCGTATCACCCGGATCAACCTGCAGTTGCATTTGCCGGCCGCGCATGTGTTGACGTTGCAACTGGACGCAGAACAATTGCCACTGGCGCGCGTCTTGCCTCTTTGTCTGGGCGCGCTGGGTTCGACTGCGCACCGCTTCAAATGCATCCATGCGCAGGATGATGCCTGGCAGGGTACTCGGGCGTCCTTGAACATCAGGAACAACCCACAGGGCGCAATTGTCGCCGATCCGGACTGGGGCAGGGATAAACCGCTGGATGATAACTGGAGTCTCGTTTGCCCGGAACTTGACGGCGACCCTCCCTATCTTTTCACTCTGCAGTTAGCGAACGAGTTCAACTCCCCCGTGCTGGATATTCCGGTCTCACTGGGTGACCACCGCCTCAAGTTCATTCAACTGAAAGAGGCGGCGCATTACGTGGTAATGGAGTATGGCCAATCCATCAGGGTTGGCGTCTGCGTCGGTTCGTATTACACCGACAAGGCGCTGGAGGGCATAACAGTCACCTGGACGGTAGACGGCACGGACGTAAAAACCACGACGCCGACCGATCGTGAGGGCTGGGCCTGGTTTGAACAACAACCGAGCGCGGCCGGCGATGTGCAGATCCAAGCGTCGGTCGAAAGTCTCTACTACGCCAGCGGCGCAGTGAGTCAGGCCTTTGAAGTCAAGGTGCTGGCGACCGACCCGTTGCAAGATATCCGCACGATCATTGGAGAGGGAGACGAGCGGCCGTGGGATCAGAAAGGCTATCCCAATCGCGGAACGACCTATCGTTTGCAAATCCGCTTCCCCGAGGAACTGTGGGACACAGACGTGACATTGCGCTGGAGTGGCGACCCTGCCGAGAAGCTGGGAGTTACTGTCACGCCACCGCTTGAAACAGCCGCTCGTATAGGTTCGGGTGGACTGCTTGAGTATCGACTTGATAACGAGGACAGAGACGATGGCCAGTTTTCTCTGCGGTTGACCTCTGCGCATCTGTTGGAAAGTTCGCCTGCCAAACCCATGTTGCTGGCGCGCAATGTCGTTGAACCTGGTGAGGTGCGAGGGCCTGACAGGATTTGTGTGGTGGATGAAAACGACAGCGCACGAATGTGGGTGCAGGTGCTGCACAAGACGGCATCGGCAACCGGTGGCCCGGTCGAGGGAGCACTGGTGTTCTGGACGGAGCCGGGTGGGAGCGTGACGAAGACCCTGACAGGCACCGGTGGCTGGGCCAGTCATAGCCATCAGCCTGGCGCTGCGGGAGACCATCGTGTGACTGCCACCATCAAGGCTCATGAAGATGCCGAGCCGAGCGAGATGGAATTCGTCGTGAAGGCGATCGCGACCAATGTCTGGAAGGCGCATGTGCAGGTCACTCTGGATGACGAAGCAGTGGATCTGCAAACCATCGGCCTGGTGTGCCGGCATGGACAGACACATGTGCTGAAGGTCACCCCTGTTGAAGGCAGTCCATGGGTCGACAACAAACGCATCAGTCTGGATTGGCGAGAGGGCGATCCGCTGATCGGTCTGAACCCGGCTGACCCGGGCATTTTTTTCCCGCTGGGGGCTGATGGATTGACATGGAACCTGTCCTCCAGCGCCGCCGAAAGCCTGAGCAGACCCTTTGAGTTGCGTCTGCGCGCTGATGCTGTTGCAGATGATCGCGAGTTGTGCGGGCGATTCGTCAATGCAGACCTGACCCGGGAGCTTGGCGTCAGGCTGGACCGCGTAACGGCAGCACTCGATGGGCAGACGCTATATCCCTGCCTCGGTGCGGATCATCAGTTCACCGTCTGGCTCAATGAGCTGAGCCCGCTGGTGGGTCTGTCAACAGCGCTGGAGTGGTCGGGAACGCCTGCCGAAGAATTGAACGCGGGCGTGCGTCCGCCCCTGGCGCAATCTCAACCGCTGGGTGCCGAGGGTGCTTTCTGGCAACTCGACTTCAGCAGCAGCACAAAAGCGGGTGACTTTGCGCTCGCTGTGAACCTGCCTCAATTGGCATTCCTCGCCCCCGTCACACCCATGGATCTGGGACATAACGCCTTGAGTTTCAATTCCATACTGGAATCACCGGTGGATCCGGTAGTGGATCTTGATCGGGCCTGGACGTGGGCTAATGTGGTATCACGATTTACCGGGGAGGCAGTTGCCGATGTGCCGGTCACATGGTACGCAGGCGCAGACCCCGTAGTGGTCAACACGGACAGCAGTGGTAACTCCGGCTTCGCCGTGCTTCCCGTGAGCACCGACATGCATACGGTGCAGGCGACTTTGCTCAGTCTCTTCGACAATACCTCGGAGCAGAGAAACGCCACCTTCAAAACATTGGCAGAAGATCTCTGGCCGCGAGTCAAGGTCAGTTTCGATGGTCAGACCAGTCAGGTCTGGGGTGTCACCACCGGATTCCCGCGTCGCAACGGTCGGCACAGTATCGTGGCGTTTTTCCCGGAAGAATTTAACGGGCAGACCGTACGTATGGGGCACACCGGCACGGCGCCCGCGGTACTGGGCAATAGCTATGAGCCAGAGCTGGGCATGGCGCAGGTCGTCACGAATGGAATGGCGAGGTTCGGGTTGCGCGCGGGAGATTTCACGGACGGCAGTTTTGCCTTGCGGCTCTGCGCCGAACGGCTGGCACGGCTTTCGCCGGCCAATGCGATGTCGCAGGGTTCAGGTTCGCGGGTCGTAGAGTTTGCCGAACATACCGTTGCGGACAGAGTGCTTGATTGGGGAGAGACACTTGAGTGGCAAGTCAGATTGCAGTCATCGATCAGCGGCAAAGCGATGCCAGGCATAACGGTAAAATGGCTCGGGGCCGGGATCAATGAATTGATGAGTGTCTCGGACTTTTACGGAAGGGCGAAAATAGGCTTTATCCCTGCCTGCCCTGGATTGAACGAGTTGACTGCGACCGTGGGAGCAGGCGCGAGCGCACGCTCCATCCATTATCGATTCACGCTCAATGCGCCGCTTGAAATCAACGAACTCGTCCTTATCCAGTCCGCTGGCTATCCGGGTGAACCGGTAGAGCTTCAGGCCAGCGTCGTGTCGGCACTCGATGGTCAGCCGCAGAGTGACGTTGAGGTCATGTGGAATTACGCGGATGAATTCTTGCCGTCAACCCGTACCAACGCTCAAGGGCACGCAAAGCTTCGCTTGTCGCTGGGGGTTCCGGGGGAGGGGCATGTGTGGGCGGCGGTGAAGGGGGGCGTGGCGGGATGGGATATGAAATCGCTGCCACTGATTGTCACTGAGCGTCCAGCTGTTGTGGCGTCTGTTGTTGCGACGCCGAATCCTGCCTATGTGGGCGCCTATGTATCGATGACTGCATTGATCGTGGACAAAACGTCGGCAGAACCGCTGCCTCAAAGAAAAATTCGGGTCCGCGTCAACGGCAAGCCTTTCATTGATTCCATTACAGACAGCAAGGGTGAATTCAAGACTGGCTGGAAAGTGATGTCCGCGTCGGAAATCGTTTCCCTTGAGGTTGAAGTGGAAAATGCTGACGGCACCTCCGAAAGTGGATCGGTGTATGTGCCGATTCTGGAGTGATCAAAGCGCCCCACTACTTTTCCAGCTCAGATACTGCGTCACCAGCTCGGCGCCGAACGCTGCGGGCCGAACATCCATCACGGCAACGCCATGAGCACTCAATCGCTCATGGCGTTCTGCACGCTCATTCAGGTAGTTCACCGTGCCGCAATATGCCAACGCCTCTGGCAGCGTTTGCACCGGTGACTGGCGTAATGTATCCAGCGCTTCTTCGCGCAGACTGGCGACCATTACCCGATGATGTGCGCTCAGACGCCTGATCGCGCTCAGCAGCTCCTCATCGTCTTCATCGCGCAGGTTGGTCACCATGACCACCAGTGCCCGGCGCTTCTGGCGCGTCAGCAGTTGGTTGACGGCGGCCTGATAATCAGCCGGACGCTGCGTGCTGTCGAGGTCGTAAACCGCGTTGAGCAGCACGTTCAGTTGCCCGCTGCCTTTGACTGGCACGACATGGCGCGGTCGATCATCGGCAAACGTACTCAATCCCACCGCATCGCCCTGACGCAACGCCACATAACTGAGCAAGAGGCAGGCATTGAGCGCGTGGTCGAAGTGCGACAGTTCATCGTCCTGGCTACGCATGCGTCGGCCGCAATCGAGGAGAAAGATGATTTGCTGGTCGCGCTCGTCCTGATACTCGCGGGCAATCGGCGTGCGCTGGCGCGCGGTGGCTTTCCAGTCGATCTGGCGCAGGCTGTCGCCCTCACGAAAATCGCGCAACTGATGGAACTCCTGACCCTGACCGCGACGTTGCCGCTGGCGTACGCCAAGCTGGCTGAGCCAGTTGTCGACGGCGCGTAACTCTGCGCCGTAGAGCCGGGCGAAATCGGGATAGACGCGGGTCTGATCGGCGACCTCGATCAGGCGTTTTCCCGACCATAATCCGAACGGGCTCGGCAGGTTGACTTCGCACTGTTCAAAGCGGAAATGCCCGCGTCTGGCCGGGCGCAGACGGTAGCGGATCTGGCTCGAATGGCCGGGTTGAAGCTCGACGGTCCATGGCAGATGTTCAAACGCGAGGCCGTCGGGAACGTGGTCGAAAAGATTGACGTTCAGCGCCTCGGCGAAGTCATGCGCAATGTCCAGTTGCACCTCTGCCCAGCGCCCCAGTGCCAGGCTGCCGGGCATCTGCCGCTTGATGCGTGGCGAGGGCAGGTGTTTGAGGCGCAGTGCGTCAATAACTGCCAACGCCAACAGAGCCAGGAGCAAACCCCAGTTGATCGCAATCAGGCTCGACGGGAGCTCCCTGCCGAGTGCCTGAAAGACGCCGAGCACAAGACTGACGACCAGCAGCAGGGCGAGCCAGCTCAGCAGCAGCCGCGAGGGTTTCACAGGCGCGGCGCCGGCACTTGATCGAGCAATTGCGCGAGCACCTGATCGACCTGCAGACCTTCGATATCCAGTTCCGGCGCGATGCGCACGCGATGGCGCAGCACGGCCAGCGCGCAGCCTTTGATGTCATCGGGAATTACGAATTCGCCGCCGCGCAACAGCGCCCGGGCGCGAGCGCAACGCACCAGGGCGATCGAGGCGCGCGGCCCGGCACCAAGGGTCAACCCCGGCCAGGTTCGCGTACTGCGCGCCAGGCGCACGGCGTAATCGAGAACCTGATCGTCCAGCGGCAAATCACTGGCAATCCGTTGCAGGGCTTGCACATCCTTGGCCTGCAACACGGTGCGCAGTGGTTGCACGTCGAGCATGTCGGCGCGGGTCGAACGACACACCTGACGGACCATGTTCAGTTCCTGATCGGCATCGGGGTAATCCATGCGCACCTTGAGCATGAACCGGTCGAGTTCGGCCTCCGGCAGCGGATAGGTGCCTTCCTGTTCGATCGGGTTCTGCGTGGCCAGGACCATGAACGGTTGCGCGATGGGCAGGGCGCGACCTTCAAGTGTCACCTGGCGTTCCTGCATGGCTTCGAGCAAGGCCGCCTGGGTTTTCGCCGGAGCGCGATTGATCTCATCGGCCAGCAGCAGGTTGGTGAACAACGGGCCTTTGCGCAGCTTGAACTGCTCGGTCTGCAAGTCATACACGGCATGGCCGGTGACGTCGCTGGGCATCAGGTCGGGGGTGAATTGAATGCGCGCAAACTCGCCGCCGAAGCAACGCGCCAGCGCCCGCACCAGCAAGGTCTTGCCCAGACCGGGGACGCCTTCGAGCAACACGTGCCCGCCGGCAATCAGCGCGGTCAGCACGTCGTCGACCACTGCCTCCTGGCCGATCAGCGCCTTGTTCAATTCGTTGCGCACCGCTTGCGCCAACTGGCTGGCACGCTGGCGTTGCTGGGCGGCGTGAGTCGCGCTGCCGGGCTCGATCTGTTCAGTCATAACGCGTTCCTCAAGGTTTGCAGATGAGCGACCTGACGGCTGAATTCGGCGCTGGACAAACGCTGCTTCGGTCGTGGGCTCAGGGCCTGGCTGATGGCGCGGGTGGGTTGCCGGGTCAGGCGCGATAACGCCAGCCATTGTTCGGCCACATTCAATTGATCGAAACCGGGATGGCGGCGACGGGCACGACGCAGGACGTCTTGCTGCAGCGCTTGCAACAGCGCTTGCTGGCCGTTGTGGCGCAGCAGGAAATCGGCGCTGGCGCGCAGATGCTCCAGCAGTTGACGGCGACCCGCTGGCGCCGGCATTTGCACCGGCCCGTGGCGCACGCTCGCCTGCCACAACCACAGACCGATCAAGCCGAGCAGGGCGACGATAGCCTGCGGGAAGTAGCGCCAGAGCAACGTCCACAGACCATCGTGTGCGGTGTTGTAAATCAGCGTGACGTCGGTGTCGGCGCTCAGGTACCAGAGTAGCCAGGCGTTGTCGTATTGGCCGATGGCCGGGGTTTTCCACAGCTCGGCATCGGTGACCACGGTGACCGTGCCGAGGCCGTATACCCGTTGCATCATGTGCGTGGCTTTGGCGCTGTTGGCCCAGGCCTGTGCAACGTTGTTCGGGTCATCGAGGTGGAAGTCGGTGTCGAAACCGGCGTAGGCCGGCGCGTCTTCGTCTTCCAGATACAGCTTGGTCAGTTTCGGGAATCGATCCTTTTCCACTTCTGCCGGAGGATCTTTCAAGTCTTTGCTCAGCGATTGGTGCAGTTGCACGCGGTCGAGCAGCAGATCGTCGCTTTGCCGGGTTTGCGCATCCCACAGCGACTCGGCGACAAACACCAGACGCCCGCCGGCGCGCGTCCAGTTCAGCACCTGATCGACTTCACGCGGCATCATCGGCGCGCGTTCACCGAACAAAAGCAGGGTGTGGTTGTGCGGATCGATCTGCGGCAGCACCGCCAGGGTCTCGGCGTGACTGACCGCGAGGCCACGTTCGCGCAGGAACATTTCTGCGGCCAGATACGGGTTGGCTTGCGCGGTGGGCGAGGGGCCATGATCGATAACTTCCTGATACGGCCGGGCTTTGAGAAACAGAAAAAGGCTCAAGCCGCCGAGCAGCAAAAGCGCCAGCGCACCGATCGACCAGCCGATGCGCCGGTTCAATGCGCAGCACCTTTGGCAAACAATGCACGCCAGCCGTTGCACAGCTCCGCTTGCAAATGTGCCGGTGGAACCCGGTGCCCGTAGGCCATGTTCTGCCAGTGGCCGGTAAGGTTGCGGCTGTAGGCGAGCAGGTCGGGGCGTTGCAATTGCTCGATGCGTTCGAGGATCTGGCTCTCGGTGTCGGCGGCTTTCAGCGTCAGGTCGAAATCGTGCAGCAGATGGCTGAGCAGCCCGCGATAGAGCAGGCCCAGCGCGGCGCGAGGTTCGCTGAGCCACAATTGTTCGGCGCTGGCGGCGATGTCGTCAGGCAAGGTTTCACGGTTCAGATCGAGGCCGAAAACTTGCGGTGGCGCCGGTGGTTTGCTGCGCGATGGCAGGTTCGGGCGACGACTGACAAAGGTCCGGAAGAATTCGCGATACCGCCAGACCAGCCAGCCCAGCGCGGCGATCAACGCACCCCACAACAGCACTTCAATGACATTGGCCACGGCGTTCAGGCGTTGCCCGTCGAGCCAGCCGAGCAGGGTCTTCAGCCACTGCGGCGCCTCACCCGGTTGCGCGTCTTTCGCCGGGCTCGCCGGATCCTCGCCAAAGCGGTAACGGGTGACGCTTTCCTTGTTCTTGAACGGCGGCTGTTCAAGCAATGACTGGATGCTGTCGCGCGAGGCCTGACTGGTCAGCGGTTGATTGAGCAGTCGTGGCGCGTCCGGCGTATCAGCCGCCCACACCGGTTGCAGGTTCGGCAGTAGCAGACACGCGGCCAGCAACACGCCGAGCACGCTGTTGTTCAGGCGCTGGCGCAAGCGACGGAAGACCAGCTCGATATCCCAAGCCTCCAGTTGCGTGCGGCGGTTCAGGTACAGGCTGAAACCGCAGGCAACATAGACGGGTTCCCAGCCCACCAGGATCAGCGCATAAAACGCGTTGGTCAGGTGTTCCAGCCAACGCCAGTTCTGATCGGCCGCGAGCAGCAGCGACTGCCAGTCCCAATCGGTTTCGATCTGCTGCGGCAGCAACATGTAGAACAGCAGCATCAGGCCGATCCACAGTGCGGTTTCCAGATGCACGCCGATGATCGTCAACCATTGCGCGGCGCCGCCGTTGCGTTGCAGCAGCACCTGCAGGCGTTGTTGTCTGGCCTCGCCATCGAGGCCTTCGAGTTGCGTCACCGGCAGCACAAAGCTGCGACTCAGGCTCAGCCGGCGCCAGGTCAGAGTGGCCAGCAGTTGCGGCTTGAGCAGGCGCGGCCATTCACGCAAGGCCTGTTTGAGCGTCGGCGTCTCGCCGAACAGCGCTTTGGAGAGGATGTACAGCGGCAGGCGTTCATACGCCGGTTTCAGCCACCAGAACACAAACACCGCCAGCGATGGCGAATCCCACAGCAGCACGCTGAGCAGGGCGAACAGCGGCAGGGTGACGAGCGCCCAACTGGTCATCAACAACCGCCGATGCTGCTGGCTCAGCAACACGCCCAGGTCCATCGCTTCCCAGGTCGTGCGCGGGCGGATCACCACACTGGCGTCACTCAGGCGCATGGCGGGTCCTTCCGGCCAACAGCAGATAAACCGCAACGGCCAGCCACAGCGCGGCGCCAACGGCGTATTTGGTCAGCGGTGCGACACTGGTCTTCGACGACCAGTAAGCCTCGATGAAGGCTGCAATCAGCAAGAACAGCATGACCCCGCATACCAGCAGCACGCTTTTTTGCGCGGCCAGGCGCAGTGCCTCGCCGCGGGTCAGGCGTCCCGGTGCGATCAGCGCCCAGCCCAGCTTCAGGCCCGCGGCACCGGCGAGGGCAATGGCGGTCAGTTCGAATGCGCCGTGGCCGATCACGAAGGACCAGAAGGTCTGGCCGAAGCCGATTTCGCTGAGATGTCCGGCCACCGCGCCGATGATCATGCCGTTGTAGAGCAGGAAAAAACCGCTGCCCACGCCCATCAGCAAACCGCTGGCGAAGGTCTGGAAGGCGATGCCGATGTTGTGCATCACGTAATAGCCGAACATCACCCAGTCTTCACTCGCTGCGCGTTCCGCCGAGCGTCCGAGGTGGCCGGCGACGGGGTCGTACATGCCTTGCATCTCGCGCACCTGTTCGGCGGGGATCAGGTTGTAGATCAGCTGCGGAAACAGATAAACCAGCACTGCGAAACCGATCAGACTGCCAAAGAACAGCAGGCTGGCAACCGCAACGAAGCGCCACTCTTCGCGCACCAGTCGCGGAAAGTCGGCGAGGATGAAACTGATGATTTGCGCGCCGAGGCGACTGCGATGCCGATACAGCTGTTGATGGCCGCGCAACACCTGCTGCTGCAATGAATCGATCAGAAAACTGCTGTAGCCGCGCTCCTGGGCCAGAGCCAGATGTTGGCAGAGACGTCGATAGGCTTTGGGAAAAGCGCTCACCTGTGCGGTGTCCTTGCCGTGTTCGAGGCGTTCCAGCGCCAGGGCGAAGCGCTCCCATTCGGCTTTGTGGCGGGTTTCGAACAGGCTCTGCTTCATGGGGTCGGCCCCAGCAGTCCGCGTGCGATGCCATTGAGTTCGGACACGGCCCTGGGCGCGGAAATATGCAGCGGCTGCGCCAGCAATGCTGCCAACTCATTGACTCGCGCCGGCGACAGCTCGGCCTGACGCTCGGCGAAACCGAGCACCGCGCGTTGCTCGCTGAGCGTGAGAGCGACGGGGCAGCGGCGAGGTTCGGCCTCAGGCAATTGCGGGCGACTGAGCGGGCGTTCGCTGTAGACCACCAGTGTGCCGGCGGCAATGTCGCCGAGGCGTTTGAAGGTCGGGTGTTGCAGGCAACTGATCGCACCGAGGCAATAGCCGAAGGGCAGCAGGTCGACAACACGCAGCAGGTTGCGCAGCAGTGAGGCCGACCAGCCGATCGGCGTGCCGTCGTCATGGACGACGCGCAAACCCGCCCATTGCTTGCCCGGCGAGCGGCCTTGGCGCAGCACCTCGAACAGCACCATGTACCACCAGCTGATGGCAAACAGCAGCAGTGAACCGAGGCCCATGCCGAGCTTGCCGAGAAATGCCAGTGCGATAAACAGCACGCCCAGAATCAAGCCACGAATGCCCAGATCGATGGCAAACGCCACGGCGCGCACCATCAGCCCGGCGGGGCGTAACGGCAGGTCGATGCCTTCCGGCGTTTCGACCTGATGGCGCGTATCCAGCGGTGCTTTCCTTGGCAGTGCTGTGGGCTCGAGCATGGGCTACCTGATGTTCGCCTGTTCGGGATGCAAGTGCGGCTGATGCTAGCAGCCTCTCGGGTGTGGGAGCGAGCCTGCTCGCGAATGCGGTGGATCAGTCAGCCCATGTGCAACTGACAGAAAGCTTTCGCGAGCAGGCTCGCTCCCACAAGGGAAATGCAATTCAGCTGTAGGAATCTGGAGAAATTGCTGTTCAAGGGCTCCGAGGCTGGCCGTGGTAACCCTGGAGCGCCTAGACTTCGCCGATCTTCTGTTCAGGATTCGCCCGTGACTTCAATCTTCTGGTACGACTACGAAACCACTGGCATCAATCCGCGCAACGACCGTCCGCTGCAGGTGGCCGGGATTCGCACCGACCATGCGCTCAACGAAATCGATGAGCCGGTGAATCTGTATTGCCAGCCCAGCGAAGACATCCTGCCGCATCCGGCGGCGTGCGCAATCACCGGAATCACGCCCGCTCAGCTTGCCGAGAAGGGTTTGAGCGAAGCCGATTTCATGACCCGTGTGCATGCGCAACTGGCCGCACCGGGTACCTGTGGCGCCGGCTACAACACCTTGCGTTTCGACGACGAGATGACTCGCTACAGCCTGTATCGCAATTTCTTCGACCCCTATGCCCGGGAATGGCAGGGCGGCAACAGTCGCTGGGATCTGATCGACGTGGTGCGCGCCGCTTACGCATTGCGTCCCGACGGTCTGGTCTGGCCGACGGATGACGAGGGCCGCGTGACCCTCAAGCTCGAACGCCTCACGGCGGCCAATAATATCGATCACGGCCATGCCCACGAGGCGCTGTCGGACGTGCGCGCCACCATCGCACTGGCGCGGCTGATTCGCGAGAAACAACCCAGACTCTACGACTGGCTGTTCCAGTTGCGCAGCAAACAGAAAGTCATGGATCAGATCCGCCTGTTGCAGCCAATGGTGCATGTGTCCGGACGTTTCTCGGCGGTGCGCAGTTATGTCGGCGTGGTCCTGCCGCTGGCCTGGCACCCGAAGAACCGTAACGCCTTGATCGTCTGTGACTTGCATCTCGATCCGCAGGGGCTGCTGGACCTGGACGCGCACGCCCTGCGCCAGCGTCTTTATACCCGCCGCGATGAGTTGGCCGAAGGTGAGTTGCCGGTGCCGCTCAAGCTGATTCACATCAATCGTTGTCCGGTTGTAGCGCCGCTGGCGGTATTGCGTGCAGAAGATCAGCAACGCCTTGGGCTGGATATGGCGCTTTATCAGGAGCGGGCACTGCGACTAACTGACGCACAACAAGTCTGGAAAGATAAAATCGCGGCGATTTATGCCAGCGAAGATTTCACCCCCAGCGAAGATCCCGAGCAGCAGTTGTACGACGGATTTATCGGCGATCGTGACCGCCGCCTATGTGAGCAAGTTCGAATGGCGGATCCTGCGCAACTAGCGCAAGAGCCGTGGCCTTTCGATGATGAACGTTTGCCCGAATTACTTTTTCGATATCGAGCACGCAACTTTCCGCAGACCCTGGATGTTGCCGAGCAGGAACGCTGGAGATTATTTTGTCAGCAGCGTCTGACGCAACCCGAGGCAGGCGCACCGAATACCGTGCAGTCATTTATCGAGAGTGCCGAGCAATGGTCGCTTAGTGCGACGCCAATGCAGCGAGAGGTGCTCAATGACTGGCAGAACTATGTCCAGGCATTACGCAAACGTTTGAATCTGTGAAATCGAACATGCCCGGTAATAATTTACCGGCATAAAAAAACGCCAGCGCAAGCTGGCGTTTTTTTGTTCGCGGATCGCTCGGCGAAGGTGTCGCGGCTTAGCCCAGCAGGGTAGCCCAGCCTTCAACCACGTCGCCGCCCCACTTGGCTTTCCACTCTTTCAGAGTCTTGTGGTTGCCACCTTTGGTTTCGATGACTTCACCGTTGTGCGGGTTTTTGTATTGTTTAACTTTGCGTGCACGCTTGGTGCCGGTAGTTTTCACTGCGCCGCCACGTGGAGCCTTGGATTTGGCTTCCGGGTCCAGCAGCGCGATGATGTCACGCAGCGATTTGGAGTATTCACCCATCAGCGTGCGCAATTTGCCTTCGAATTCCAGTTCGGCTTGCAGTTTGTCGTCTTCGGACAGGTTTTTCAGACGGGCTTGCAGCTCTTTGATGGCTTCTTCGGTGGCGCGATATTCGTTGATCAAGGACATGAGTACTACCTTTTGTAGAATGCTGAATGACAGGGGACAGTGCCGCAATAATAGTCAGGCTGTTTCATCAAGTAAACATTTAGATGGGCTTTTTATTTAAATGAGTTACAGGAATTAGCCGTCAATTGAATGTTCCGTTAAATAATGTGATGCAGTCAGCACAGATATTTACAGTTGTCTGACAAACGCCTCGCTAAAGCGTCACGGTCTTGACGAAGACCTGCGTCAGAAAGCCGTTTCGCCGGGCTTCGTTTCGCCCGGCACGCATGCGTACTGCAGTTTTCCTGCACAGTCGCTAGAATGGCGGCCTTTGTGAAGTTCTGGAGTTTCCCCCTCATGCGCACTTTTCGGCTGGTGATATCTTGCCCGGACCGCGTTGGCATCGTTGCCAAAGTCAGTAATTTTCTGGCCTCTCATAACGGCTGGATCACCGAAGCGAGCCACCACTCTGACAATCAAGTGGGCTGGTTCTTCATGCGTCACGAAATTCGTGCCGATTCGCTGCCGTTCGGTATCGAAGAATTGCGCGAGAAGTTCGCGCCGATCGCCGAAGAGTTCTCGATGGACTGGCGCATCACCGACACCGAGCAGAAAAAACGCGTAGTGCTGATGGCCAGCCGCGAATCCCACTGCCTCGCCGACCTGCTGCACCGCTGGCACAGCGATGAGCTGGACTGCGAAATTTCCTGCGTGATTTCCAACCACGACGACCTGCGCAGCATGGTCGAGTGGCACGGCATTCCTTACTACCACGTACCGGTCAATCCGCAGGACAAGCAGCCAGCGTTCGACGAAGTGTCGCGCCTGGTCAAACAGCACGACGCCGAAGTGGTGGTGCTCGCGCGCTACATGCAGATCCTGCCGCCGGACATGTGCCGCGAATATGCGCACAAGGTGATCAACATTCACCACAGCTTCCTGCCTTCGTTTGTCGGCGCCAAGCCGTACCACCAGGCGTCCCTGCGCGGCGTCAAGCTGATCGGCGCGACCTGCCACTACGTGACCGAAGAGCTGGACGCCGGCCCGATCATCGAGCAGGACGTGGTGCGTGTCAGCCACAGCGACAGCATCGAAGACATGGTGCGTTTCGGCCGTGATGTCGAGAAGATGGTGCTGGCCCGCGGCCTGCGTTATCACCTCGAAGACCGTGTGCTGGTGCACGGCAACAAGACGGTCGTGTTCTGATAGCACACGAACTGCTTGAAAAACCAAGGGCCTGGGCGTTGAATCGCTCAGGCCCTTGTCATTTGAGCCCGAGGAAAAGCCATGAGCGATCCACTGGACAAAGCCACCTCCAAAGCACCTGCCACCCTTGGTGAAGGTTGCCTCAGTCGCTACGACCCCGACGACATGAGCCCCGAGGACGGCACCGAATTCCCCGGCGCCGCCGAGTTGTGGGAGCAGCTGCAGCAAGAGCACGACGAACCTAAGAAGCCTGCCTGACGTTCATCAGCTTTTTCAGCAACGGCTTGCCCAGCATCAACACGAACACCGGCCCGCCAACCAGCAGATAGAAGTAATACGTCACTACGCGCCAGATCAGGATCGCTGCCGCTGCGGTGGATTTGCCCACCATCGGCGCGAGCAGCGCGGCCGAGGTCAATTCCGCCGCTCCTGCGCCGCCGGGTAACAGACTGAACTGGCCGGCGCCCAGCGAGAGCATCTGCACCAGAAAACTCCAGGCCCACTGCAAGTCGGCACCGAGCCCGCGTAGCGCCAGATACAAGACGCTGTAGCGCAGCAGCCAGTGCACGCAGGTCAGGGCAAACACTTGAACCAGCGTCTGCCAAGGAAGTTTCAAGGTATCGGTAAACGCCGCGAGAAAGTGCAGCAACTTGCGCGCCCAGCGGCGGCGAGTGGGCGCCGTGACGTTCATCCCCGCCAACAGCCGGCCGCTCAGGCGAATCAACGCCCGGTGATAGCGCGCAATCAATACGCAACTGCACAAGCCGCCGAACAGCGACACGGCGCTGACCGTCAGCAGCCACTCGAGGCGATCGCTCAGGTGCTGGAACAGCGCGTAAATCAGAATTCCGCTCAGCGCGCAGAGAAAGAACAACAGATCGCTGAGCTGGTCCATGGCAAACACCGCGCTGCCCCGCGCCGGACGCACGCCGCACCGGGCCAGCAAGGCCATGATGGTCAGCGGCCCGCCGCTGCCGCCGGGCGTAGCGCAGTAGGCGAACTCGGCCGCCATCACCACGCCAAGACTTTTCAACGGCGCGACCTTTTTGCGCTGATCGCCCAGCAACAACCGCAGGCGCAGGGTGTTGATGCCCCAGCACAGCAGGATCATGCCGAACATGATCAACAGCCAGTTCAGCGGAAAACTGCGCAGGCGTGCCCAGGTTTCGCCGCCGCCAAGCAGCACCGGTATCAGCACCGCGGCGAGCAGGCCGATCAGCAACAACAGGCTGCGCTTCATGCTGCGCGTTCCAGTTGACCGTGCTGTTGGGCGAGCCAGTCGATCTTGGTCAGCGGCACGCGTCCGTCTGCCAGCAGGCGTTCCAGTGTGCGTAACCAATACTCTCGAGAGAAACGATGGCGCATGTCGACCGGATGCAGGCCCAGGCGAATCACCGGTGCGTCGCGCCAGCGCTGTTGACGCTGGTCGCTGACGATTTTCGACACGCCGCGCCGCCAGGCGCTGCGTGCGCTCCAGACCAATCCGGGTGCATCAATGGCGGTGAAATCGGGCAAGCGATAAAGATGTTGCGGATCGCTGGTGTAGCTGAGCGGTAATTCGCGCAAGGCCTGACGGGTGCCGTCGCTCATCAGCCACGCCGGGGCGACGAAACCGTGCACCGGCCAGTCGTAGCGCTGAAACATCTCCAGACCTGCGTGCAGGCGGTCAAGGGCTGTTTCGCGGGACAGGCGATAGAACTCGCCTTCATGGGTGTAGACCCGACGCATGAACCAGTCGCGCGGGGTGTTCGGCATGGGTTCCTGATCGTCGTGGTAGTAACCATGCAGCGCCAGTTCATCGCCTCGGGCAACCCTGGCATCGAGCACTTGCCGAAACGCCGGGTTGGCATCGAGGGCATCGTGGCGATGGAAATCCGGGACCACCAGCCACGTCATCGGTACATTGCCCAACGCATCGACGGCCTCGACGAACGGCTGGTAATCCGCCCAGGTCGAGGGCGCCACATCATGCAACACCAGACACACCGTTTTCATTTGCTCAGCCATTGGCCACCCGTGGCAGCGTATGGCCAAGCACCGCGTGGTAGTGGCTGAGCAGGCTGTCGACCACGGTATCCCAAGCGTAGTGCCGCTCGACATGTTGGCGTGCCTGGCGGCCGAGTCGATCACAGCCACGACTGAACAGTTCGCGCACAGCATTGGCCATGGCTTGCGGATTGTTCGGCGCGCAGAGCAGGCCGCAGGAATCGTTGACGATTTCTTCAAACGCTCCGGCGGCGACGGCCACCACGGGAATGCCGCAAGCCATGGCTTCAAGGATGACCAGCCCGAAGGTTTCCTGATCACCGGCATGCAGTAGCGCATCGGCGCTGGCCATCAGCCGCGCGACTTTTGGCGCCGGGCAGAACTCGTCGATGACGCTGACGTTGTCCGGCACCGCAGCGGGCATCGACGAGCCGACCAGCAGCAGGTGATAGCGCGGGCCGAGGCGTTGCATGCACTTGAGCAGCACCGGCAGGTTTTTCTCTTTGGAACCGCGCCCGGCGAAGATCAGCAGGCGGGTGTCTTCGGCAATGCCCAGTTCGGCACGCAGGCCGGGGTCGCGGGCGTCGGGATGGAAGGTATGCAGATCCACGCCCAGCGGTTGCACATGGACGTTGCGTACGCCAAGCCCGGTGAGCTTGTCGGCCATGACCTGGCTCGGCGCAAGCACCCGGTCGAAATTGCCATAGAGACGGGTGACGTAGGCCTCTACATTCGGCGTGACCCAATGGCCCATGCGATTGCCCGCCAGCAGCGGCAGATCCGAGTGATAAAAGCCGATCACCGGCACATCCAGCTGCCGCCGGGCATCCAGCGCCGCCCACGCGGTGAGGTAGGGATCGCCGACTTCGATCAGGTCCGGCTGCAAATCCTGCAAGACATTGCGCCACGGCGCCAGGCGCAGCGGGAAGCGATAGCCTTTGCCGAAGGGCAGGGCGGGCGCTGGAACCGTATAAATGCCGTCATGTTCACCCAGTCGTGCGCCGGGGATCAGCAGGCTGTGGCGAATGGCGTTGCGGTCGCCGAGGCGACGGTGTTTGGCATCGAGGTAAGTACGCACGCCTCCGCTGGCCGGCGCGTAGAACATGGTGATGTCGGCGATATGCACGGTGAGCAACCCTCCGCTGTGTTGTTCTCCCTTGGTTGACCGTTATCCAGAATAGATGTTCGGTCGGGATCGCGCGCCCCTCACCCTAACCTCTCCCGGAGGGAGAGGGGATTGACCGAGGTGGTTGGGCCTGTTGTGGTGATCTGCGAGAGCGAGTCGTAACGAATTCAGAAGCCCCTCACCCTAGCCCTCTCCCAGAGGGAGAGGGAATTGATCGGGGTGTTTGGGATTGTTGCGATGTCCTGCGATATCCGGTCGAACACAGGCATTGAAAAGCTTGAAGATCTGCTCCCTTTCCCCCTCGCCCCTTGGGGGCGGTCCGACGTTTCGGGAGGGCTGGGGAGAGGGGGTTAGGCTTTTGATCTTAAATGCGGAAGCTGCCCACCAGTTGCTTGAGACGCGAAGCCTGCTGCTCCAGATCCGAGCACGCGCGCAAGGTCGCCTGCAGGTTTTCCACGCCTTCCTGGTTCAATGTATTGATCTCGGTAATGTCGACGTTGATCGACTCTACCACCGCAGTCTGCTCTTCAGTCGCGGTCGCCACCGACTGGTTCATCCCGTCGATCTCACCAATGCGCAAGGTCACGCTGTTCAGGCGTTCGCCGGCGAGATTGGCGATCTCCACGCTGTCCTGGCTGTGGCGCTGACTGTCGCTCATGGTGCTCACCGATTCCCGGGCGCCGACCTGCAGCTCCTCGATCATGGTCTGCACCTGTTGCGCCGATTCCTGAGTGCGGTGCGCAAGGTTGCGCACTTCGTCGGCCACCACCGCAAAGCCGCGACCTGCCTCACCCGCACGTGCCGCCTCGATGGCAGCGTTGAGCGCGAGCAGGTTGGTCTGCTGGGAAATGCTGGTGATCACTTCGAGAATCTGACCGATGTTGACGGTCTTGCTGTTCAGCGACTCGATGTTGGTGCTCGACGCGCTGAGCATGCTCGACAATTGATTCATCGCCTTGATGCTGCGCTCGACCACTTGCTGGCCATCCTCGGCCAGACCCCGTGCGTCACTGGCCTGATTCGAAGCTTGCGCGGCATTGCGGGCAATTTCCTGCGCGGCGGCGCCGAGCTGATTGATCGCGGCAGCGACGCTGCTGGTGCGCGAGGCTTGCTGGTCGGAGTTGTACATCGACGAGTTCGACGCAGCAACGACGCGCAGGGCGACCTCATTGACCTGGCCGGTGGCCGAGGACACTTCGCGGATCGAGCCGTGAATACGCTCGACGAAACGGTTGAACGCGGTGCCGAGGATGCCGAATTCATCGTTATTGACGATGTTCAGACGTTTGGTCAGGTCACCTTCACCGTCGGCGATGTCTTCCATGGCGCGGGTCATCACGTGCAGCGGCTGGATCAGCAGACGGATGAGCATGCCGAGCAGGGCAATGATGATCGCCACGGCAATAATGGTCGCGATCACCGCCGAGGTGCGGAATTCGCTGAGCATCGCGTAGGCCTGATCCTTGTCGATCGAAAGACCGATGTACCAGTTCACCGACGGCAGGCCTTTGATCGGAGCGAAAGTGACAATGCGGGTTTTGCCATCCACCGTCACTTCACTGAAATCGCTGCTGATGCGCGGCGTGTCCTGCGGGTAGGCTTCCTTGAGCGATTTCATCACCAGAGCCTTGTCCGGGTGGACGAGGATCTTGCCGTCGGCGCTGACCAGGAACACATAGCCCATCCCGTCGAAGTCCCGCGCGGCGAGGGTATCGACCAGCGATTGCAGGCTGAGATCGCCGCCGACCACGCCGACGCTCTGCCCGGCCTTTTTCGACGCGGTGGCGATGGAGATGATCAACTGGCCGGTGGCGGCATCGATGTAGGGTTCGGTCAGGGTCGACGTGCTGCTGCTTTCGGCACCTTTATACCAAGGGCGTACGCGCGGATCGAAACCGTCCGGCATCTTCACGTCCGGGCGGATGGTGAAATGCCCGGTGGCATCACCCAGGTAGGTGGCCATGAACGTCGAGGTCAGGCTTTTCTGCTCCAGCAGGCTGGCGACCGTGGCAGGTTCCGGGTTGATGGCGATGTTCTGCGAGGCGTTCTCGATCAGCAAGATGCGCCCGCTGAGCCAGGTCTGGATATTGCCTGCAGTGACCTCGCCCATTTCATTGAGGTAGTTATTGAGATCATCGCGGATCGCATTGCGCTGCAGCCAATCGTTGTACAACGTGAACGAGGCGAAAGCGGCAATGACGATGAGGGCGGCGGCAAGCAAAATCTTATGGCTGAAGCGCAGGTTTTTGTTCATGGCTTGGGGTTCCGCTAAGGTCTTAATGTCCTGGGCGTGCTTTGATAGGGGCGCGCACTATGGGCAAGGTTGAAAAACTGAAATTTCCGGCTCTCCTTAGGGAAATGTCCGACCCGAATTTCTGACGGGTCTGTCCAATTTATGTATCGGCCATGTGTCATCAAAGATTAACCATTGGGTGAGAAAATGCCTGACTCCTTGCAACTCGTTATCGGCGCTGATCCGGCCGCGCAACCCATTGCTCAGGCCATGCGCCTGGCCAACCGCCACGGACTGATCGCCGGCGCCACCGGCACCGGTAAAACCGTGACGTTGCAGCGTCTGGCCGAAGCGTTCAGCGATGCTGGCGTGGCGGTGTTCGCCGCCGACATCAAGGGCGACCTGTGCGGCCTCGGCGCCGCTGGCAACCCGCAGGGCAAAGTGGCCGAGCGCATTGCCGGCATGCCGTGGCTCGGTCACACGCCCCAGGCTTATCCCGTCACGCTGTGGGACATCCACGGTGAATCCGGTCATCCGCTGCGCACCACCCTGAGCGAAATGGGCCCGTTGCTGATCGGCAGCCTGCTCGAGCTGACCGACAGTCAGCAGTCGGCGCTTTACGCGGCCTTCAAAGTGGCGGATCGCGAAGGGCTGTTGCTGCTGGATCTCAAGGATCTGAAAGCGCTGCTCAATCACCTCAAGGACAACCCGCAGTTGCTCGGCGAAGACGCGGCGCTGATGACCACCGGTTCCAGCCAGGCACTGTTACGCCGCTTGGCGACGCTGGAACAGCAGGGCGCCGAAGCGCTGTTCGGCGAGCCGGCGCTGCAACTCGAGGACATTCTGCAACCGGGCGCGGATGGCCGTGGCCGCATCCATCTGCTCGACGCCAGCCGGCTGGTGCACGAGGCGCCGAAGGTTTACGCAACGTTCCTGCTGTGGCTGCTGGCCGAGTTGTTCGAGCAACTGCCCGAACGCGGCGACGCCGAAAAGCCGCTGCTGGCGCTGTTTTTCGACGAGGCGCATTTGCTCTTCGGCGACACGCCCAAGGCTTTGCAGGAACGTCTGGAGCAAGTGGTGCGTTTGATCCGATCCAAAGGTGTGGGGGTTTACTTTGTCACCCAATCGCCGGCGGATCTGCCGGACGATGTGCTGGCGCAGTTGGGCGTGCGCATTCAGCATGGTCTGCGCGCATTTACCGCGAAAGAGCAGAAATCCCTGCGCGCCGTGGCGGACGGTTTTCGGCCGAATCCGGCATTCGACAGCCTGTCGGTGCTGACCGAACTGGGCATTGGCGAGGCGCTGGTCGGGACGTTGACCGACAAGGGCACGCCGGAAATGGTCCAGCGCGTGCTGGTGGCGCCGCCGCAATCGCGGATCGGGCCGTTGACCGAAACCGAACGCACAATGCTGATCGCCGGCTCGCCGTTCAGGGGCCGCTATGACAAGCCGATCGATCGTGAGTCGGCCTATGAAATCCTGATGGGCCGCAAAGGGCTGGCGCCTGAGGCCGAAACGCCGGCAGGTAAACAGGCTGAAGAGCCAAGCCTCGCTGATCGCGCGGGGGAATTCCTCGGCACGGCGGCAGGGCAGGCGCTGAAATCGGCGATGCGCCAGGCGGCCAATAACCTCGGCAAGCAGTTGGTGCGCGGGTTGATGGGGTCGCTGCTCGGCGGCAGCAAGCGCCGCTAAAAGCAAAGATCGCAGCCTTCGGCAGCTCCCACAGTTGAAATGCATTCATTCTGTAGGAGCTGCCGAAGGCTGCGATCTTTTGATTTTGCTTCAGGCTTTACCCTTGGCATGCGCCGCCAACCGCTCCAGCGCCGCGCGCAATCCCGGATCGCTGATCCCGTCGGCCGTCGACTGAATCGTCTCCGCCGCGCTGCTCGACAAATCCATCGTGTGCCCAGTCGCCCGATGCTGGACGATCGGCGGGCGCACACTGAATTTGATCCGCGTCAGGCTGGCGAACTCTTCGAACAATTGCAGCTGCCGTTGCAGGCGTTTTTGCTGGTAGCGCAGGCGCGTGGCCCAGTGACCGTCAGTGACCACCAGCGACAGTTCGCCTTCGCGCCACTTGGCTACCCGGCAATGCTCGCGGGCGGCCGGTTGCAGCTGGCTTTCGAGCAGGCGCTGCAAATGCTCGAGGCGCTGGGCATGGCCGAGGATGGCTTTGAGCGGCCTGGCTTCGCGTAACAGGACGGCGGGTGCTCTGGCCGTGAGAGGGCGAAACGCCATGATCGAACACCTGAAGTAACAGAGGCGCCATGTTAGCAGAAAGCTGTGGAACCACTGGCCCATTGCTTTTGTCCCTGCTTTGCTCATTAAATCAACGCCTGACTTCTTTCCCCGACGGGTTGAAGTTGAGCAAAACGCCCCTATTTTAAGTGAGCCCCGTCAAAGCGCAGTGCCAGCATCGTGGAACATCGCCACTTTCCTCACCACCGTTTCCGGGTAGAATGCTCGTTCGCATGCGGCCATGAGGGCTGCACGGGCGACTCACGGGGCCGCCCTCCATCCCTTTAGTGTGGAAGATCCTGCCGATATGTTTGCGCCTTTGTTAAAGAAACTTTTTGGAAGCAAGAACGAGCGTGAAGTCAAACGCATGCTCAAGACGGTGCAGCTCGTCAATGCCTTCGAAGAGCAAATGGTGGCCCTTTCGGACGATCAATTGCGTGCCAAGACCGCCGAGTTCAAGGCCCGTATCGCCAAAGGGGAAACCCTCGACAAGCTGTTGCCGGAAGCCTTTGCCGTAGCCCGCGAGGCCGGCAAACGCGTGATGGGCATGCGCCACTTCGACGTGCAACTCGTCGGCGGCATGACCTTGCACGAAGGCAAGATCGCCGAAATGCGCACCGGTGAGGGCAAGACCCTCGTGGCCACTTTGGGTGTTTACCTCAACGCATTGTCCGGCAAGGGCGTGCACGTTGTGACGGTGAACGACTACCTGGCCCGCCGTGACGCCAACTGGATGCGCCCGCTGTATGAATTCCTCGGCCTGACCGTCGGCGTCGTGACGCCGTTCCAGCCGCCGGAAGAGAAGCGTGCCGCCTACGCCGCCGACATCACCTACGGCACCAACAACGAATTCGGTTTCGACTACCTGCGCGACAACATGGCGTTCAGCATGGATGAAAAATTCCAGCGCGAACTCAACTTTGCCGTGATCGACGAAGTCGACTCCATCCTCATCGACGAAGCGCGTACCCCGCTGATCATTTCCGGTCAGGCCGAGGACAGCTCCAAGCTGTACATGGAGATCAACAAACTGATCCCGCAGCTGGAACTGCACGTCGAGGAAGTCGAAGGCCAGGTCACCAAGGCCGGACATTACACCGTTGACGAAAAGACCCGTCAGGTCGAGCTCAACGAAGCCGGTCACCAGTTCATCGAAGACATGCTCACCCGCGTCGGCCTGCTGGCCGAAGGCGAGAGCCTGTACTCGGCGCACAATCTCGGTCTGCTGACCCACGTCTATGCCGGTCTGCGTGCGCACAAACTGTTCAACCGCAATATCGAATACATCGTGCAGGACGGCCAGGTCGTACTGGTCGACGAGCACACCGGCCGGACCATGCCGGGTCGTCGTCTGTCCGAAGGCCTGCACCAGGCGATCGAAGCGAAGGAAGGCCTGAACATTCAGGCCGAGAGCCAGACCCTGGCCTCGACGACTTTCCAGAACTACTTCCGTCTGTACACCAAGCTGTCCGGCATGACCGGTACCGCCGACACCGAAGCGTTCGAATTCCACCAGATCTATGGTCTGGAAGTCATGGTCATCCCGCCGAACAAACCGTTGGCGCGTAAAGACTACAACGACCTGGTGTTCCTCACCGCCGAAGAGAAATACGCGGCAATCGTGGCGGACATCAAGGAAAGCATGGCCGCCGGTCGTCCGGTGCTGGTGGGTACCGCGACCATCGAGACTTCCGAGCACATGTCCGCATTGCTCGTCAAAGAAGGCATCGAACACAAGGTTCTCAACGCCAAGTTCCACGAGAAAGAAGCCGAAATCATCGCTCAGGCCGGTCGTCCGGGTGCGCTGACCATCGCCACCAACATGGCCGGTCGTGGTACCGACATCCTGTTGGGCGGCAACTGGGAAGTGGAAGTCGCTTCGCTGGAAAACCCGACCCCTGAGCAGATCGCCCAGATCAAGGCCGACTGGCAGAAGCGTCACCAGCAAGTGCTGGAATCCGGCGGCTTGCAGGTAATCGCTTCCGAGCGTCACGAATCGCGCCGTATCGACAACCAGCTGCGTGGCCGTGCCGGCCGTCAGGGCGATGCCGGTTCGAGCCGCTTCTACCTGTCGCTGGAAGACAGCCTGATGCGCATCTTCGCCTCTGACCGGGTGAAGAACTTCATGAAAGCCCTGGGCATGCAGCCGGGCGAAGCGATCGAGCACCGCATGGTGACCAACGCGATCGAGAAGGCGCAGCGCAAGGTTGAAGGCCGCAACTTCGACATCCGCAAGCAATTGCTCGAGTTCGACGACGTCAACAACGAACAGCGTAAAGTGATCTATCACATGCGTAACACGTTGCTGGCCGCTGACAACATCGGTGAAACCATCGCTGACTTCCGTCAGGACGTGCTCAACGCCACCGTCAGCGCGCACATTCCGCCGCAATCGCTGCCAGAGCAGTGGGACGTGGCCGGTCTGGAAGCGTCCATCGAAAGCGATTTCGGCGTGAAGCTGCCGATCCAGCAATGGCTCGACGAAGACGATCACCTGTACGAAGAAACCCTGCGCGAGAAGCTCATGACCGAGCTGATGGCGGCGTACAACGAGAAAGAAGACCAGGCCGGTGCCGAGGCGCTGCGCTCGTTCGAGAAGCAGATCGTCCTGCGCGTACTCGACGACCTGTGGAAAGACCACCTGTCGACCATGGATCACCTGCGTCACGGCATTCACTTGCGTGGTTATGCGCAGAAGAACCCGAAGCAGGAATACAAGCGCGAGTCGTTCACCCTGTTCTCCGAGCTGCTCGATTCGATCAAGCGCGACTCGATCCGCGTGCTCTCGCACGTTCAGGTCCGCCGCGAAGATCCGGAAGCCGAAGAGCAGCGCCTGCGTCAGGAAGCCGAAGCACTGGCGGCGCGCATGCAGTTCGAGCACGCCGAAGCCCCTGGGCTGGATCAGCCGGAAGCGTTGGGTGAAGAGGTCGATGTGGCGCTGGCCACCGCCGCTGCCCCGGTTCGCAATGAGCAGAAGCTGGGCCGCAACGAACTGTGCTTCTGCGGTTCGGGCAAGAAATACAAGCATTGCCACGGGCAGATCCAGTAAAACCCGTTTCAATCGCTGAACACCCCGCGCCGCGACCGGCTCCTGCCGTCGCGGCGTTTTGCCATTTATCCCACCGTCCTTTCCCGTGGCGGTGCTGACATCATTGAGTAAGGAGCGCATTCATGGCTGTTGGTCTTGGTCCTTTGCCAACGTTGCACCCGGTTGCCGGTTTTGAACTCGGTATCGCCTCGGCCGGCATCAAGCGCCCGGGGCGCAAGGATGTGGTGGTGATGCGCTGCGCTGAAGGTTCGACCGTGGCTGGCGTGTTCACCCTGAACGCGTTCTGCGCCGCGCCGGTGATCCTGGCGAAAAAACGCGTGAACAACGCTGTGCGTTACTTGCTGACCAACACCGGCAACGCCAACGCCGGCACCGGCGAACCAGGCCTGGCCGCCGCCGAGCGCACCACTGCCAGGCTGGCTGAGCTGACCGGCGTCGACGCCAGCCAGATCCTGCCGTACTCCACGGGCGTGATCGGCGAGCCGCTGCCGGTCGAGAAAATCGAAGGCGCACTGCAAGCCGCGCTGGACGACCTGTCGGAAAGCAACTGGGAAGCTGCTGCCACCGGCATCATGACCACCGATACTTTGCCGAAGGGCGCCAGCCGCCAGTTCGAGCATGACGGCGTGACCATCACCGTCACCGGCATCAGCAAAGGCGCCGGCATGATTCGTCCGAACATGGCAACCATGCTGGGTTACATCGCCACCGACGCCAAAGTCTCCCGCGACGTGCTGCACAACCTGATGCTCGACGGTGCCAACAAGTCGTTCAACCGCATCACCATCGACGGCGACACCTCGACCAACGACTGCTGCATGCTGATCGCCACTGGCAAAGCCGCGCTGCCGGAAATCACCCGCGCAGAAGGCGAGCTGTTCACCAAGCTCAAACAAGCGGTGTTCGAAGTGTGCATGGACGTGGCGCAGGCCATCGTGCGTGACGGCGAAGGTGCGACCAAGTTTGTCACTGTCGAAGTGAATGGCGGCGGCAACCACCAGGAATGCCTGGACGTCGGCTATACCGTGGCGCACTCGCCGCTGATCAAGACCGCGCTGTTCGCCTCCGACCCGAACTGGGGGCGCATCCTCGCCGCCGTGGGCCGCGCCGGTGTGCCGGACCTGGACGTGAGCAAGATCGACGTATTCCTCGGCGACGTGTGCATCGCCAGCCGTGGCGCCCGTGCGGCCACCTACACTGAAGCTCAGGGCTCGGCAGTGATGCAGCAGGAAGAAATCACCATCCGCATTGAACTGGGTCGCGGCGATTGCAGCGAAACCATCTGGACCACCGACCTGTCGCATGAATACGTGAAGATCAACGCTGAATACCGCACCTGATCCAGCCTGGGACCGAGTCGCCTGCATCGCCAGCAGGCTGGCTCCCACAGAGATATGTGTCGTTTCACACATCCACTGTAGGAGTGAGCCTGCTCGCGATAGCGCCAGTCCGGACACTACAAAATTAGAGTTTTCCCTCTGACGAAAAGGCGCCACACCATGTCCCTGCACCTGATCATCGGCGACAAACTGCTTTCCTCCTGGTCACTGCGTGCGGCACTGGCGCTGGAGCTGACCGGCGCACCCTACAGCGAAGAGCTGATCAAACTCGGCAAGCCCGACACCCGCGAACGCCTGCTCAAGCATTCGCCGACCGGCAAGGTGCCGCTGCTGCAGACCACCCGCGGCACCATCGCCGATTCGCTGGCCATCGCTGAATACCTCGCGGAGCAGTTTCCGTCCGAGCAGCTCTGGCCGAGCGATACCTTCGCCCGCGCCCAGGCCCGCTCGGCCTGCGCACAAATGCACAGCGGTTTCTTCGCCATGCGCAACCACATGCCGTTCAACCTCAGCCAGGACGCGCCGCTGAACCCGGTGCCGCCAGAAGTGAAGGTCGATATCGAACGCATGCTCGCGCTCTGGGCCGAATGCCGTGCGGCGGCAACGGAAGAGGGGCCATACCTGTTCGGGCGGGTCAGCCTCGCCGATGCCTTTTTCGCGCCGATCGCCGTGCGCCTGCGCACCTATCAGGTGAAGCTGCCTGCGATCGACGAAGCTTATGTTGAAACCGTCTACCAATGGCCCGCCTTCAAAGCGTGGCAAAAGGCTGGACTGGAGGAATTGAATCCGTGAAACGCGTCCACGTCGCCGCTGCCGTCATTCGTGACGGCGCCGGCAAAATCCTTATCGCCCGCCGTGCCGACACTCAACACCAGGGCGGCTTGTGGGAATTTCCCGGTGGCAAGGTCGAGGCTGACGAATCAGTCGAATCGGCACTGGCTCGCGAGCTGCACGAAGAGCTGGGCATCGTCGTTGATGCTGCCCGGCCGTTGATCAAGGTTCGCCACGACTACCCGGACAAACAGGTGTTGCTGGATGTCTGGGAAGTCTCGGCATTCAGCGGCGAACCCCACGGTGCTGAAGGCCAGCCACTGGCCTGGGTCAGCGCCAGAGAGCTGGTCAACTATGAATTCCCGGCGGCTAACCAGCCAATCGTCGCGGCGGCGCGTTTGCCTGCCGAATACCTGATCACCCCGGAAGATCTCGAAGGCCCGGCGTTGTTGCGCGGCATCCAGAAGGCGATTGCTGGCGGCATCAAATTGATCCAGCTGCGCGCACCGAATGGCTACGACCCGAAATACCGTGATCTGGCGGTGGATGCCGTGGGGCTGTGCGCGGGCAAGGCGCAGTTGATGATCAAGGGGCCGTTCGAGTGGCTCGGCGATTTCCCGTCGGCGGGCTGGCACATCACCGCCGCCCAGCTGCGTAAATACGCGGCGGCAGGGCGTCCGTTGCCGGCGGAGCGCTGGCTCGCGGCGTCGTGCCATAACGCTGAGGAATTGGCGCTGGCGGAGCAGATGGGCGTCGACTTCGTCACCCTGTCGCCGGTGCAGCCGACGCTTACGCACCCGGATGCACAGCCGTTGGGCTGGGAGCAGGCTGAGGCGTTGATTGACGGTTTTAGCAAACCGGTGTTTTTGTTGGGCGGGGTTGGCCCGGCGGAGCGTGAGAAGGCTTGGGGTGTCGGGGCTCAGGGTGTGGCGGGGATTCGGGCGTTCTGGCCTGAATCTGTATAGCGGCTACTGGCCCTATCGCGAGCAGGCTCACTCCTACAATGACCGCGTTTCAACTGAAGAAATACGGTCACTGTAGGAGTGAGCCTGCTCGCGATAGCTTATTTTCAAACACTACAAATCTTCAGGTTTTGCCGCCGGCTGCCACAAAATCTCGGCAATCCCCTGCCGCCGCGCAATCAATCGCGCCGCGACAAACAGCAAATCCGACAACCGATTGATATACGCCAGGCCAACCCCGGCCAACGGTTCGATCGCGTTCAAATGCTGACACCGGCGCTCGGCGCTGCGCGCCAGACTGCGGCAGACATGCGCTTGCGCAATCAACATCGAGCCGCCGGGCAGGATGAAGTTTTCCAGCGGCCCCAGCTCTTCATTCCAGACATCGATCGCCGCTTCCAGCCGCTGGATTTCCGTCTCGTTCAGCGCCTGATACGCCGGCATCGCCAGTTCGCCGCCAAGATCGAACAAGCGGTGCTGACACGGCGCCAACACCTCAATGATCTCGTTGAGCCCCGGATGCACTTCACGCTCGGCGAGCAGACCCGCCAGCAACACGCCGACCTGACTGTTCAGCGTATCGACCTCGCCAATCGCCTCGATGCGCGGGTGATCCTTGGGGACGCGACGGCCGTCACCGAGGCCGGTCTCGCCTTTGTCGCCGGTGCGGGTGTAGATCTTCGACAAGCGAAAGCCCATGGGTTACCTCGGTAGTGAATTGGTTTCGGCGGTCAACGGCGCCGGTTGTACCAGCGGCAGACGCAGGGTGAAGCAAGTGCCCTGGCCGGGCGCCGACTGCACTTCCATCTGGCCTTTGTGGTTGTTGGTGATGATGAAGTACGACACCGACAAGCCAAGGCCGGTGCCCTGGCCGATTTCCTTGGTGGTAAAGAACGGCTCGAAGGTACGCTTGCGCACGTTCTCGCTCATGCCGATGCCGTTGTCCTCGACCTGAATCTCGGCCCACGGCGGATTGAGTCTGGTGCGCAAAATGATCCGTCCCGGTTCGCTGTCGTCTTCGCGCTGATGAATCGCCTGGGCGGCGTTTTTCAGCAGATTGAGCAGCACCTGTTCCAGCTCGTTGGCGGTGCCCGGCACCGGCCCCAGTGCCGGATCGAACTGGCGGATGATCGCTTGACCCTTGAAGTCGAAACCAATCGCCAGATCGAAGTCGTTGCCGGCGATTTCCACCGCCTGATCGATCAGCGCCGGCAGATCGCACGGCGCCATCTGCCGGGTGCTGCGACGGCTGAAGCTGAGCATGTGCGTGACGATCTTCGCCGCGCGGGCGCCCGCCTGTTGAATGCCATCGAGCAATTGCGGGACTTCGCGGCCCTGCAGGTACCGGTTGACGGCATCCAGTTCGATGCCCAGTTGTTCGGCGGTTTCGATGTTCTTCGGCAGATCCGCCGACAGCCGCCGACGGATGTTCTGCACGTTGTGCAGGATCGCGCCGAGCGGGTTGTTGATTTCATGGGCCATGCCAGCAGCAAGGCCACCGACCGAGAGCATCTTCTCCGACTGCACCATCATTTCTTCCAGCGACAGGCGCTGGGTGATGTCGTCGATACGGATCACCACGCCACGCCCGGCACCGCCCATCAGCGGATAAAACGTCAGCGCGTAATGTTTCGGTTCATCGTCCTTGAACCAGGTCACCCGATCGACTTTCGCCACGGTGTGCTGCTCGACGGTAGCCTTGAGCTGCGGCAGAAACGGCTTGAGCGGTTCGAAGGCGAGGAAGATCGGCTGGTTCAGTGCCTCGTCCAGGCGCGTGCCGGAGAGCGCGCTGGCCTCCTGGTTCCACTGGGTGACGTAAAGCTGCTCGTCGAGGGCGATCAGCGCTGAAGGCATCGAGTCGATAATGCTGTTGAGGTAATTCTGGAAGCCGGTGAGTTTCTTCTCGATCTTGCTGCGCACCTGGACTTCCAGCTCCAGTTTGCGATTGGTGTGGCGGGTTTCCTCGGCCAGCCCCTGCGCCTGATCGTAGGCGGCTTGCGAGTCATCACGGGCGCGTTTGAGCTGCTGCTCGCGGGCTTCGATGCGCGAGAGCATGGTGTTGAACGCCTCGGCCAGACTGCCGATTTCATCGTGATTGCCCCGTGCAGCGCGCAGCGCGTAGTTCTCTTCGCGGGTGACCTGGCGGGACAGCTCCTCGAGCTGATGAATGGGGCGGGTGATCAGACGTTTGATCTGCCGGGCAATCACCAGCCACAACAAGACGCTGAAGATCAGGATGCCGAGGCTGGCGGTCAGGGTGCCGGTGTAGAACGCCATCGGCAATTCGCTGCTGGCGACCAGCAACAGATGCCCCGGCGCGGCACCGGGGCGGGGCAGGGTGATCAGTTGATTGCTGCGAAATTCGGTGAGTTGCCAGGCTTCGACATGGCGATAGCGCTCGGGCAGGCTGAGCTTTTCACCGCGCTGCACCTGCGCCAGACGTTCACCCTTGCCGTCGTACAGGGCAGCGGCGCGCAACGGTGAATAACTGTCGAGTTCCTTGAGCAGGCGCTCGGCGCTGCGCGGCGACTCCAGCGCGTCGCTGACCAGACTCGGATTGGCGATCAGCCGGCCGATGGTCTGCAGGGCCTGTGGCGCCATGCTTTCTTGGGAAATGTAGTAGGCGGCGCTGATAAAGGTCAGGTTGGCGACCAGCAGAACCGTGGTCAACAACACCAGCAGGGCGGCCAGCAGTTTCTGGCCGACCGGCAGGTTTTCGAGGCGCTGGCGCAATGGCATCGGGTTTATCGCAGCAGGGGAACAAGCCGTCAGCCTAGCGGCTGCTCAGTCGCTGGGCAATCCACGGTTGCGCAGATGAGCGACCAGACGTTGCTGCAACTGGTGCAGGTGCGGCAGGTTCAACTGATGGCGCTCAGCGACTTTGCAGGCGTGGCCCAATAGATAGCTGATTTCGGTGCGGCGCTGGTTGGCGACGTCCTGATACATCGAAGAGTAATTGGCGGCGGTGGCGTGGATCACCCGTTCGACCTCCGCTTGGAGATTGTCTGCCGCTGTCGGCTGACCACAGCGTTCGAGCAGTTCAGTCAGTTCGGCGCAGAGCGTAGCGACCTCGCAGTGATGCGCTGTCAGGCCGCCGTTACGGCAGTCGTGGAGCACGGTCAGCGGGTTGATCGCGCAGTTCAGCGCCAGTTTGCGCCACAGCCGAGTGAGGATGTCGGCGCTCCATTCATGGGGAATATTTGCCGCTTGCAGATCGTCGAGCCAGACCGGTGCCAGCGGATTGCCGATATCGCCCAGCCAGTTGAAACCGTGGCCGGCGAACACCACCCGCCAATCGCCATCGCGAAACGCGCCCTCGGTGCTGGATGCGCTGATGCAGCGCGCTTGCGGCACCCGCGCGGCAACGGCGTCCTGACTGCCCAGACCGTTTTGCAGGAGGATCAATTCGGCATCCGGAGCGAGGCGTGAAGCGAGGCGGGCGACGGCCTCTTCGGCGTCATAGGCCTTGCACGCGACCAGCAGACGGCGAATCGGCTCGGGGCTGTCCGGGGTTTCGCCGGGAACTGCATAGGTATGAGCTTGTCCGTTTTCTACCAGGGTTAATCCGCCACCAGCTGCATAGCTGCGCAAGCGTGACGGGTCGCGCAGGATCAGTCGCACGGGCAAGCCGGCGCGGGCCAGCCGTGTCGCCCAGAGTGTGCCGAGACTGCCGGCGCCCAAGACATGCCAGATGGTCGACATCAGTTTTTTGCTCGATTGCTTGCAGGCATGTGCGGCTCGCCGTATCGGTAGGAAAAGACCCGTTATAATGAGCCCGATTTTAACCGCAAGCCAAGCGCGCTCCCTCCACATCGAGCGCGCCTTTTTATTGGAGAGATTACATGCCGTCGTTCGACGTGGTATCCGAACTGGACAAACACGAACTTACCAACGCGGTCGAGAACGCCGTGAAGGAACTCGATCGTCGTTATGACCTGAAAGGCAAAGGCAGCTTCGAGTTCAAGGAAAAAGACCTGACCGTCAGCCTCACCGCCGAAGCCGCTTTCCAGCTCGAAGCGATGATCGAAATCCTCAAGCTGGCGCTGACCAAGCGCAAGATCGACGTGCAGTGCCTCGAGGTCAAGGAGGCTTACGCTTCCGGCAAACTGATGAAGCAGGACGCCATTCTCAAGGAAGGCATCGATAAAGAGTTGGCGAAGAAGATCGTCGGCCACATCAAGGAGGCCAAGCTCAAGGTCCAGGCTGCCATTCAGGGCGAGCAGGTGCGTGTAACGGGCAAGAAGCGCGACGACCTCCAGGAAGCCATCGCGGCCCTGCGTGCGAAGGAATTCGGCATGCCGCTGCAGTTCAACAACTTCCGCGACTAAGCCTGGTCTGAATGCTGTGTGGGAGCGAGCCTGCTCGCGAATGCGGTGTTTCATTCAGCGATGAGTTGACTGACACACCGCATTCGCGAGCAGGCTCGCTCCCACAGTTGTTTTTAATACACCCCGGGAAGCCGGAAATCAGGAGATAGAACATGGATTTGAATGCTGAAGTGGACCACCTGGTCAAGGCGTCCCAGGCGTGGATCCCGATGATCATGGAATACGGCAGTCGCGTGCTGCTGGCAGTGATTACCCTGGCCATCGGCTGGTGGCTGATCAACAAGGTCACGCAAAAACTCGGCGGTCTGCTGGCCCTGCGCAATGCCGACCTGGCGCTGCAAGGCTTTATCAGCAGCTTGGCCAACATCATTCTCAAGGTGCTGCTGATTGTCAGCGTCGCGTCGATGATCGGCGTCGAAACCACCTCGTTCGTCGCGGCTATTGGTGCTGCCGGTCTGGCGATCGGCCTGGCCCTGCAAGGCAGCCTGGCGAACTTCGCTGGCGGCGTGCTGATTCTGCTGTTCCGCCCGTTCCGCATCGGTGACTGGATCGAAGCCCAAGGCGTGGCGGGTACCGTCGACAGCATCCAGATCTTCCATACCGTGCTGCGCACCGGCGACAACAAGACCATCATCGTGCCCAACGGCAATCTGTCGAACGGCATCATCACCAACACCAACCGCCAGCCAACCCGCAAAGTGGTGTTCGACGTGGGCGTGGATTACGAAGCGGATCTGCAAAAGGCCCGTCAGGTGCTGCTGGATCTGACCAAGGATGCGCGCGTCATGCAGGACCCGGAACCGCAAGCGGTAATTTCGACACTGGGCGACAGTTCGATCACGGTGTCCCTGCGCGTATGGGTTAAAACTGCAGACTATTGGGATGTGATGTTCATGTTTAATGAACAGGCGCGTGATCGTTTGAAGGCTGCCGGTATTGATATTCCATTTCCGCAGCGAGTTATACGCGTTGTTCAGGAATCGGCGACACAATGATAGGTTGCTAGCTAAGTAATTGCTCTCGTAGCCAGACTCTTAATCAGTGCCAGGCAAATAAAAAGGCCCATCGGAAGATGGGCCTTTTTTTATGCTTTGAAACTAACCACTGACGATTACAAGATGTTCAGCGGGTACTCGGTGATCAGGCGGAACTCTTTGACATCGCCTTCACCTTCGTCAGCGTTGGCAACGTGCCAGGCTTGACGAATGCGGAAGGAAAGATCTTTGGCCGGGCCGCTTTGAACAACGTACTTGGCTTCAAAGTTGGTTTCGTGGTGTTTGCCATCATCACCATACAGACCGGCATAAGCGCTGCCCGCTGGAGTGTTGGTACCGTCGATATCCCAACCTTTGACGTAACGAACCATGAAGCTCAGGCCAGGAACGCCGTACTCGGCCATTTTCAGGTCGTAACGGGCCTGGACGGATTTCTCGCCTGCGCCGTTGAAGTCAGAGTACTGGATGGAGTTGGCGAGGAAGATCGAGTCGCCACCACGGTTGTTCTTGCCCACGCCGATGTAGTCGAACGGGGTGTCGCCGTTGACCTTCTGGAAGGCGAGAGTAAAGGTGTGCGCTTTGAGGAACGACAAAGCGGTTGCCAGGGAGAACGTGGTGTTGCTGATGTCGCCCGCTTCGGCACTACCGGTGTCGGTGGTGCGGTAGATGTTGAAGTCGGTGTTCAGCGAAGTGTCACCACCGAACGGAGTGGTGAGGTTCACGTTGGCGTAGTACTGGTTCCAGATATCTTCCAGTTTTGCGCCGTACAGCGATGCACTGAGGTTGTCAGTGATCGAGTACTTGCCGCCGAAGTAGTCGATGTTGTTCGCTTCAACACCGGCGTAGGTAGCGTAGAGGCCACCATCGCGGGCGTTCTTGTCCTGGCTGGAGCCGGAGTAGAAGTGACCGGCTTCGAGGTCAAGGTCTTTCACTTCGCTGCTCTGCAACTGGAAGCCAGTGGCAGTTTGCGGAAGGATGCGGGAACCGCCGACAGCGAACACCGGAGAAGTGCTTGGCTGCATGTCGCCGAATTTCAGTTCGGTCTTGGAGACGCGGAACTTGATGGAAGCGCCTGCCTTGCCCTGACTGTCATTGACGTCGCGGCCATAGCCGTTGGCCTTCACGGTATCGCTACGGCTCATGTTGCCAGTACCGGAAGTACCGTCACCGCCATCCAGTTTCAAGGCCAGATAACCGTATGCATCAATACCTACACCCACGGTGCCTTGGGTATAACCGGAGGTGAAGTTGCCGAGGAAGCCCTGGGTCCAGTCTTTCTGGTCGCGGCCACCGTTCTTGTTGTCGCGGTTGAAGTAGTAGTTCTTCAACGTCTCGGTGAGTTTCGCGTCTTCAACGAAACCTTTGGCTTCAGCCTGGTCACTGACAAACGGGGCGGCCGTAGCCAACTGCGAACTGGCTGCTGCTGCAACGGCCAGTGCGATCATGCTCCACTTCATCACGCGCATCGTGATTTGCTCCTTTGGTTTTAGAAGAGTACTGCCGTCCCACCTGTTTTATTATCTGGGCGGCTCTTTCTTTTTGTGTCGGCGCAAACTTATATCACGCCGACAATGTTGGCGATACTTGCGAAACCAACCTTTCAGCTTCTTTACGGCGTTGTCGCGAAAGGAGCGCTGGATGTCGCAAATTCACAGTACCAATGCAGCCTGACTGACAACTTCAATCGCTGTATCCGGGCCTTTTTGCATCGATAAAAAGAGTCCCTGGCAAAACACTTGAATCTCCATCGGGCAACCCTGCCACTGTTTTTATTGGCTTCAGCCGACCACTTCCAGTGGTGCGCTTTTAGTCCATACGGTTACGAATGCAACAAGCGTGCACAAACCGCAAAATCGGTGCGGTTATTTTTTCGTGTGCCGCCCGCATATGTGAAAACCTTGTGAAAACGGGGTCTCGGGCCTGTTCTGTCGCGGGCTTGACGAGATTCTCCCAATCGTGTTGCAACGCACCAAAGACGCGCAGGACAACCAAAAACGTTACCGGTTCACCCCGCCGTGAGTATTTGGCGGATACCTGACCCAGTGAGCGTAGACCCGTTGTGCAGTTTTGGTGCAAAAAAAACACGATCAAGCCTGGAGCGATCGAGCGAGGACTTACTCGAGACCTGGCAGATCAAGGATTTTCATGCGTCTCTTCACGTTCAGGCTCATGTCAGGGGCGGTGTTGGTGCGCGGATGGGATAAATGTCTCATGGCGGAGCGCCTGGCGATTTAGCGCCGGAGGCAGCGTGAAGCCCGCTGCATTCGCAGGTATGCTGCCGCTCTGTCGCTTGGCGCGCCGGTTTTCGGAACCGGCCGCTAAGCTGAGTCATACGATCAGCCGGGAGTACGTACAGTGTTTGCTTTGGATTCACGACTTCAACAGGACACCCTGGTCATCGGCGACTTTCCGTTGTGCCGGCTGTTGCTGTCCAACGACAGTAATTACCCGTGGTTCATCCTGGTGCCTCGCCGCGAGGATATAAGCGAGTTGTTTCAGTTGGATGTCGCCGATCAGCAGCAACTCTGGCGGGAAACCACCACCCTTGCCGAGTTGCTCAAGGATTCGTTCGATGCCGACAAGCTGAACGTGGCGACCCTGGGGAACGTTGTCAGTCAATTGCACATGCATGTCATCGTGCGCAAACGCGACGATGCCGCCTGGCCTGCGCCGGTCTGGGGCAAGCATCCGGCCAAGCCGTACAGCGGGGACCAGGTGGCAGCCATTCGCGAGCGCCTGCGCCTGGTACTGACTGAAGAATTCACTTTTGTGGAGGGCTGAGTCATGAGCCTTGAAGAACGCGTTACCGACCTGGAAAGCCGTCTGGCCTTTCAGGATGACACCATTCAGGCATTGAACGATGTGCTGGTGGCCCAGCAGAGGGTTATCGAGCGCCTGCAATTGCAGATGGAAGCGCTGATCAAGCGTCACGAGGAAATGGTCGGGCAGTTTGGTGCTTTTGAAGAAGATGCACCGCCGCCGCATTATTGAGCCATTCGGCAGGCACAAAAAAACCGCGAACAGTCAGGCTGCTCGCGGTTTTTTTTGCTTTGGATCAGCGACGCGGCAGGGCGGCGATCACGTCCTCGGCTTGCAGGCCTTTGTCGCGGTTCATCACCGAGAACTCGACGCGCTGGCCTTCGACCAGGACGCGATGGCCTTCGCCACGAATGGCGCGAAAGTGCACGAAAATATCATCGCCGGAGTCCCGGGAGATAAAACCGAAACCCTTGGAAGTGTTGAACCACTTCACGGTGCCGGTATCGCGATTGCTCATGTCATAGGTAGTCGGCGCGGCGGCCGGTGACGATTTGTAGAAGCTGACGGCCAGGTGCAGCAGCACGGCAACCAGCGCAATCGCCAGGCTGAACAGCACGGCCGGCTGGCCAGCGATGACCGGCATCGGTGCGATCAGGGTCAGGGTTTGCAGGACGACGGTCAGCACCAGCAGCGCGCTGACCAGATTTTGCAGATGCTGGCGCGGGCCTTTGTTCCAGTAGGGAATCACTGGAGCGATGACCAGGTTCAGCAGGCCGAAAAAGGCCAAGTAAAGTGCATCGGGCTGTTGCAGGTAAGGAACGGCTTCGGCTTTCAGGCTGGGTATGAACGACAGCAGCAAGGCTGCTGCGCCCATTAGCAGGTGGACGATTTTCAACATTTTGATTGGCTCACGTTATGACGGCTCACAAGGAAGAGCTGAAGGCGCACGGTTCGCTTCAGGACAAAATAAGAGGCGGTGGACACGTACACTGATCAGCCTATGCGCAACACCCCGGAAAATGGGGGGTGGCGACACACTGCCTATTTAACAGCAAAGCCTGCGGCTACTCAAATCAGCCCGGCCAGCGGCACGGAAACGGTCGATTTGTCGCAGTCTGATCACCGATTCATAGCTGCGAGCCAGCGCTTGCCTTGCTAAAGTGGGGCTGAACCTGCTGGATGAATTCAATCACTGTTAGGGGGTAAGCATGGCAATTGATATCGGTATCAGTGAAGAAGACCGCAAATCCATCGTCGAAGGGCTGTCGCGACTGCTGTCGGACACCTACGTGCTGTATCTGAAAACCCATAACTTCCACTGGAACGTCACTGGCCCGATGTTCCGCACGCTGCATCTGATGTTCGAAGAGCAATACAACGAGCTGGCGCTGGCCGTCGATTCGATCGCCGAGCGTATTCGTGCGTTGGGCTTTCCGGCGCCGGGTGCTTATGCGACCTACGCGCGGCTGTCCTCTATTAAAGAAGAGGTCGGTGTGCCGAGCGCCGAGGACATGATCAAGCAATTGGTCGAGGGCCAGGAAGCGGTGACCCGCACCGCGCGGGGTATTTTCCCGCTGCTGGACAAGGTCAGCGACGAGCCGACAGCCGACCTGCTGACCCAGCGTATGCAGGTGCACGAGAAAACCGCCTGGATGCTGCGCGCGCTGCTCGAGGAGTAAGTCGGCCGGTGCGGGCGCCGTCAAGCCGTCCGCACCCTGTCCAGGCTCTTACCATTGTCGTTGGCTTATCCTACGAGGCTGGTCAACAAGTCGTATGGCGATAACTTTGTCACTGGGTTTTTATGAAGGCGCAGGATGTTGCCTTATAAATCAGCAGTCATGGCAAAGGAGTGTCAACGCTATGGTAGAAGGAGACAGGCGAAGCGACAGGATGTCGGCTTCGCGGCACGTAATAAAGGTCGATCCGTTTGTCAGCGAGTTCGACATGAACCTGATCCGGCCCTTGTCCCGATCAATACGGCTCAACGGTTTCGCGACCTGCCTGCGACTCGAGCAGGTCTACTGGAACATCCTCGGCGGCATGGCCGAGGACAATCATTGTACGATCAGCACATTGTTATCCCACGTCGATCGTGAGGTGCATCTGCGGCACGGCGGGGTGAAGAACTTCAGTGCGCTGATTCGGGTAGTGTGCGTCATGAACGGGATCAAGGATCTCGCACCCGGCGTTTCGCGCTGAAACGGCAGGTACAACGAGGTTGCGGCCTGTGCAGTGTTACGGCTGCACAGGGCGCATTTAATCGATATAATCCCGCGCTTTCGCCGCAAAGCCCTGCGCGCGGCAGCAATCCGATCGCCGAGACACCCCCATGCCAATGTACGATTACCAATGTGCTTCCTGTGGTCATCAGTTGGAAGCCATTCAGAAGATCAGCGACGCACCGCTGGTCGACTGCCCTGCCTGCCAGGCGCCAGATCTGAAGAAGCAGCTGTCCATGCCGGGTTTTCGCCTCAGCGGCAACGGTTGGTACGAGACCGATTTCAAGACCGGAGCCAAGAAGAATCTGGCCGGTGGCGACAAAGCTGACTAGGGTTCAAACCCTGAACGAACGACACGCGTGAGTGGCCGCATTGCTTGAAGCGACGGTTACTCCACCGAATTTCGAATTACGAGAAGCGAACGACACCATGATGCGCAGCCACTATTGCGGCCAACTGAACGAAAGCCTGGAAGGCCAGGAAATTACCCTTTGCGGATGGGTCCACCGTCGCCGCGACCACGGCGGGGTGATTTTCCTCGATATCCGTGATCGTGACGGTCTGGCCCAGGTGGTGTTCGATCCGGATCGCGCCGAGAGCTTCGCCGCCGCCGATCGCGTGCGCAGCGAATACGTCGTGAAGATCACCGGCAAGGTGCGTCTGCGTCCGGCCGGTGCGACCAACGCCAACATGGCGTCGGGCATGATCGAAGTGCTGGGTTATGAACTGGAAGTGCTGAACGAGTCGGAAACCCCGCCGTTCCCGCTCAACGAGTTCTCCGACGTTGGCGAAGAAACCCGCCTGCGCTATCGCTTCCTCGACCTGCGTCGTCCGGAAATGGCCGAGAAGCTGCGTCTGCGTTCGCGCATGACCACCAGCATCCGCCGCTTCCTCGACGAGAACGGCTTCCTCGACGTCGAAACCCCGATCCTGACCCGTGCCACCCCGGAAGGTGCGCGTGACTATCTGGTGCCGAGCCGCACCCACGCCGGTTCGTTCTTCGCCCTGCCGCAATCGCCGCAGCTGTTCAAGCAGCTGCTGATGGTGGCCGGCTTCGACCGTTACTACCAGATCGCCAAGTGCTTCCGTGACGAAGACCTGCGTGCCGACCGTCAGCCGGAATTCACCCAGATCGACATCGAGACCAGCTTCCTCGATGAAAAAGAGATCATGGGCCTGACCGAGCAGATGATCCGCAACCTGTTCAAGGAAGTGCTGGATCTGGAATTCGGCGAATTCCCGCACATGACCTTCGAAGAGGCCATGCGCCGCTATGGTTCGGACAAGCCGGACCTGCGTATTCCGCTGGAACTGGTCGACGTTGCCGACCAGCTCAAAGAAGTCGACTTCAAGGTATTCAGCGGCCCGGCCAACGATCCGAAGTGCCGTATCGCCGCACTGCGCGTTCCAGGCGGGGCGAGCATGCCGCGCAAGCAGATCGACGATTACACCAAGTTTGTCGGCATCTACGGTGCCAAGGGCCTGGCGTACATCAAGGTCAACGAGCGCGCGGCCGGTGTTGAAGGTCTGCAATCGCCGATCGTGAAGAACATTCCTGAAGACAAGCTCAACGTGATCCTCGATCGCGTCGGCGCTGTCGACGGCGACATCGTGTTCTTCGGTGCCGACAAGGCCAAGATCGTCAGCGAAGCCCTGGGCGCGCTGCGTATCAAGCTCGGTCACGACCTCAAGCTGCTGACCTGCGAGTGGGCGCCAATGTGGGTCGTCGACTTCCCGATGTTCGAAGAGAACGACGACGGCAGCTTCTCCGCGCTGCACCACCCGTTCACCGCACCGAAGTGCACCCCGCAGGAACTCGAAGCCAACCCGGCCGGCGCGCTGTCCCGTGCGTACGACATGGTGCTGAACGGCACCGAGTTGGGCGGCGGTTCGATCCGTATCCACCGCAAGGAAATGCAGCAAGCGGTTTTCCGTCTGCTGGGCATCAACGAAGCGGAGCAGGAAGAGAAGTTCGGCTTCCTGCTCGACGCGCTGAAGTACGGTGCACCGCCGCACGGTGGTCTGGCCTTCGGTCTGGACCGTCTGGTGATGCTGATGACCGGCGCCCAGTCGATCCGTGAAGTGATCGCCTTCCCGAAAACCCAGAGTGCTGCCGACGTGATGACGCAGGCTCCGGGCGTGGTCGACGCCAAGGCATTGCGCGAGCTGCACATTCGCCTGCGCGAAACGCCAAAGGCTGAGTAAGACGGGCCTGAAGGCGCATCTTCGGATGCGCCTTTTTTCTTTCTCAGGTCGAATTTTTCAATTGCCGGCCGCTGCCTCGGCAGGGCGGGCAAGGTTTCAAAGAGCATTCGGAGCAAGTTATGGCAGGTCATTCCAAGTGGGCAAACATCAAGCACCGCAAAGAACGTCAGGATGCCAAGAGGGGCAAGATCTTCACCAAGTGGATCCGTGAACTGACCGTTGCCGCCCGTCAGGGTGGCGGTGATCCGGGTTCCAACCCGCGTTTGCGTCTGGCGCTGGACAAGGCGTTGAGCGCCAACATGAGCCGCGACATCATCGACCGCGCCGTCGCGCGCGGTGCCGGTGCCACCGAAGCGGACAACGTTGAAGAACTGACCTACGAAGGCTACGTCCCGGGCGGTGTGGCGGTGATGGTCGAGTGCATGACCGACAACCGCAACCGCACCGCTGCGGCTGTGCGTCACGCGTTCAGCAAGTGTGGAGGCAACCTCGGCACCGACGGTTCGGTGGCGTATCTGTTCGAACGCAAGGGCCAGATCAGCTTCGCCCCGGGCGTCGATGAAGACGCGCTGACCGAAGCGGCGCTGGAAGCCGACGCCGATGACGTGGTCACCCACGAAGACGGTTCGATCGACGTGTTCACCTCGTTCACCGGTTTCTATGCGGTGCGCAACGCGCTGGAAGCGGCCGGGTTCAAGGGCGACGACGCGGAAATCGTGATGCAGCCAACCACCAGCGCCGAGCTGGATCTGGAAGGCGCGGAAAAAGTGCTCAAGCTGATCGACATGCTCGAGGACCTGGATGACGTGCAGAACGTTTATTCCAACGCGGATATCCCGGAAGACGTCGCTGCTCAGCTGGGTTGATTAGCGACTAGTCTTCCCTGTGGGAGCGAGCCTGCTCGCGAAAGCGGTGTGTCATTCAGCACCTGTGTTGCTGATATACCGCGTTCGCGAGCAGGCTCGCTCCCACATTTGCTATTAGGTGTCAGGTAAATCGTTTTTATGAATCTGCAGGCGTTATGACTCTAATTCTTGGTATCGACCCCGGTTCGCGCATCACCGGTTACGGGATCGTTCGCGATACCGGGCGGGGCGGCTGCATCTATGTGGCTTCGGGCTGCATTCGCACCGGTTCCGGCGAGCTGCATGAGCGTCTGCAGATCGTCTATCGCGGCGTGCGCGAGATCATCAAGACCTATGGCCCGGTGACCATGGGCATCGAAAAGGTGTTCATGGCGAAAAACGCCGACTCGGCGCTGAAGCTCGGTCAGGCGCGCGGCGCTGCGATTGTTGCTGGCGCTGAAGAATGCCTGGAAATTGCCGAGTACACCGCCACGCAAGTCAAACAGGCCGTGGTCGGCACGGGCGCGGCCAATAAAGAGCAGGTGCAGATGATGGTCATGCACATGCTCAAATTGACCAGCAAGCCGCAAATCGACGCCTCCGACGCCCTGGCGATCGCCATCTGCCATGCGCATACACGCTCGAGCCTGCTCCCCCACGGTCTGGGAACCGCACGCAGTCGTGGCGGGCGCCTGCGTCTCTGATAGCATCAGCATCAATTTTCCTGAAAGTGGCTTTTCGGTGCCTGTGTTGCCGGCGCGCAAGCCCCCTTCAATCGTCGCCAGCCCACGGCTGGCCAGCGCTCAAGGATTTCAAACGTGATTGGACGCTTGCGCGGCACCCTGGCTGAGAAACAGCCGCCGCACCTGATTCTCGATGTAAACGGCCTCGGCTATGAGGTGGAAGTGCCGATGACCACCCTTTATCGCCTGCCGTCGGTCGGTGAACCGCTGACCCTGCACACCCACTTGGTCGTACGCGAAGATGCGCAATTGCTCTATGGTTTTGCCGGCAAGCGTGAGCGAGACTTCTTCCGCGAGCTGATCCGTCTCAACGGGGTCGGGCCGAAACTGGCGCTGGCGCTGATGTCGAGCCTGGAAGTCGATGAGCTGGTGCGTTGCGTGCAGTCTCAGGACACCTCGGCGCTGACCAAGGTGCCTGGGGTTGGCAAGAAGACTGCCGAGCGTTTGCTGGTCGAATTGAAAGACCGTTTCAAAGCCTGGGAAACTTCGCCGGCGATGTTTGCGCTGGTGCCGAATCAGCCGGACGGCCCGGCGCCGGTCAACAGCGCCGAGACCGATGCCGTCAGTGCGTTGATATCCCTGGGCTACAAGCCGCAGGAAGCGAGCAAGGCGATTTCCGCGATCAAAGACAAGAACCTGAGCAGCGAAGACCTGATCCGCCGCGCTCTGAAGGGAATGATTTAAGTGATTGAAGCTGACCGTCTGATCGCCGCCGCGCACAGCCCGCGCGAGCGCGAAGAAGTCCAGGACCGGGCGATTCGTCCCGTCAGCCTGGCCGATTACATTGGCCAGCCGACCGTGCGCGAGCAGATGGAACTGTTCATCCAGGCCGCCCGTGGCCGTAGCGAATCCCTCGATCACACCTTGATCTTCGGCCCGCCGGGTCTGGGCAAGACCACGCTGGCGAACATCATTGCCCAGGAAATGGGCGTGTCGATCAAGAGCACTTCGGGCCCGGTGCTTGAGCGTCCCGGTGATCTGGCCGCATTGCTGACCAATCTCGAGCCGCACGACGTGCTGTTCATCGACGAAATCCATCGACTGTCGCCGATCGTTGAAGAAGTGCTGTATCCGGCGATGGAAGATTTCCAGCTCGACATCATGATCGGCGAAGGGCCGGCAGCGCGCTCGATCAAGCTGGATCTGCCGCCGTTCACTCTGGTCGGTGCGACTACCCGCGCGGGCATGCTGACCAATCCGCTGCGTGACCGCTTCGGTATCGTCCAGCGCCTGGAGTTCTACAGCACCGCCGACCTGGCAACGATCGTCAGCCGTTCGGCGGCGATTCTGGGTCTGCCGCTGGATCCGGAAGGTTCGTTCGAGATCGCCCGTCGTGCTCGTGGCACGCCACGAATTGCCAACCGGCTGCTGCGCCGAGTACGCGACTTCGCCGAGGTCCGCGCCAAGGGCCACATCACCAAAGCGGTCGCAGATCTGGCGCTGAACCTGCTGGATGTCGACGAACACGGTTTCGATCACCAGGACCGGCGACTGCTGCTGACCATGATCGAGAAATTCGACGGCGGCCCGGTCGGGATCGACAGTCTGGCGGCGGCAATCAGTGAAGAACGCCACACCATTGAAGACGTGCTCGAGCCCTATCTGATCCAGCAGGGCTATATCATGCGCACACCCCGGGGCAGGGTGGTGACGCGCCATGCCTACCTGCATTTCGGTTTGAACGTTCCATCGCGTATGGGTGAGATGCCCGTGGCAGACGAGTTTCTCGACGCCGTGGACGATTGATACACATTTGTTGGTGATTTATTCAGGGTTTGTACGGTCATAGGACGGTACTTTTGCGTTATAGCTTTGAAACCACGAAAAACAGTTGCCTGCCGGATTGGCAACCTGAGGAGTAAGCACTAGAGTATGCGCGCGCAAAACGGGCTTGGGCCGTTCGCACATCGTTGTCGCGTTTATTACGAGGACACCGATGCGGGCGGCATCGTGTATTACGTTAATTACCTCAAGTTTATGGAACGGGCTCGAACCGAACGGCTACGGGAACTGGGCTTTGCCCAATCGCAGCTGGCCGGAGAGGACCTGTTGTTCGTCGTGCATTCCAGCGAAGCGCGCTACCACGCGCCGGCGCGACTGGATGACGAACTGCTGGTAAGCGCTGATGTAACCGAATTGAACCGTGCCAGCCTGCGCTTCAGACAGCAGGTCAGGCGGGCCACGGATAATGTGCTGCTCTGCGAAGGGCAGTTTTTGGTGGCCTGCGTGCGCACCGACAGTTTGAAACCCCGGGCCCTTCCCGAAGACCTGCGTGCGGCCTTTGCCGACGCGGTCGGCCCGGGTACACACTCAGAGCAGGAGATAAAGCGTGGAAGCTAACGTCGTCGACCATTCCTCCATGTGGAGCCTGGTCAGCAATGCCAGCATCGTGGTGCAGTTGGTAATGTTGACCCTGGTGGCCGCATCGGTGACCTCATGGATCATGATCTTTCAGCGCAGCAACTTGCTGCGTGCCGGTCGACGCGCCCTGGAGAGCTTCGAAGAGCGCTTCTGGTCGGGTATCGATCTGTCCAAACTGTACCGTCAGGCCGGCAGCAATCCCGATCCGGATTCGGGCGTCGAGCAGATCTTCCGTGCCGGTTTCAAGGAATTCTCCCGTCTGCGTCAGCAGCCAGGTGTCGATCCTGAAGCCGTGATGGAAGGTGTCGCTCGTGCCATGCGCGTGGCCATCTCCCGTGAAGAAGAGAAGCTGGAGCAGAGCCTGCCGTTTCTCGCCACCGTCGGTTCGGTCAGCCCATACATCGGTCTGTTCGGTACCGTCTGGGGGATCATGAACTCCTTCCGCGGTCTGGCCAGCGCCCAGCAGGCGACCCTTGCCACCGTTGCCCCGGGTATCGCCGAAGCCCTGATCGCCACGGCGATCGGCCTGTTCGCTGCGATTCCGGCGGTCATCGCTTACAACCGTTTTGCTGCACGCAGCGAAACCTTGCTGGGCCGCTACTACACCTTCGCCGATGAATTCCAGGCGATCCTGCACCGCAAAGTGCACACCAGCGAAGAATAAGCAGGTATTTCCCGATGGCTTTAATCGCTCGAGCTCGCAAAAAGCGCAAGCCGGTCGCCGAGATGAACGTGGTGCCCTACATCGACGTGATGTTGGTGCTGCTGGTCATCTTCATGGTGACCGCGCCGATGCTCAATCAGGGCGTGAAAGTTGATCTGCCCAAGGTTTCCAGCGAAGCCTTGCCGCAGGACAACAACACCCAGGTCCTGACCATTTCGATCAAGGCTGACAAGACCTACTACTGGAACCTTGGCAGCGAAGTCGACACCGAGAAGCAACAGGACAGGGCCATGACCCTGCCGCAGATGACTGACGCAGTGACCAAGATCATTCGTGTCGGCACCGAAGGCGGCAAACGCACCCAGGTGTTCATTCGTGGCGACAAGACTGTCGACTACGGCGCCGTCATGGGTGCCATGGGCGGGTTGCAGAAAGCCGGGGTCGGTAACGTTGGTCTGATTACCGAGGCCCCCTGATGCAGCAACAGCGAGAGCCGTCCGCCTCGGAAAGCTACTTCTGGCCTAGTGTTCTGGCAATTGTCCTGCACGTGCTGGTATTCGGCATGCTGTTCGTCAGTTTTGCCTTCACGCCCGAACTGCCGCCGGCCAAGCCGATCGTCCAGGCGACTCTGTACCAGCTGAAATCGAAAAGTCCGGCGACTACCCAGACCAATCAGAAGATTGCGGGTGAGGCGAAGAAAACTGCCGCGCGCCAGACTGAAGTCGAACAGCTCGAACAGAAAAAGATCGAGCAGGAAGCGGTGAAAGCGGCGGAACAAAAGAAAGAGGAAGCGGCTCAAAAGGCCGAGGAAGCGAAGAAGGCCGACGAGGCGAAAAAAGCGGACGAAGCGAAAAAGGCTGATGAAGCCAAAAAAGCCGACGACGCGAAGAAAGCCGAAGCCAAAAAAGCCGAAGAGAAACAATTGGCTGATATAGCCAAGAAGAAGGCCGAAGACGAAGCTAAAAAGGCTGCTGAGGAAGAGGCCAAGAAAGCCGCTGCCGAAGAAGCCAAGAAGAAGATCGTCGAAGACGCGAAGAAGAAAGCCGCCGAAGACGCCAAGAAGAAAGCTGAAGCTGAAGAGGCGAAGAAGAAAGTCGCCGAAGACGCGAAGAAAAAGGCTGCTGCTGACGCTGCCAAGAAAAAGGCCCAGGATGCAGCGCGCAAGTCGGCTGAAGACAAAAAGGCTCAGGCGTTGGCTGAGTTGCTTTCGGACAAGACGGATCGGGCAGCGACCAAGGCGGACGAACTTGGCGACAGCGTAGCGGGTGATTTCGATGACCTGATCAGGCTCCGTGTTTCGGAGGGTTGGAATCTTCCACCTTCGGCGCGTAAAGGCATGAAAGTGGAGCTTCGGATCAGTATGTTGCCGGACGGTACCGTAACGGGTGCTACGGTCACAAAGTCCAGCGGCGATGCTCCATTTGACGCTTCTGCGGTAGCCGCGGTTAAGAATATCGGGCGATTGACGGAAATGCAGGGCTTGAGCCCCGCTGATTTTGCTCCGTATCGCTCATTCAAGATGACATTCAATCCTGAGGATTTAGGCTTGTGAGAACTATTCTTCGATCAATGCTGGTCGTTATCTGCTGCCTTGCAGGGATAGCGGTAGCAGACGAAAAGAACATCCTGATCAGCAGTGGCACTGACCGGGCTACGCCGATCGCCGTCGTTCCATTCGGCATGCAGGGCGGTGCCGTGCTGCCGGATGACATGGCAGAAATTATCGGTAACGATTTGCGCAACTCTGGCTATTACGCGCCGATCCCCAAGCAGAACATGATCAGCCAGCCAAGCCAGCCGAGCGAAATCATCTTCCGTGACTGGAAGGCATTGGGTGCTCAATACGTGATGGTCGGCAGCATTGCTCCAGCGGGCGGTCGTCTGCAGGTGCAGTGGGCACTGTTCAACGTTGCCACCGAACAGAAAGTGGCTGACGGCAGTGTTTCCGGTACTACCGACCAGATCCGTGACATGGCGCACTTCATTTCCGATCAGTCGTTCCAGAAGCTGACCGGCATCGACGGCGCGTTCTCGACGCGTCTGCTGTACGTAACCGCCGAGCGCTTCTCCGAGAAGAACACGCGTTACACCCTGCAACGTTCCGACTATGACGGCGCTCGTGCAGTGACGCTGCTGCAATCCCGTGAGCCGATCCTGTCGCCACGTTTCGCACCGGATGGCAAACGTATCGCCTATGTGTCGTTCGAGCAGAAGCGTCCGCGCATCTTCATGCAGAACATCGACACCGGTCGCCGTGAGCAGATCACCAACTTCGAAGGCCTCAACGGCGCGCCAGCCTGGTCGCCGGATGGCAATCGCCTGGCGTTCGTGCTGTCGAAAGACGGTAACCCGGACATCTACGTGATGAACCTCGGTTCGCGCCAGATCAGCCGCGTAACCAATGGCCAGGGCATCAATACCGAACCGTTCTGGGGCAAGGATGGCTCGACCATCTACTTCACCTCCGACCGTGGCGGCAAGCCGCAAATCTATAAAACCAGCGTCGGTGGCGGTGGGGCCGAGCGTGTGACGTTCGTGGGCAACTACAACGCCAACCCGAAACTTTCGGCTGATGAAAAGACTTTGGTGATGATCCATCGTCAGGATGGCTTCACCAATTTCAAGGTGGCAGCTCAGGATCTGCAGCGGGGTAGTGTAAAGATCCTCACTGATAGCACTCTGGACGAGTCACCTACTGTTGCGCCCAACGGCACCATGGTAATCTACGCCACCCGCCAACAGGGCCGGGGAGTCTTGATGCTCGTGTCCATTAATGGGCGCGTGAGGCTCCCGCTTCCTACCGCTCAAGGCGAAGTCAGAGAACCGTCCTGGTCCCCTTACCTGAAGTGAGCGGGCGCTACACGTTTTACTTAACACACTGGGGTTCATTAGGAGTTTCACGATGGAAATGCTGAAGTTTGGTAAATTTGCTGCGCTGGCTCTGGCCATGGCTGTAGCTGTAGGTTGCTCGTCCAAAGGCGGCGACAACGCCGGCGAAGGCGCTGTTGATCCAAACGCTGGTTACGGCGCAAACACCGGTGCCGTTGACGGCTCCCTGAGCGAAGAAGCTGCTCTGCGCGCAATCACCACCTTCTACTTCGAATACGACAGCTCGGACCTGAAGCCAGAAGCCATGCGCGCTCTGGACGTTCACGCCAAAGACCTGAAAGCAAACGGCGCTCGCGTTGTTCTGGAAGGCAACACCGACGAACGTGGTACTCGTGAGTACAACATGGCACTGGGCGAGCGTCGTGCGAAAGCCGTTCAGCGCTACCTGGTACTGCAAGGTGTTTCCCCAGCTCAGCTGGAACTGGTTTCCTACGGCGAAGAGCGTCCAGTTGCTACCGGCAACGACGAGCAGTCCTGGGCCCAGAACCGTCGCGTCGAACTGCGTAAGTAATTCGATATGCGAACGTGCCGTCGTGCTGTAACTGTTCTGGCTCTCAGCCTCGCGCCGCTTGCGGCGTGGGCTGCGGTTCCTGTGGTCGATGACAACTCCGGTTATAACAATAGCGGGAGCAGTTATCCGCCTGCGGGTTACGGTACGAACGGCGCCTATGCCGGGGGAGCGGCTTCGGCCCCTGCCTCGGCACAAGGCATGCTGTTCAACCAATTGCAACAGATGCAGGATCAGATCTCGCGCCAACAGGGCGTGATCGAAGAACTGCAGAATCAGGTTGCGCGCATGAAGCAGGAATCCCTGGAGCGATACCAGGATCTTGATCGGCGCATAGGATCCGGCGTTGCACCAGCCGCGACTCCCGAGAATTCTTCTGCCGGCGGCGATGCAAGTGCTGCTGCCGGTGCTGCCGCAGGCGCGGGTGCTGCTGCGGCCGCCCAAGCCCCTGCTGCGGGTAGCGAACCGGCTGATCCGGCCAAGGAAAAGCTGTATTACGATGCCGCTTTCGACCTGATCAAAGCCAAGGATTTCGACAAGGCCAGCCAGGCCTTCGCGGCTTTCCTGCGCAAATATCCGAACAGCCAGTACGCGGGCAACGCTCAGTACTGGTTGGGCGAAGTGAACCTGGCCAAGGGTGATCTGCAAGGTGCAGGTCAGGCCTTTGCCAAGGTTTCGCAGCTGTATCCCAAGCACAACAAAGTGCCGGACTCGCTGTACAAACTGGCTGACGTAGAACGCCGCCTCGGTCACACCGACAAGGTCAAAGGCATTCTGCAGCAGGTGGTGTCCCAATATCCGGGCACGTCCGCCGCGCAATTGGCCCAGCGTGATCTGCAGCGCATGTAAGCCTGTTTATCCGTGTTTTGAAGAAACCCGCGCTTGTCGCGGGTTTTTTCGTTAGAATTCACGCCCTTTTTCTGAAACACGCTTCTTGCGGTCTACGCGTTGGCGGGATTGCCTGAAGTGCCTGACGGAGGCGGACAGCCTGTTTAGCTGTTACGCCCGTGGCGACTATGCAAGACACATTGAGAATCACCGAAGTTTTCTACTCGTTGCAGGGGGAAACTCGGACTGCCGGGCTGCCCACGGTTTTCGTGCGCCTGACCGGTTGCCCGTTGCGTTGCCAGTACTGCGACAGCGCTTATGCGTTCAGTGGTGGCACCGTCCGCACCCTCGACGACATCCTTGAGCAAGTGGCCGGGTTTCGCCCGCGCTACGTCTGTGTCACCGGCGGTGAGCCGTTGGCTCAGCCAAACGCTATTCCTTTGCTTGAACGGTTGTGTGATGCCGGCTACGAGGTTTCGCTGGAAACCAGCGGCGCCCTCGACGTCTCGGCGGTGGATTCACGCGTCAGTCGCGTGGTTGACCTGAAGACCCCAGGCTCGAAAGAAGCGCATCGCAACCGCTACGAGAACATCGAATTGCTGACCCGCAACGATCAGGTGAAGTTTGTCATCTGCTCGCGGGAGGACTATGACTGGGCGGTCTCCAAGCTGATCCAGTACGGCCTCGACCAGCGTGCCGGCGAAGTGCTGTTTTCTCCAAGCCACCATGACCTCAATGCTCGCGAGCTGGCGGACTGGGTGGTGGCGGACAACCTGCCGGTTCGCCTGCAATTGCAGCTGCATAAATATCTTTGGAACGACGAACCGGGGCGCTGAGATGACTGAACAACTGAACACTACCGAAAAACGTGCGGTCATCCTGCTGTCCGGCGGCCTCGACTCGGCCACCGTCGTTGCGATGGCCCGCGCCGAAGGCTACGCCTGCTACACCATGAGTTTCGATTACGGTCAGCGCTCGCATGCCGAATTGCATGCCGCCGCCCGCGTTGCTCGTGATCTGGGCGTGGTCGAGCACAAGGTCATTGGCCTGAATCTCAATGGCATGGGCGGTTCGGCCCTGACCGACACCAGTATCGACATCCCGGAGGAGCTGGGCGAAGGCATTCCGGTGACTTACGTGCCGGCACGCAATACCGTGTTCCTGTCGTTGGCATTGGGTTGGGCGGAAGTGCTCGGCGCCCGCGACATCTTCATCGGCGTCAACGCGGTGGATTATTCCGGCTACCCGGATTGCCGTCCCGAGTTCATCGAGTCGTTCGAGCGCATGGCCAATCTGGCGACCAAGGCGGGCGTGGAGGGCAACGGCTTCCGGATTCAGGCACCGTTGCAGAACCTGAGCAAGGCGCAGATCGTCCAGGCCGGCGTGAAGCTGGGCGTGGATTATGGCCTGACGGTTTCCTGCTATCAGGCAGACGATGACGGGCGCGCGTGCGGCAAATGCGACAGCTGCCGCCTGCGTGCAGAAGGCTTCGCGGCAGCTGGTGTGGACGATCCGACACCTTATTTTTGATTATTTTCAAAAAGGTGTTGAATAGTCCTTAAAAATCAGTATTATACGCGCCACCACACAGCGGGTCGTTAGCTCAGTTGGTAGAGCAGTTGGCTTTTAACCAATTGGTCGTAGGTTCGAATCCCACACGACCCACCATATTTGGCGGTTTAGAAAATCCGGAAGGCCCACGAAAGTGAGGATTTCCGGGTTTTTTTTTGCCTGCGATTCGGCTGCGTTGTGTTTCAGCGCCGCCGTGCCTGACACAGGTCAGAATCATCTTTTGTATCAACGGGATATTCTGTAGCCTTGCGCAGCTTCAACGCTGTCCGTGCCTGATGATACTCACTCTCCCGGCGGTACCTCTAGCGGTCCGGAGCCGGGTGTATACTCGACTTTCGCGCGAATGCGCCTGCAGGTCTTGCGAACATGACGCAGATTTCCGAACGCCTTCTGGTTCAAGCCCACCTCGACGCCAAACAGCCCAAACCGCTGACGGCAGAGGAAGAGGCCTACTACCGTTCCGCCATCGCCGCCGAGCTCAAGGCTCAGGACGCGGTGCTCGTGGCCCACTTCTATTGCGATCCGGTGATTCAGGCCCTGGCCGAAGAAACCGGCGGCTGTGTTTCCGATTCCCTGGAAATGGCCCGCTTCGGCAACGCCCACCCGGCCAAGACCGTGGTGGTCGCCGGCGTGAAGTTCATGGGCGAGACGGCAAAAATTCTCAACCCGGAAAAACGCGTGCTGATGCCGACCCTGGAGGCGACCTGCTCGCTGGACCTGGGTTGCCCGGTCGACGAGTTCTCGGCGTTCTGCGATCAGCATCCGGAGCGCACCGTGGTGGTTTACGCAAACACCTCCGCCGCCGTGAAGGCTCGGGCTGACTGGGTGGTGACGTCGAGCTGCGCACTGGAAATCGTCGAAAGCCTGATGGACAACGGCGAAACGATCATCTGGGGCCCGGACAAGCACCTGGGCACTTACATCCAGCGCAAGACCGGCGCCGACATGCTGCTTTGGGACGGTGCCTGCATCGTTCACGAAGAGTTCAAGTCCAAGCAGCTCGAAGACATGAAGGCGTTGTACCCGGACGCGGCGATTCTGGTTCACCCGGAGTCGCCGACATCGGTGATCGAGCTGGCCGACGCCGTCGGTTCCACCAGTCAGTTGATCGCAGCCGCACAGAGCCTGCCGAACAAGACCTTCATCGTGGCGACCGACCGCGGCATCTTCTACAAGATGCAGCAGCTGTGCCCGGACAAGGTCTTCATCGAGGCGCCTACCGCCGGCAACGGCGCGGCGTGCCGCAGTTGCGCGCATTGCCCCTGGATGGCCATGAACACCCTTGAGCGCACGCTCAAGAGCCTGAAGGAAGGCACGAACGAGATCTTCGTTGATCCGGCGCTGATCCCGCAGGCGATCCGCCCGTTGAAGCGCATGCTGGACTTCACCCAGGCAGCGCGGATGAAATTGGCCGGTAACGCATAAAACCTTTCAGGTACAACACAAAACCTGTAGGAGTGAGCCTGCTCGCGATAGCGGTGTGTCAGTCAGCGATACGCTGACTGACACACCGCTATCGCGAGCAGGCTCACTCCTATATTGGTATTCGGTGTCTGGAAATTATTTGGTCTTCTTCGGGACCCGGACGAGGCGGGTATCCGAATAAATGTCATGCCACGTGCGCTTCTGCTTGTCGAACAGCGACCAGAAGAATCCCAGCCCGATACATAGCCACGACGCAATCGACATCATAAAGCGCAACAGCGCCTGCCACAGGCTGATCGCTGTGCCGTTGGCGTTCTGCACGCGAATGCCCCAGACCTGCATGCCGAGGGTCTGCCCGCCATGGGTCCAGAACTTGGCGAAGAAGCCGAACAACACCAACAGCAGCACTGTGGAGTAGAGCGGATCACCGTCAAGCTGGCCAGCATCGGTCATTGCCCGCAGGCGTTCTTCGCCGATGATCGCGGCCTGGATCATTTTGTAGATGAAGCCGGTGACGATCAGCAGGGCGGTGCACAGCAGGAAGTCGTAGAACATCGCCGCCAGACGACGACCAAGCGCGACAGGAGGGAAGTCCCCTTGGGGCGTGAGCAGGTTTTTCGACATGGCAGCCTCGGGACGCGAATGGAAGCGCCATTTTACGGATTAGCGCGCACAAAAAAGCCCCTGATATCAATATCAGGGGCTTTTTCGTATCAGAAGATCAGGCTTCTGCTTGTACTTCGTCAGCCTGCATGCCTTTCTGGCCCTGCACAGCAACGAAAGTCACTTTCTGGCCTTCTTTCAGGCTTTTGAAGCCGTTGCCCTGAATGGCGCGGAAATGTACGAACAGATCCGGACCGCTTTCTGGAGTGATAAAACCAAAACCTTTCTCGTCGTTAAACCACTTGACGGTACCGCTCTGACGTGTGGACATTTCTTATTTCCTTTGACGCATAAATTGATGACAGCCCCTTTCACATGAAAGAGTACTGGAGCTGGTTGCAAGGAGTAAGAAGACGTCGAGCGGGATGTAGCTAACTTGTAGGCTACTGCCCAGGTCACGATTCCAAGCTGACCCATGCAAACACAGTGGACAAACTCTACGCCAACTACGGGAGAAAAAACAAGCCCCGCGAAGGCCCCGGTTTTACTGCTCTGAACGGCTGTTAGTCAGCTCACTAGTCCGGGCTTAGACGATTGTCTGGTTCTGGTTTTTATAAACGTTATAAGCAACGATCATATTTCACTCGGATGTTAAAAAACGCACTGTTTTATGGCGATTGCGTTACACATTAGTGCACGCATAACGCAATCGCGTTACTTATAGAAACAGTCGATCAGCCACGATAGTAGCGTTGTGGAACAAATGGCATTTTGCTTACAAGCATCTGCACCTTTTTCCCACGGACAATGGCCCACACGGGCGTGTCGGGCGCTAAGTAAGCGCTGTCGAGGTAACCCATTGCCAACGGCCCGCCCAAGGTCGGACCGAAACCGCCGCTGCAGACACTGCCGATGATCTCGCCAGCCTCGTTGACGATTTCTGCACCTTCACGCACCGGGGTGCGTTCCTGTGGCAGCAGGCCCACGCGTTTGCGTGCGACGCCATTCTGTTGCTGAGCGAAAATCTGCTGCGCGCCGGGGAAACCGCCGGCCCGTGCGCCATCGGCGCGGCGTGGCTTGGAAATCGCCCAGAGCAGGCTGGCTTCGATTGGTGTGGTTTCGGTGTTCATGTCGTGGCCGTACAGGCACAGCCCGGCTTCGAGGCGCAGCGAATCGCGCGCGCCGAGGCCGATGGCCTGGACTTCAGGTTCGGCCAGCAGGGCGCGGGCGAGTTTTTCCGCTTCGGCAGCCGGTACCGAGATTTCAAAACCGTCTTCACCGGTGTAGCCCGAACGGCTGACAAAGCAGTCAATGCCGAGCAACGACACACGCTTGAACTGCATGAAGGTCATCTTCGCCACGTCCGGCGCAAGACGCGCCAGCACTGTTACGGCTGCCGGACCTTGCAAGGCGAGCAGGGCGCGCTCCTCGAACAGCGCCGTAATGGTGCACTGATCGCCGATGTATTTGTGCAGATGCGCGAGATCCTGATCCTTGCAGGCCGCGTTGACGACCAGGAACAGCTCGTCATTGCCGAGGTTGGCGACCATCAGGTCATCGAGGATGCCGCCGGTTTCGTTGGTGAACATCGCATAACGCTGCATGCCCACCGGCAAGTCGATGATGTCGACCGGCACCAGGGTTTCCAGGGCTTTGGCAGCGTTGGCACCGGTCAGGCGAATCTGGCCCATGTGCGAGACGTCGAACAACCCGGTCTGGTCGCGGGTGTGTTGGTGTTCTTTCATCACGCCGAGCGGGTATTGCACGGGCATGTCGTAGCCGGCGAACGGCACCATGCGCGCGCCGAGTTCGAGGTGCAGCGCGTGCAGCGGGGTTTTCGACAGGGTTTCGGTGGACATGCGTAGCTCCTTGGAAATTAGAGTTTGGGGGTGAGAAGCAAGATCAAGATCAAAAGCCCCTCACCCCAGCCCTCTCCCAGAAGGAGAGGGGGCTAATTACGTTTCTCTCCCTAAGGGAGAGGTGGTCAATTTCGTTTGGCTTGGTTCGTGATCAGCATTCGATAATGTTGACTGCCAAACCGCCGCGGGCGGTTTCCTTGTATTTGCTTTTCATGTCGGCGCCGGTCTGGCGCATGGTGCGGATGACTTTGTCGAGGGAGACGAAATGCTGACCGTCGCCACGCATGGCCATGCGCACCGCGTTGATGGCTTTCACCGAGCCCATCGCGTTGCGCTCGATGCACGGCACTTGCACCAGGCCGCCGATCGGGTCGCAGGTCAGGCCGAGGTTGTGTTCCATGCCGATTTCCGCGGCGTTCTCGACTTGCTGCACGCTGCCGCCGAGCACTTCGCACAGGGCGCCGGCTGCCATCGAACAGGCCACACCGACTTCACCCTGGCAGCCGACTTCGGCGCCGGAGATCGAGGCGTTTTCCTTGTAGAGAATGCCGATAGCGGCAGCGGTCAGCAGAAAACGCACGACGCCGTCGTCATTCGCCCCGGGGATAAAACGCATGTAGTAATGCAGCACCGCCGGAATGATTCCCGCCGCGCCATTGGTGGGCGCGGTAACCACGCGTCCGCCGTTGGCGTTTTCTTCGTTGACCGCCAGTGCATAAAGATTGACCCAGTCGAGCACCGACAGCGGATCACGCAGGGCCGATTCCGGGTTCTTGCACAATTGCCGATGCAGCGCGGCGGCCCGGCGCTTGACCTTCAGACCGCCGGGCAAAATGCCTTCGTTTCTGCAGCCCGCAGCCACGCAGTCCTGCATCACTTGCCAGATGTTCAGCAGGCCGGTGCGAGTCTCGGCTTCCGGGCGCCAGGCGCTTTCGTTGGTCAGCATCACCTGACTGATCGACAGCCCGTAGGTGCTGCAATGGCCCAGCAAGTCCTTGGCGCTTTTGAACGGGAAAGTCAGCGGCGTGGCGTCTTCGACGATGCGATCGGCACCGGCGGCATCTTCATCGACAACAAAACCACCGCCGACCGAATAGTACTCGCGGCTGCGAATCTGAATTGCGGCCGCATCGAAGGCGCGAAAGATCATGCCGTTGGGGTGGTAGGCCAACGGCTTGCGGATCATTGCCAGATGTTCTTTCTCGTTGAACGCAATGCTGTGCTCGCCGAGCAGATTCAGCCGGCCGTTGCCGCGAATCTCCTGCAGGCGCGCGGCAACGGTTTCGGTGTCGACCGTGTCCGGGTGCTCGCCTTCGAGGCCGAGCAACACGGCTTTGTCGCTGCCGTGACCTTTGCCGGTAGCGCCCAGCGAACCGTACAGCTCGACGCGCACGCTGGCGGTGGTAGCCAGCAGGTTTTCACGGCGCAGTCCTTCGGCGAAACGCGCAGCAGCACGCATCGGGCCGACGGTGTGGGAACTGGAGGGACCGATGCCAATCTTGAACAGGTCGAACACGCTTAACGACATGAGTGGTTCTCCGGTTTCTTGTTATGGGGATTGGCAGGTTCGTGCGGCTGACCACATTCCCCTGTAGGAGTGAGCCTGCTCGCGATAACGGTATGTCAGATAACAATTGTCGGCTGATCCACCGCTATCGCGAGCAGGCTCACTCCTACAGGGGGCTGCGGCGTGTGGGGGATCGGTGCAACTGATCCCCCCATACGGTTAAGCGTAGCTTTCGATCGATGGGCAGGCGCACACCAGGTTGCGATCACCGAAGACGTTGTCGACCCGGCCGACCGGCGGCCAGTATTTGCCTTCGATCAGCGAGGCGACCGGGTACACCGCTTGCTCGCGGCTGTACGGGTGAGTCCACTCGCCGACCAGTTCCGCTGCGGTGTGCGGGGCGTTTTTCAGTGGGTTGTCTTCCTTGTCCAGGGTGCCGTTTTCCACTGCGCGGATTTCTTCGCGGATGCGGATCATGGCGTCGCAGAAGCGATCCAGTTCTTCCTTGGATTCGCTTTCGGTCGGCTCGATCATCAGCGTGCCCGCGACCGGGAACGACATGGTCGGTGCGTGGAAACCGAAGTCGATCAGGCGCTTGGCGACGTCATCGACGCTGATGCCGCTGCTGTCTTTCAACGGACGCAGATCGAGGATGCATTCGTGCGCCACCAGACCATTGCTGCCGGTGTACAGCACTGGGTAGTGCTCTTCCAGACGACGGGAAATGTAGTTGGCATTGAGGATCGCCAGTTGCGAAGCGCGCTTCAGACCGGCGCCACCCATCATGCGGATATACATCCAGGTGATCGGCAGAATGCTTGCGCTGCCGAACGGTGCTGCGCAGACCGCGCCTTCCTTGCGTTCCATCTGGCCGTGGCCTGGCAGGAACGGGGTCAAGTGCGATTTGACGCCAATCGGGCCGACGCCCGGGCCGCCACCGCCGTGAGGGATACAGAAGGTTTTGTGCAGGTTCAGGTGGGAGACGTCGCCGCCGAACTTGCCCGGGGCGCAGAGGCCGACCATGGCGTTCATGTTGGCGCCGTCGATGTACACCTGGCCGCCGTTGTCGTGAATGATCGCGCAGATTTCGCGGATGCCTTCTTCGAACACGCCGTGGGTCGACGGGTAAGTGATCATCAATGCAGCGAGGTGTTCACGGTGCTCGATGGCTTTGGCGCGCAGGTCTTCGATGTCGACGTTGCCACGGGCATCGCACGCGGTGACGACCACGCGCATGCCGGCCATTTGCGCGGTAGCCGGGTTGGTGCCGTGGGCCGACGACGGGATCAGGCAGATGTCGCGGCGCTCATCGCCACGGCTCTGGTGATAGGCGCGGATTGCCAGGAGACCTGCGTATTCACCTTGCGAACCGGCGTTCGGTTGCAGCGAGATCGAGTCGTAACCGGTGGCGGCACAGAGCATCGCTTCCAGTTCATCGGTCAGTTGCTGGTAACCGGCGCTTTGCGCGGCCGGGGCGAACGGGTGCAGCGCACCGAATTCGGCCCAGGTCACCGGAATCATTTCGCTGGCGGCGTTGAGTTTCATGGTGCACGAGCCCAGCGGGATCATGGTGCGATCCAGCGCCAGGTCTTTGTCCGCCAGTTTTCGCAGGTAGCGCATCAGCTCGGTTTCCGAGTGATAGCGGTTGAATACCGGGTGGCTGAGGATCGGCGACTGACGTACCAGCGCAGCAGGGATGGTGCTCTGCACCGAAGCGGCCAGCGCAGCGAAATCCGGCAGGGTCTTGCCGTCGGCGAACAGGCCCCACAGGGTTTCGATATCAGCTTGGGTGGTGGTCTCATCGACCGACAGGCCCAGACGTTCAGCATCGATCACGCGCAGGTTGATCTGCGCAGCGTGCGCCTTGTCGTGCAGCGCGGCGGTGTGTGCGCCGGTGGCTACAGTCAGGGTGTCGAAGAAACTGGCTTGTTCGACGTTAGCGCCCAGTGCGCTCAGGCCCTTGGCCAGAATCGCGGTCAGGTGGTGCACGCGGTTCGCGATCTGGGTCAGGCCTTTCGGGCCGTGGTAGACGGCGTACATGCTGGCGATGTTGGCCAGCAGCACCTGCGCGGTGCAGATGTTCGACGTGGCCTTCTCGCGACGGATGTGTTGCTCGCGGGTCTGCATCGCCAGACGCAGGGCCGGCTTGCCGAAGCGGTCAACCGAGACACCGACCAGACGGCCGGGCATGTCACGCTTGAACGCATCTTTGGTGGAGAAGTAAGCGGCGTGCGGGCCACCGAAGCCCAGCGGCACGCCAAAACGTTGCGCCGAACCGATCGCCACGTCGGCGCCGAATTCGCCCGGTGCGGTGAGCAGGGTCAGAGCCAGCAGATCAGCGGCCACGGCGACCAAAGCGTTGGCGGCGTGGAAGCGTTCGGTCAGTTCGCGGTAGTCGAACAGATCACCGTTGCTTGCCGGGTATTGCAGCAGCGCGCCGAAGAACGGCGTCACGTCAGTCAGTTCACGCTCATCGCCCACTACAACTTCAATGCCCAGCGGCTCGGCACGGGTGCGCAGCACGTCGAGGGTTTGCGGGTGGCTGTGGATCGAGGCGAAGAATTGGTGGCTGCCCTTGTTCTTGCTCAGGCGTTTGCAGAAGGTCATGGCTTCGGCAGCGGCGGTGGCTTCGTCGAGCAGGGAGGCGTTGGCGATCGGCAGGCCGGTGAGGTCGCTGATCAGGGTCTGGAAGTTCAGCAGCGCTTCGAGACGGCCCTGGGAAATTTCTGGCTGATACGGCGTGTAAGCGGTGTACCAGGCCGGGTTTTCCAGCAGGTTGCGCAGGATCGGCGACGGCGTGTGGCAGTTGTAGTAGCCCTGGCCGATGTAGGTTTTGAACAGCTGATTCTTGCCGGCGATGGATTTGATCATCGCCAGGGCGTCGGCTTCGCTGAGGCCGTCGTCCATGCCGAGCACGCTGGTGCCCTTGATGCTTTCCGGGATGACGCTGGCGCTCAGCGCTTCAAGCGAGTCGAAGCCGAGGCTGTTGAGCATGGCTTGCTCGTCACCGGCGCGCGGGCCGATGTGACGGGCGATGAATTCGTTGGCGGTGCCGAGATTGATCTGGCTCATGGCGTAATTCCTCAGGCTTCGGCTTGGGCTTTGATCAGACGGTCGTAAGCGTCTTGATCGAGTAGTTGGCCGACAGCGGCGGCGTCGCTTGGCTGGAAGCGGAAGAACCAGCCTTCGCCCAGCGGATCTTCGTTGACCAGCTCAGGAGCGTTTTCCAGAGCCGGGTTGACGGCCAGTACTTCGCCGTCGAGCGGCATGTACACGCCGCTGGCGGCTTTCACCGATTCCACGGTGGCGGCTTCGGCGCCTTTTTCGTAAGCCTGCAGCTCAGGCAGTTGCACGAACACCACGTCGCCCAGGGCGTTCTGCGCAAACGCGGTGATGCCGACAGTGACACTGCCGTCGGCTTCGGTGCGCAGCCATTCGTGATCTTCAGTAAAATGCAACTCGCTCATGGAAACTCCTCAGGGGGCCAGACGCGTCTGGTGGACGCGGTGGAAAGCTTGGGGCGGGGAAGCCCTCATAGATGAGGAGACAGGTAGCAAGAATGCGGCCAAGGTTAATTTATCTATATAAATCAATAGTTTGGCTGTTTGTCGTATTTCTCGGGATGCCGCTGTTGTAGCGAAATCGCTACAGCTTGGGGCGATGAGAAAATCTGAACGGGATCAAAGCGTTGCGCAGCGCAGGTCATAGGCGGGTGTAGCGATATCGTTCCGCTGTAGCGCTTTCGGTACAGGTGGGGGTCGTTTTTGAACAGATTTCAAATCCGCCACAAATCATTGTAGGAGTGAGCCTGCTCGCGATAGCGGTGTGGCAGACGACAAATTAATTGACTGATAAACCGCTATCGCGAGCAGGCTCACTCCTACAAGGGGGAGCGGCAATGAGTCAGGGTTTATTGGGAATGCCGTATTTGCGCAATCGATGGGCGATGGCGGTATGCGAAGTTTGCAAGCGGCTCGCCAGTTGCCGGGTCGAGGGGTAGCTGACGTAGAGCTTTTCCAGCAGCTCTCTTTCGAAGGACTCGACGGCTTGTTCAAGACTGTCGACGTCGGTGTCGGCCTGGCGCGCCACTGAGGTGCCGGCAATGTCGAGGTCGCCGATATCGACCAGGCTGCTCTCGCAAATCGCTGCCGCGCGGAAAATCACGTTCTGCAGTTGCCGCACGTTGCCCGGCCAGCGATTGCCGAGCAGCGCCGGATAAGTCCCCGGCGCCAGGCGGCAGACCGGGCGCTGGATCTGCGCACAGGCTTGCTGCATGAAATACCGCGCCAACAGCAGAATGTCCTGGCCGCGTTCACGCAGCGGCGGCACTTCGACGTTGAGCACGTTGAGGCGATAGAACAGGTCTTCGCGGAACAGCCCTTCGCTGACCATTTTTTCCAGATCGCGGTGGGTCGCGCTGAGGATGCGCACGTTGACCTTCACTTCACGATCACCACCGACGCGGCGGAAGCTGCCGTCGTTCAGGAAACGCAGGAGCTTGGCCTGCAAGTACGGTGACATCTCGCCGATCTCATCGAGAAACACCGTGCCCTGATTGGCCAGTTCCATCAGCCCCGGTTTACCGCCACGCGCGGCGCCGGTGAAAGCACCGGGGGCGTAGCCAAACAGTTCGCTTTCGGCGAGGTTTTCCGGCAGTGCCGCGCAGTTCAGGGCGAGAAACGGTGCGCTGTGCCGCGCACTGATCGCGTGGCACGCGCGGGCGACCAGTTCTTTGCCGGTACCGGTTTCGCCTTGAATCAATAAAGGTGCGTCAAGCGCCGCGACCCTTTGCGCGCGGGCCTTGAGGGTGCGGATCGCCGGGGATTCGCCGAGCAGCGCGTCGAAGCCTTCGGCGTGGTCGTGGTGCAGCGCCGAGAGCTGTTCGCCGATGCGGTTCGGTTGATAGAGGGTCAGCAGGGCGCCGGCGTCGGTGATCGGCGTGGCATCCAGCAACAGGGTCTGGCCGTTGACGGTGATCTCGCGCAGCGGCAGGCGGAAGCCGTTTTCGAGCAGGGTGCCGAGCAGGCCGGGATCATTGAACAGCGCCGACACGCTTTCGCCAGCGGGTTCGCGACCGTACAACGCGATCAACGCCGGGTTGGCCAGCAGCACCTTGCCGGCGCTGTCGAGGGCCAACACCGGATCGGTCATCGCCGCGAGCAGGGCGTCGAGCTGCAAATGCCGACGCTGGCCGGGCAGGATATCGACCACGGTTACCGCTACCACGCCGAGCACCCGAAACAGCGCATCTTTCAGCTCTTCGAGCACTTGCGGGCTCAGGGTCGGCGCGTCGATGTAGACGTTCGGCGGGATCATCTCCACCGCATCCAGATTGAGATTGCGCCCACCGAGGATAGCCAGGACTTCCTGGGTGATGCCGACGCGGTCGATGAAGCTGACGTGGATACGCATGGGGGCGGTTCAGTGATCTGCGGAGCGGAGGGGGCAAGTATGCCTTAAATCAAAAGCACCCTCACCCCAGCCCTCTCCCGGAGGGAGAGGGGGTCGACCGAGGTGTCTGGGGTTATGCATCGACCTGAAAGTACCGGGCGATTATGGATTCAGTGATGCAGGATCAGGTCGACGCAATGCTGCAGCATCCCCCAATCGGTCCCCTCTCCCTCTGGGAGAGGGCTAGGGTGAGGGGCTTTTGATTTTTATTCGAAATGCTCGAGGTTCACCGGATCCCCCGACTGCATATTCAACTTCTGCCGAATGTCTTCGAACATCAGGTCGTAATGCTTGTGCACCGAACCGATCTGGCTGTGGGCCTTGGGGATTCCGTACTTCTCGGCGATCCGGGTCACGTCACGGGCGAAGTTGTAGGCCTCTTCCTTGGGCAGGAAAAACGTTTCCTTCATGTCCTTGCCCTGCATGCTGCCATGCAGGGTGAACTGAATCCCTTTGCCTTTCTGCGGATCGGTGAACACTTCATAGTCCAGATGCACGTTGTAATTGACGTCATCGTCGGTCAACGCGTGCCGCTCGATATGCAGATGACCGGGTTCGAATTGGGCCATTGAGCTACTCCTTTCAAGGCATGGGAGCGGAGCAGGTCTTGTGCCTGCTCCGGCGTTTATTGTTATCGGTAGCTGATCCCCGGCTTCGCCGTGCTGACCCGCGTACCGGCGGTGCCCTGGACGATGGCTTCGATATCGGCCAGCGAACCGATCACCGCGACCTTGCCAGTATGGCGTGCGAACTCGCAAGCTGCCTGCACCTTCGGGCCCATGGAACCGGCGGCGAAACCGAGGCGTTCGAGTTCGTCCGGGTGGGCTTCGGCGATGGCTTTCTGGGTGGGTTTGCCGTAGTCGATGAACGCCGCGTTGACATCGGTGGCGATCACCAGCAGGTCGGCTTCCAGTTGCTCGGCGAGGAGCGACGAGCACAGGTCCTTGTCGATTACCGCCTCGATGCCTTTGAGATTGCGCTGTTCGTCGTACATGGTCGGAATGCCGCCGCCACCGGCGCAGATCACAATGCTGCCCTTGTCCAGCAGCCACTTGATCGGGCGGATTTCGAAGATGCGTTTCGGCCGTGGACTGGCGACGACACGGCGGAACTTGTCGCCGTCGGCAGCAATTGCCCAGCCTTTTTCGGCGGCGAGTTTTTCCGCTTCGGCTTTTTCGTACACCGGGCCGATCGGCTTGGTCGGGTTCTTGAAGGCCGGGTCGTTGGCGTCGACTTCGACCTGGGTGAGCAGAGTGGCGAACGGCACTTCGAAGTCGAGCAGATTGCCCAGTTCCTGTTCGATGATGTAGCCGATCATGCCCTCGGTTTCGGCGCCGAGCACGTCCAGCGGGTACGGAGTGACAGACGTATAGGCCGCCGCTTGCAGCGACAGCAGGCCGACTTGCGGGCCATTGCCGTGGGCGATGACCAGTTGGTTGCCGGGATGGATCTTGGCGATTTGCTCGGTGGCGATGCGGATGTTGGCGCGCTGATTGTCAGCGGTCATCGGCTCACCACGGCGGAGCAGGGCGTTACCGCCCAGGGCTACGACGATACGCATGGTGCAATCCTTCTAAGCAGAGGAGTGGCAAACGACTCGATCAATTGTAGGAGTGAGCCTGCTCGCGATGACGGAGCATCAGTCGACATTAATGTTGAATGTCAGACCGCTATCGCGAGCAGGCTCACTCCTACATGGAGCGGTGCCGCTCTTAGAGATCAGCCAGGGTCGAGACCAGGATCGCCTTGATCGTGTGCATGCGGTTTTCCGCTTGCTCGAAGGCGATGCAGGCCGGCGATTCGAACACGTCGTCGGTCACTTCGATGCCGTTTTTCAGATGCGGATATTGTTCGGCGATCTGTTTGCCGACCTTGGTGTCACTGTTGTGGAACGCTGGCAGGCAGTGCATGAACTTGGTGCGCGGGTTGCCGGTGGCTTTCATCAGCTCGGCGTTGACCTGATACGGCAGCAGCTGCTGGATGCGCTCGGCCCAGGCTTCCACCGGTTCGCCCATCGATACCCAGACATCGGTGTGAATGAAGTCGACGCCTTTGACCGCTTCCTTCGGATCTTCGGTGAGGGTGATGCGTGCGCCACTTTCCTCACCGTATTTTTTGCAGCGCGCTACCAGATCGTCCAGTGGCCACAGGGCTTTTGGCGCGCAGATGCGCACATCCATGCCGAGTTTGGCGCCGATCAGCAGCAGCGAGTTGCCCATGTTGTTGCGCGCATCGCCGAGGTAGGCGTAGCTGATTTCGTGGATCGGCTTGTCGGCGTGCTCACGCATGGTCAGCACGTCGGCGATCATCTGGGTCGGGTGATATTCATCGGTCAGGCCGTTGAACACCGGCACACCGGCAAACTTGGCCAGTTCCTCGACAATCTCCTGTTTGAAGCCACGGTACTCGATGGCGTCGTACATGCGCCCGAGCACGCGGGCGGTGTCCTTCATGCTTTCCTTGTGGCCAATCTGCGAGGAGTTCGGGTCGATGTAGGTGACGTTGGCGCCCTGGTCATAGGCCGCCACTTCGAAGGCGCAACGGGTGCGGGTCGAGGTTTTTTCGAAGATCAGGGCGATGTTGTTGCCCTTCAGGTGTTGCTGCTCGGTGCCGGTGTATTTCGCGCGTTTGAGATCGCGGGACAGGTCGAGCAGGTAACGCAACTCGCGAGGGGTGTGGTGTTCCAGGCTGAGCAGGTTACGGTTGTGGATGTTAAAAGCCATGATGGATCTCCTTCGGTGTCGGTTATCCCCCTGGCCGCACTGGGTAAGTGCCGGCCAGGGCTCAGAGGTTTAGTAGTCGATTGGGTCACGCACGATCGGGCAGGTCATGCAGTGGCCGCCGCCACGGCCGCGACCGAGTTCGCCGGCGCTGATGGTGATGACTTCCACGCCAGCCTTGCGCAGCAGGGTATTGGTGTAGGTGTTGCGGTCGTAGCCGATGACCACGCCGGGCTCCATCGCCACCACGTTGTTGCCGTCGTCCCATTGCTCGCGTTCGGCGGCGAAGCTGTTGCCGCCGGTTTCCACCACGCGCAGTTTCGGCAGGTTGAGCGCAGCGGCGACGGTGTCGAGGAAGCTGCCTTCTTCGCGGCGAATGTCGATGCCGCCCTGTTTGCTTTCGTCAGGGCGCAGGGTGAAGGCGACGATCTGGTTGACCACTTCCGGGAAGATCGTCACCAGGTCGCGGTCGCAGAAGCTGAACACCGTGTCCAGGTGCATCGCCGCGCGGGATTTCGGCAGGCCGGCGACGATGACTTTTTCCACCGCCTTGTTGTTGAACAGGTTCAGCGCCAATTGGCCGATGGCCTGACGCGATGATCGCTCGCCCATGCCGATCAGCACCACGCCGTTGCCGATCGGCATGACGTCGCCGCCCTCGAGGGTGGAGTTGCCGTGATCCTTGTCCGGGTCGCCGTACCAGATCTCGAAGTCGGCGTTGGTGAATTGCGGATGGAATTTGTAGATGGCGGTGGTCAGCAGGGTTTCCTGACGGCGTGCCGGCCAGTACATCGGGTTCAGCGTCACGCCACCGTAGATCCAGCAGGTGGTGTCGCGGGTGAACTGGGTGTTCGGCAGCGGCGGCAGGATGAAGCTGGAGTGGCCGAGGAAGTCGCGGAACATCTGGATGGTCTTGCCACCGAAGCTGTCCGGCAGATCATCGGCCGAGACGCCGCCAATCAGGAATTCGGCGATGTGCCGTGGCTCAAGGCTTTTCAGCCAGGATTTCACCTCACTGATCAGGCCCAGGCCTACCGAGTCGGCGGTGACCTTGCGCTCAAGAATCCAGTCCAGGGCTTCGGGAATGGCGACGATGTCGGTCAGCAGGTTGTGCATTTCCAGCACGTCGATACCGCGTTCGCGCATCTTGGTGACGAAGTCGAAGTGGTCGCGCTTGGCCTGTGCCACCCACAGCACGTCGTCGAACAGCAGTTCATCGCAGTTGTTCGGGGTCAGCCGCTGATGGGCCAGACCTGGGGAGCAAACCATGACTTTACGCAGTTTCCCGGCTTCGGAGTGGACGCCGTACTTCACTTTTTCCGTGGTCATTTCTGTGTTCCTCCAGATGACAGATCAATCAGGGGTTACAGCGTCAGGAAGCCATCGTAGAGACCGTAGGCCGCCACCACGGCGCCCACGACCACTGCGGCGAAAATCAGCTTCTCGACGTTGGTGAAAACCGGTTGTCTGAGTTCCAGCTTGGCCTTGGCGAACAGGATTGCGCCGGGCGCATAAAGCAGGGCCGACAGCAGCAGGTACTTGACCCCGCCGGCGTACAACAACCACACCGCATAGATCAGGGCGATACCGCCGATGATCAGATCCTTGCGCCGCTCGGCGGCAAACCCTTCGTAGCTCTCGCCGCGCACCGCCAGCAGCAGGGCATAGGCCGCCGACCACAGGTAGGGCACCAGAATCATCGAGGTGGCGAGGTAGATCAGCGACAGGTACGTGCTGGCCGAGAACAGCGTGATGATGAGGAAAATCTGCACCATGGCATTGGTCAGCCACAGCGCGTTGACCGGCACGTGGTTGGCGTTTTCCTTGCGCAGGAACTCCGGCATGGTGTGGTCTTTGGCGGCGGCGAACATGATCTCCGCACACAGCAGCACCCATGACAGCAGCGCCCCCAGCAGCGAAATGATCAGACCGACGCTGATCAGCACCGCGCCCCAGTGCCCGACCACGTGTTCAAGCACGGCGGCCATCGACGGGTTCTGCAGTTTCGCCAGTTCCGGCTGGGTCATGATGCCCAGCGACAGCACGTTCACCAGCACCAGAAACAGCAGCACGGTGATGAAACCGATCACGGTGGCCTTGCCGACATCCGAACGTTTCTCGGCGCGGGCGGAGAAGATGCTCGCGCCTTCGATGCCGATGAACACCCAGACGGTGACCAGCATCATGTTGCGCACCTGGTTCATCACGCTGCCCAGATCCGGATTTTTTACGCCCCAGATGTCGGCGGTGAAGATGTCCAGTTTGAACGCGAAGATGGCGATCAGCACGAACAGCAGCAGCGGCACGACCTTGGCGACCGTGGTCACTAGGTTGATGAACGCCGCTTCTTTGATCCCGCGCAGCACCAGGAAGTGCACGCCCCACAGCAGCAAGGACGCGCCGATCACCGCCGCCGGCGTGTTGCCTTCGCCGAAGATCGGAAAGAAGTAGCCGAGGGTGCTGAACAGCAGAACGAAGTAGCCGACGTTGCCCAGCCAGGCGCTGATCCAGTAGCCCCAGGCAGACGAGAAACCCATGTAGTCGCCGAATCCGGCCTTGGCGTAGGCGTAGACCCCACCGTCCAGGTCAGGCTTGCGATTGGCGAGGGTCTGAAAGACGAAAGCGAGGGTGAGCATGCCGACGGCGGTGATGGCCCAGCCGATCAGCACGGCACCGACGTCGGCGCTGGCGGCCATGTTTTGTGGCAAAGAAAATATCCCGCCACCGATCATTGAACCGACTACCAGTGCAACCAGTGCACCGAGTCTTAGTTTTCCGGGCGCTTCAGACATTTGCATAACTCCATTGCAGGAAAGGAGAGCTCACAGCCTAGTACCGTTGTCTGTTCGAATAGCTGACTTGGATCAGTGCATGGCTACATTCCATTGTTAATGAATGACTTATCCACCCGTTGCGGGCATAACGCTGTGCTCTGAAAGGCCCGTGACAGAGCCTTTTCGCTAATGCAATTGGGAATAGCTATTAATGCTTTCGAACTATGACGCTAGTTGCTTTTGCGGGTTTGGCAAATGTCCGTCATCTGTTTTCAGTACAGAATCGAATTATCAGGATCAGCGCACAAAACTGACTTAACGTGCTACGCGTTATCGTCATCCGCTATATATAAATGTGTTTGCCTATGCATTACCTGATAAACGTCATCTACTCTTAGGCTTTTAGTCAGCTGTTGTTACAAATAAATAACAGCGGCTTGTTCAAGGAGATCTGCATGTCGCAACCGACGCAAAAGCTGCGCCTTGGTGCGTTGATCGCTCTGGTGGTGGGCTCGATGATCGGCGGGGGGATTTTCTCGTTGCCGCAGAACATGGCGGCGCGCGCCGATGCCGGGGCGATCCTGATTGGCTGGGGCATTACCGCGATCGGCATGCTGACCCTGGCCTTCGTCTTTCAGACGCTGGCCAATCGCAAACCGGAGCTGGACTCGGGCGTCTATGCCTATGCCAAGGCCGGGTTTGGCGATTACATGGGCTTTTCGTCGGCCTGGGGTTACTGGATCAGCGCCTGGCTGGGCAACGTCGGTTATTTCGTCTTGCTGTTCAGCACCCTCGGCTACTTCTTTCCGGTGTTCGGCCAGGGCAACACGCCGATCGCCATCGGCTGCGCCTCGGTACTGTTGTGGGCGGTGCACTTTCTGGTGATGCGCGGAATCAAGGAGGCGGCGCTGATCAACCAGTTGACCACAGTGGCCAAGGTCGTACCGCTGATCATGTTCATCGTCATCGCTGCCGTGGCGTTCAAGGCGGACGTCTTTACCCGCGACATCTGGGGCCGCAGCAACCCGAACTTCGGCGGGGTGATGGACCAGGTGCGCAACATGATGCTGGTCACCGTGTTCGTGTTCATCGGCATCGAAGGCGCCAGCGTCTACTCCGCCCGTGCCGAAAAACGCAGCGATGTCGGTCGCGCCACGGTGATCGGTTTCATCGGCGTGCTGGCGCTGCTGGTGCTGGTCAATGTGCTGTCGCTGGGGATCATGAGCCAGCCGGAACTGGCCAATCTGCAGAACCCTTCACTGGCGGCGGTGCTCGAACACATCGTCGGGCCGTGGGGCGCGTTGCTGATCAGCGTCGGGCTGGCGATTTCCCTGTTGGGCGCGTTGCTGTCGTGGGCTCTGCTGTGCGCAGAAATCCTCTTCGCCACGGCCAAGGACAAGACCATGCCGGCGTTCCTGAAGAAGGAAAACAACAATCACGTACCGGTCAACGCGTTGTGGCTGACTAACGCGATGATCCAGATTTTCCTGCTGATCACGCTGTTCTCGGCGGGTACTTACACCAGTCTGATCTATCTGGCGTCGTCGATGATTCTGGTGCCGTATCTGTGGTCGGCGGCGTACGCGGTGCTGCTCAGCGGGCGTGGCGAAACGTACGAACACGCCTCCGCCGAACGCACCAAGGATCTGCTGATTGGCGGCATCGCACTGATTTACGCGGTGTGGCTGTTGTACGCCGGCGGGGTGAAGTATCTGCTGCTGTCGGCGCTGTTGTACGCCCCCGGGGTGATTCTGTTTGCCAAGGCCAAGCATGAACAGGGCCAGCCGGTTTTTACCACGGTGGAGAAAGGGATTTTTGCCTGCGTGGTGATTGGCGCGGGGCTGGCGGCGTATGGGTTGTATAGCGGGGTGTTGGCGTTGTGATCTGAAAAGCAGCCCCTCACCCCAGCCCTATCCCGGAGGTAGAGGGGGCCGACCGGGGGATATTGGCGAATTACGCCGACGTGAAAGACCTTTACCGAATCCATAATCGACTGGTTTTTTCAGGTCGACGTATAGCGCAAGACACCTCGGTCGGCCCCCTCTCCCTCCGGGAGAGGGCTGGGGTGAGGGGCTTCTTCTAGAGCCACTGCGCAGAATGCGAGCCCAACTCCGTCGCCGGCAAATCCCACCGCACCGCCACCCCGCTGATCTGCACCGGCACGCGCAACCTCCGCGCCGGGCCCCACGCTGTGTGCTCAAGCGCCGAATCCTGATCCTGCACATCTTCGCCACGCAATGCTTCATCCGATCCCTGGCCATGCTCGACCAACAGCTTCGCCGTGCGCGCCAGCGACAGCCGCGCCGAACCCCCGCGACCTTTGGCCAGGCGTTCAGTCAGCAGCCTGATCGCACTCGCCGCCATCAGATACCCGGTCGCATGATCCATCGCCTGCACTGGCAACGGCGTCGGTTTATCGCTGTGCTTCCAGCGCTGTCCGGCCTCGGCGATGCCGCTGCTCATCTGCACCAGGCTGTCGAAGCCCCTGCGGTTCTGCCACGGGCCGCTCCAGCCGTAGGCGTTGAGGCAGACATCGATCAGACCGGGTGCCAGTTGTCGACGGCGCTCAACACCAAAGCCGAGGTGTTCCAGAGCGTCGGCACGATAGCCGTGCAGCAGGATGTCGGCGTCTTGCAACAAACCTTCGAACACTGCGCGATCCGCTGGAGTCTGCAGGTCCAGCCGCGCGCAATGTTTGCCGACGGTCATCTCCGGAACCACGCCGGGTTCGTTCCAGCTCGGCGGATCGATGCGCAGCACATTGGCGCCCAGCCCGGCGAGCAAGCGGCTGGCGGTGGGGCCGGCGAGCACGCGGGTCAGATCGAGCACCTTGATCCCGGCCAGTGGTCGCGCGATCGAACCTTGCCATTCGGCGCGGTGTTCGTCTGTCTGCGCAATGAAATGCACCAACGGCTCAGCATTCACTGCCAGCCCTTGCGGGTGCTGCTGCCACTGCGCCCAACTGCGCATTTCAGCGGCGCAACCCTGGGCGTCGACCACCGCTTGTTCCAGATCCGTACTTGCCCATTGCGCAACTTTCGCCGCCATTGCTGCACGGTCGGCGCAGGCGCCAAGCACCCGTTCAGCGGCGGCGCGGTGATGCGGGGCGTTGGTGTGCAGGCGGATCCAGCCGTCCCGGGTGGCATAGTCGCCGGCGACCGGATCCCACAGCGGCGGCACTTGCCAGCCGATCGGGCGCAGCGAGGTGGAGAACCAGAACGAGGCCAGACGTCGGTCGACCGCAACGGCGGGCATGTCACCGGTCTGCTGGTGGAGCAATTCGCTGACCGCTTGCCCGGCAGCGGCGATGCTGGCGCAGGCCAGCTCGGTGACCGCGAACGCCGAGGGCAGCGCGCCGTCACCGTTGAAGGGGATTGGCGTGCGCGGCAGGTCGAGTGCGGTCTGGATGGACGTAAGCAGATCAGTCATCGAAGCCCTCCTGAGCGAGAGGGGGATGATAGTGCAAAAAAATCGCGGTTTAGATGAAACCAGGATGTGAACCCGTTCCCTGTGGGAGCGAGCCTGCTCGCGAAGGCGTCGTGTCAGTCAACACTGATTTTGGATATGACGACCTCTTCGCGAGCAGGCTCGCTCCCACAGGGATTTATGCTGGATTGTTACACGCGGAACTGATCCATCAATTTCATCTGCTGGCTCGCCAGGCTGTTGAGCTGGCTGCTGATCGCCGCTGATTCCGTGGCTTGTTCGGTCAGGGTTTCGGTCACGGTGCGAATCGCCGAGACGTTGCGGTTGACCTCTTCGGCCACTGCGCTCTGCTCTTCGGCAGCACTGGCGATCTGCAGGTTCATGTCGCTGATCACCGTCACCGCGTCGCTGATCTTGCCCAGTGCATCGACCGCCTGGCGGATCTGCCCGGCGTTGTTGTGCGCCTGGGTCTGGCTCGAGTGCATGGTCGCGACCACGCCACGGGTGCCGGTCTGGATGCGCTCGATGACCACGCGGATTTCTTCCACCGAATCCTGCGTGCGCTTGGCCAGGTTGCGCACCTCGTCGGCGACCACGGCAAAACCGCGACCGCTTTCGCCGGCGCGGGCGGCTTCGATAGCAGCGTTGAGGGCCAGCAGGTTGGTCTGTTCGGCGATGCTGCGGATCACTTCCAGCACCGAGCCGATCTGCTCGCTGTTGACCGCCAGCGCTTCGACTTCGGTCACCGCTTTGCTGACTTCATCGGCCAGTTGATTGATGTCGCGGGTGCTGCGTTCGATGATCGCCATGCCGTCCTTGGCCGACTGGTCGGCACCTTTGGCCGCATTGGCGGCGTTCGAGGCACTGTTGGTGACATCGTGGGCGGTGGCGCTCATTTCGTTGGACGCGGTGGCGACCTGATCGATTTCGCGGAACTGCACCTGCATGCCTTCGCTGGTCTGCCGGGCAATTTCCGAAGACTGATCAGCCGTGCCACGGGCTTCGGTGATGCTCTGTTTGATCTGCGCGATGGTCGGCTGCAGCTTGTCGAGAAAGCGGTTGAACCAGTTCACCAACTCGCCCAGTTCGTCTTTCTTGCTGTAGTTCAGACGCTGGGTCAGATCGCCTTCGCCGCTGGCAATGTTCTTCAGCATTTCGGCGACACTGTTGATCGGACGGGTGACCCCGGAGGCGGTGAGCCAGATCAGCAGCAGGCCGACCAGACCGGCCACCACGGCGACCAGCAGAGCAGTGATCACGCCGGTTTCCTGCGCATCATCCAGCACCGCTTGCAGCTTCACCGAGTCAGCCAGCAGCACTTGTTTGGGCAGGTCAATGACCACGCCCCAGGCCCGCGAATTGCCGATCGGATCAACCGGGTAAACCGCGCGAATCAGCTCGCCCTGTTCAAGAATTTTCGCCGTGCCGCTGCCGACCAATTGCAATACGTCCTTGCCGTCAGCGCCGAGGGTGTCACTGATCTTTTTGCCGACCCGCGTCGCGTCAGCACTGTCGGCCGCCAGCACGCCGCTGCCGGAAACGATCAGCATATGCCCGGCGTTGTTGAACAGGCTGCGTTGCGAGTCGACGGCGGCGGCTTGCAGCGCGTCTAGGGCGATGTCGACACCGACCACGCCGATCGCTTTGCCGTCGACCATCACTGGCACGGAAATGGTCGTCATGAGCATTTCCTTGCCACCGACGGTGTCGGCATACGGGTCGAGCAGGCAGGTGCGCTTGTTGTCGCGAGGGCAGGTGTACCAACTGTTGTACGGCGTGCCGCTGACGCTGAGGGTGGTCTTGGTCAGGTCATCTTCGACCATGATCGTATTCAGCGCGGCGCCGGCGGCACGGCTCCAGTAGGAGGCGAAGCGCCCGGCCTCGTTGGACTGCCGCGCGGCGTCGTTGGCGAACTCGCTGTCCTTGCCGTCGAGGCCGTTGGGTTCGAAGGCCAGCCAGATACCGAGGACTTTATCGTTGCGCTCGAACGCGGTTTTCAGGCTCTGGTTCAACTCTTCACGAACCGCGCCTGGTTCGAGTGAACGCTTGGCCGCCATCGTCCGCAGATCCTTGATCTGGTCGGCGAGGGCGGTGACCACCAGCAGGCTTTCGCCAAAGGTTTTCTGCACCCGCACCGCTTGTTCGGCGGCCTTGGCCTGCAGCAGGTTCTGCACGCTGGCGGTGAGCAACTGGTTGCTGGATTGACTGACCAGTTCGTCGTTCTGGTTGGTCTGGTAGATGTTCATGCTGACAATCAGCGCCACCACTCCGAGCAGGCACAGGCCGGAGAGCAGGACGATTTTCAGGCGAATGGACAGAGCGTCGAACATGGGGCGATCTCGCGAATGAAATAGACAGGTGGCCTGGGCCGCAGCCCGGTTTGCCAAATCCATTCAGCGCCATTCAATGCTGATCGGCGTCGAGCGAGACGGCATGAGGCGCCCGCCGACGGACGGTCGCCGCTAAACGTTTGCGCAGGGGGAAGTGCTGAAAAATCTTTAATTACAGGGATGTTTCGCGACAGCAGCGGGCGCTTCCGGGCGCGACCAGATCCACAGATTGCCCAGGCCCATGCCGACCATTGCCAGATAAATCGGCCAGCCGTGATCGAGCAGCACCAGCATCAATGTTGCGCATAGCAGCATGCTCACGGTGGCACTGACCTTGGCCTTGCGCGCGATGATCTTGCCGTTGCGCCAGTTACTGAGGATCGGCCCGAACAGACGATGGTTTTCCAGCCAGGCACTCAGGCGTGGCGAACTGCGGGTCGCGGCCCACGCGGCAAGGAGGATGAACTCGGTGGTCGGCAGACCGGGCACGACGATGGCGATCAGGCCAATGCCGAGGCTGACATAGGCCAGCAGGGCGAACAGCAGACGGGCGAGTTTCGAAGAGGCAGGTGCGGGCATGGGCTCGAGGTGGCTTCTGGAGCGGAACGGGGATCTTACAGACTTACGCAGTCCCCTGTAGGAGTGAGCCTGCTCGCGATAGCAATGTATCAGTCGACATCGATGTTGAATGAAAGGACGCTATCGCGAGCAGGCTCACTCCTACAGAGGGAAATGGCGGTGTGTCAGGCAGGTTCGGCTTCTGTCGCATAAGCCCGTTCCAGCAGCACGGTGAAGCGGTTGAACGCGTCCAGTGCGCCTTGCTCCACTTCGGCCTCTTCCTCTGCCGTGAACGGCAACGCGTCGAGGGTGCGTACGAAGCTTTTCCAGCCCTCGGCGCGGCCACCTTGCGGTTCAGCCAAATGCCGGGCGCCGAAGGTTTCGCTCAAGTCGAGCGCCACGGCGCGCTTGATCAGGAACGCCGCGCCGAGCTTGGAGCCCTCCGACACGAAGATCCAGCCCAGCGCCCGCGCCTTGCTCGGGTTTTTCAGCGCGCCAGCCACTGGGGCCGGGACGTCGGTATCGAGGTCGGCGAGGTCAGCCTTGGCCGCTTCGGCGCGGCAACGGGCCGGCAGGTCAGGGACGATCGCAGTCAGTTCAGCGTCGTTGTACAGCTCGACCAGTTCCGCCTGGAACAGGTATTGCGCGACGACGAAACGGGCGAAGCTGGCGCGACTTTCGAACGGCGCGTGGGCTTTGACCAGCGCGTCGAGTTTGCTGTGCGGCTCATGGGTGATCTGGTTCAGGCGTTGCGAACGCAGGGCTTTTTCCGAGGCAGTCATGATGTGTCCTTGATAAATGAGGCGCTTGATAACAAGACGTACGGGCGGGCGCCGGACAGTAAAAAAACTCACTGCGCCGCTAAGCGCAGTGAGGCCGGGCCGATCAGATGTCCCAGATCAGATTGATCGCAAAGTTGCGCCCCGGTTGGGTCAGGCGATCGAGGTTGGCCGGTTGCGTCACCGAGGCTTCGCCGACGCTGTCGTAACCGCGCACGTCGTCCCACAGCCAGTATTTTTTGTCGGTGAGGTTGTAGATGCCGCCGCTGACGGTGACGTCGTCGCTGACTTTGTAATAGCCGGCCAGATCGAGAATGCCGAAGCCCGGGGTCTTGAACTGACTGCTGACGCCGTCCGGCGATTTGAAGTTGCTGTCGTCGACACGGTCCTTTTTCTTCACCACGGTCCAGCTCAGCAGGCTGCCATAGGTGTCCTGGTCGTAACCCAGGCCGAACACGCCGGTCAGTGGATTGACGCTGTTGATCGGTTCGCCGTTGTCGTTGTTGCGGCCGTAGGCGTAAGCGATCGAGCCCTGGGTATACAGGCCCTGCGGCGCACCGAATGCATCCAGGTTCAAACGACCTTTGACTTCCGCGCCCTTGATGGTGGCGCGCTTGATGTTGTTGCTCTGGAAGGTCAGCTGATCGTCACCCGGCTTGACTGCGTCTTCGTTGATGAAGTCGCGGTACTTGTTATAGAACACCGCGACGTCGAACGAACCCTGCTCGAAATTCCCGCGCAGGCCGGTTTCGAAGCCTTTGCTCTTTTCCGGCTCAAGGTCGGAGTTGGGCGCGACGGTGTAGCCGCTGGTGTTGTTCTCGAAACGCCCGTACAGCGCTTTCGCCGTCGGCGTGCGGAAGCCTTCGGCGTACTGGCCGTACCAGGTGTAGTGTTCCGTCAGCGCATAGGTCAGGCCGAATTTCGGCGAGACTTTGTGCCAGGTCTTGTTCTTGTCGCTGACCGTGCCCTGGCCGTCGGCGTTTACGGTGTTGAGGAACTCCTCAGTGATGTGCGGCTTGAGCTGGGTGTAGTCGTAGCGCAGACCCGGCAGGAAGGTCCAGTCGTTCCAACTGATCTGATCCTGGGCAAACAGGCTGTAGGTGTTGATGGTCGGATCGGGGAAGTCGCTGGCCTTGGCCAGCACGTCCGCCGCGCTGGTCGCGCCAATCGCCGTGCAGCCGCGACCGACTGCCAGGCATGAGCCGTCGCCGCTGCGCGAGCCGGTGACTTTCTGCTGCTTGATCGTGGTGCCGTAAGTCAGCAGATGATCGGTATCACCGATGGCGAAAGCCTTGTCCAGTTGCGCGTCGAACACCCACTGTTTTTCCTGGTAGATCGTGTCGCGGGTACGCAGCACCCTGCGGGTCATCGGGAAGTAATCCTCTTCGGTGCTCTGGTCGGTCTTGGCGATCTGGTGATTGAGGCTCCACTTCACGTTATCTGCCAGCAGGCTGTCGAGGGCGAACGAATGGTCGATGCCGAAACGCTCGCGGGTGATGGTGTCGTTGCCAGTGCGCCACTGGTACATGCCGCCAGGCAGTACGCTGTCGGGGATGGTCGGGGCGCCGTTGAAGTACGGGCCGCCGTAGGCACTTTTCTGATCGGTGTCGCGGTCGTCCTTGTACTTTTCGTAGGTCAGGCCCAGGCGGGAATCGTCGTTGTAGTTCCAGCCGAGCTTGGCCAGCACGTTGGTCGCACGGACGTCTTCCGGGTTCGCCGCGGTGCGCGCAAGGCCAGTGCCGTTGTGGCTGCCGAAGGATTCGGTTTCGTGGCCGTCGCGCTGACTGTAATGCAGCAGACCGTCGAACTCACCGCTGCGCCCGGCGACGGTGGCGGATTTCAGCCAGCTGTCGTCGGCGGAGCTGTAACCGCTTTTCAAACGTGCGCCGACATCCTTGCCCGGTTTGATGATGTCGTCGGCGTCCAGCGTGTAATAGCTGACCGCGCCGCCGATGGCGTTGCTGCCGTACAGCACCGAGGCCGGGCCGCGGAGGATTTCCACGCGCTTGACGATTTCCGGGTCGACGTAATTGCGCTGGCTCTTGGCGTACGGACCGTTGAAGAAACCGTTGGGGATTTCCACGCCGTCGACCTGGGTCAGGATGCGGTCGCCGTCGATACCACGAATGTTATAGCCGCTGATGCCGCCACGCTGACCGGCACCGCCAACGGAAACGCCCGGCTCGTAGCGCACCAGATCCTTGATGGTGTTGACGTTGTTGCGGTCGAGCTCTTGGCGATCCTGCACGCTGACTGTCGAAGGCACGCTGTTGACCGACTGTTCCTGACGCGTCGCGCTGATCGTCACCTGATCGAGATTCAGCGTTCCGCTGCTGCCGCGTTTTTCCAGCACGACGTTGTTGCTGCTCAGCTTGCGGAAGCTCAGGTTGGTCCCCACCAACAGGCGCTCGAGGGCTTTCTCCGGTGGCAGCGAACCGCGCACGCCGGGCGACGAAACGTTCTGACCCAGCTCTGCCGGCAAGCCGACCTGCCAACCGGTCACGGCGGTAAAGGCATTCAGCGCTGAAACCAGCGGTTGCTGGCCGATGGCGAACGCGTAGTCGCCCATGTTGCGCGCCGGTTGCTCGGTGGCTGCGAGCAGCGGCGCGGTGCCGGCCATGAGAATCGCCGCAGTCAGCAGCGACAGTACGCGGGAAGGGGAGGAAGTCTGGCGGGTAAGGCGTGAGGACATCGATAGCGCTCCGTGTCGCACGAATCTTTATAGGTGCTGATCGGCATGGTTAGATGCGAATCAATTGCATTGGCTATAACGAGACGTACTGCTGTTGGCTATCGAGTAAAAATAATTCTCATTCAGTTCAAGATCACCAGCGCGGGGAATTCCTGCAGGCGTGCCGAGGTGATGTGGGCGAGGGAGCGCACCACGTCGAGCGGCTGGTCGAGACGGTAATTGCCGGTGACGGCGACGTCGGCCAGTTGTTCGTTGTTGTTGATGATCCAGCCCGGGTAGTAGCGGCGCAGCTCGGCCAGCACCTGATTGAGCGGACAGTTCTCGAACACCAGACGGCCTTCAATCCACGCCAGATCCGCATTGGCGTCGAGCTTGGCCGGACGATCAAATCCGTTGGGACCGATCCGAATGCTTTCCCCGGCACGCAAGCGCACGCGGGCATCGTTGTGGGTGGCGCGCAGATCGACATCGCCACGCTGCACATTCACCAGCGCGACCCCGTCGAGGTAGCGCACGGCGAATGCGGTGTCGTGCACACTGGCCGTTACCGGCCCCGCATCGATCTCCAGCGGCTGATTGCGCCCGCTGGCGATCTCGAAAAACGCCTCGCCCTGAAACAGTCGGGCCACGCGTTGCTGGTCATTGATGGTGCTGGAGAATGCCGAATTGGTGTTGAGCAGCACTTTCGAGCCGTCCTCCAATTGCAGGCGCTGGCGCTCGCCGACCACGGTCAGGTGATCGGCCTGCAGGCGCATCGGCAGGTTGCTGAAACTGAACAGACCGAGGATCAACACCGCAGCGCTGGCCAGCGGTTTCCAGTGCGGACGCAGACGTTGCAGGACAGTGACTTTCGCCGGTTTCGCTGCCAGGGCCTGGGCGCACAGCACCACTTGCGGGCCATCCCAGATCGCCTGGGCCTTGGCGAAAACTTCGGCATTCAACGGATCCGCCGCCAGCCAGGCATGAAATTGCCGGGTCTGTTCCTCGTCCGGGCTGCCGAGCACGATGAGCCAGTCCAGCGCCTGGTCCATTGCTGCTGCAGCGTCCCGCGCCGAATCGGGCGAAGGCGGGCGGTGGGTGTCCGTCACGGTGGTTCCTCAAGGCTTCTGGCGAAGCAGTTTCCAGCTTCAAGCTGCAAGCTGCAAGCCGGAGTGCGTTACTGCTTTTTGTTTTTACTTGCAGCTTGCAGCTTATATCTTGCCGCTGCCTTCATGTCGTTGTGCGACGCCGATGCAGATCGACATGATCAGTTTCAGTTCTTTCTGCACGGTGCTCAGCGACACGTTCAGTTCGTCGGCGATTTCCTGATAGCTGTGCCCGTGCAGGCGACTGAGGATGAAGATCTGCTGCTGGCGCGGGCTGAGTTGACTGAGGCTCACGTTCAAACGCTCCAGCAGTTGTTCGGCATGGGCGGCGTCTTCGGCGCTGCTGGCCGGTGCGGCTATGCTCTGCACCACGTCCTGCGGCACGTCATCGACCATGGTTCGCGCATGGATCTTACGCGCACGCAAATGGTCCAGTGCCAGGTTACGCGCGGTCTGGAAGACAAAGGGTTCAAGGTGATCGATGGCCCGCTCGCTCAACGCCCGGGTCACGCGCAGGTAAGTCTCCTGCAACAGGTCCTCAGCGGTGCTGTGATTGTTGACCATCCGTTCCAGCGTGCGCAGCAGGGAAGTGCGCTGGGCGAGGAAGACGTGGTTGAAGCGCGATTGACTCACGGGAGGACCTGATCCATTTCGAGCGAATGATAATGCTTATCATCTGACTGAATGGTCAAGTGCTGATTTCATCGATTGCAATGCATGTCCCTGTGGGAGCGAGCCTGCTCGCGAAGGCGTCGTGTCAGTCAATCCATATCGACTGGCAGAAAGCTTTCGCGAGCAGGCTCGCTCCCACAGGTTTGGGGATACCCGCAATTATTCCGCGTTACACAACGCCAGGCAGTTATCCAGCATGCGGTTGGAGAAGCCCCATTCGTTGTCGTACCAGGCCAGCACCTTGAGCAACTTGCCGCTGACTTTGGTGTGGTTGGCGTCGAAGATCGACGACAGCGGGTTGTGGTTGAAATCGCTGGAAACCAGCGGCAAGGTGTTGTAACCGAGGATTTTCGAATGCTGGCTGGCCGCTTTCAGCAGGGCGTTGACTTCGTCGGCGCTGGCTTCTTTCTTCAGTTGCACGGTGAGGTCGACCAGCGACACGTTGATCACCGGTACGCGCACGGCCATGCCGGTCAGTTTGCCGGCCAGTTCCGGCAGCACCAGGCCCACCGCTTCGGCTGCGCCGGTCTTGCTCGGGATCATGTTCTGCGTCGCCGAACGGGCGCGGTACGGGTCGCTGTGATAGACGTCGGTGAGGTTCTGGTCGTTGGTGTAGGCGTGGATGGTGGTCATCAGACCGCTCTCGATGCCCAGCTCGCGATGCAGCACCTGCGCCACTGGCGCGAGGCAGTTGGTGGTGCACGAAGCGTTGGAGATGATCTGGTGCGACTGGCGCAGAATGTCGTGGTTGACGCCGTACACGACAGTGGCGTCGGCGCCTTTGGCCGGGGCCGAGATGATCACTTTGCGGGCGCCGGCGCTGATGTGCGCGGCGGCTTTGGCACGGTCGGTGAACAGACCGGTGCATTCGAAGACCACGTCGATCTTTTCCGCGGCCCATGGCAGGTCGGCCGGGTTGCGAATGGCGCTGACCGCGATGCGGTCGCCATTGACCGTCAGGCTTTCGTTATCGTGGGCCACTTCGGCGTCGAACGTGCCGTGGACGGTGTCATATTTGAGCAGATGGGCATTGATCGAACTGTCACCCAGATCGTTGATCGCGACGATCTGCAGGTCTTGACGATAGCCTTGGGTATACAGTGCGCGCAGGACATTACGGCCGATGCGGCCAAAACCATTGATTGCGATTCGAAGAGTCATGGAACAGCGCCGCCGTCGTTTTGTTGTTGGAATTACAAGATTATTCGCATAAAAATAGAAAACAAGCCTTTTTAGTGGCAATATTTTGTTTTATCTACAACGAGTGACCTGAATCAACTGGTCCGAATGGTCAAAAAAGCCGTCTGTCATTCCAACAACAACGGCGTTTGACCAGCATAGACAATCAGGTCGCCACATCCGTTAGCCTGGAGTTCTACACATGCATCCCCGCGTTCTTGAGGTCACCGAACGGCTTATCGCCCGCAGCCGCGCCACGCGTCAGGCTTACCTTGCATTGATTCGCGGCGCTGCCACCGACGGCCCGATGCGCGGCAAGCTGCAATGCGCCAACTTCGCCCACGGCGTGGCCGGGTGCGGCACGGAAGACAAGCACAGCCTGCGGATGATGAACTCGGCAAACATCGCCATTGTGTCTTCGTATAACGACATGCTTTCGGCGCATCAGCCATACGAAGTTTTCCCACAACAGATCAAGAACGCCCTGCGCGAGATCGGCTCGGTCGGCCAGTTCGCCGGCGGCACTCCGGCGATGTGTGACGGCGTGACCCAGGGCGAGCCGGGCATGGAGCTGAGCCTGCCAAGTCGCGAAGTGATCGCCATGTCGACCGCCGTGGCGCTGTCGCACAACATGTTCGACGGTGCGCTGATGCTCGGCATCTGCGACAAGATTGTTCCGGGCCTGATGATGGGCTCGCTGCGCTTCGGTCATTTGCCAACGATCTTTGTCCCGGGCGGGCCGATGGTTTCGGGGATTTCCAACAAGGAAAAAGCCGACGTCCGCCAGAAGTACGCCGAAGGCAAGGCCACCCGTGAAGAGCTGCTGGAATCGGAGATGAAGTCCTACCACAGCCCGGGCACCTGCACGTTCTACGGCACCGCCAACACCAATCAGTTGCTGATGGAAGTCATGGGCCTGCACTTGCCGGGCGCGTCTTTCGTCAACCCGAACACACCGCTGCGCGACGCGCTGACCCGCGAAGCCGCGCATCAGGTCACGCGCCTGACCAAGCAGAACGGCAACTTCATGCCGATCGGCGAAATCGTCGACGAGAAGGCACTGGTCAACTCCATCGTTGCCCTGCACGCCACTGGCGGCTCGACCAACCACACCCTGCACATGCCGGCCATCGCCATGGCCGCGGGCATTCAACTGACCTGGCAAGACATGGCCGACCTCTCCGAAGTCGTGCCGACTCTGAGCCACGTCTACCCGAACGGCAAAGCTGACATCAATCACTTCCAGGCCGCCGGCGGCATGTCGTTCCTGATTCGCGAACTGCTCGGCGCCGGTCTGCTGCACGAAGACGTCAACACCGTGCTCGGTCATGGCCTGAGCCAGTACACCAAGGAACCGTTCCTCGATAACGGTGAGCTGGTCTGGCGCGAAGGCCCGACTGACAGCCTCGACGAAAACATCCTCCGTCCGGTGTCCCGTGCGTTCTCGCAAGAAGGCGGACTGCGGGTGATGGAAGGCAATCTCGGTCGCGGCGTGATGAAAGTGTCTGCCGTCGCGCTGGAAAACCAGATCGTCGAAGCACCGGCGATGGTCTTCCAGGATCAGCAGGATCTGGCCGATGCGTTCAAGGCCGGTCTGCTGGAGAAGGATTTTGTCGCGGTGATGCGCTTCCAGGGCCCGCGTTCCAACGGCATGCCGGAGCTGCACAAGATGACGCCGTTCCTCGGCGTGCTGCAGGATCGCGGCTTCAAAGTCGCGCTGGTCACTGACGGGCGCATGTCCGGCGCGTCAGGGAAAATCCCGGCGGCGATTCACGTCAGCCCCGAAGCTTATGTCGGTGGTGCTTTGGCGCGGGTGCAAGAGGGCGATATCATCCGCGTCGATGGCGTCAAAGGCACCTTGGAACTGAAGGTCGACGCCGCCGAATTTGCAGCGCGCGAACCTGCCAAGGGCCTGTTGGGCAACAACATTGGCAGCGGCCGCGAGCTGTTTGGCTTCATGCGCATGGCCTTCAGCTCGGCGGAGCAGGGCGCCAGCGCCTTCACTTCTGCCCTGGAGACGCTTAATTGAAACTGGCTTTGGTCGGTGACATCGGAGGCACCAACGCGCGTTTCGCGTTGTGGCAAAACCAGCAACTGCAATCGGTTCAGGTGCTGGCCACGGCCGACTTCGCCACGCCGGAAGAGGCGATCGGCCTGTACCTGAGCGGGCTTGGCCTGGCGCCGGGTTCAATCGGTTCGGTGTGCCTGTCGGTGGCGGGACCGGTGAGCGGCGACGAATTCAAGTTCACCAACAATCACTGGCGGCTGAGTCGCAGCGCGTTCTGCAAGACCTTGCAGGTCGACCAATTGTTGCTGACCAACGACTTCTCGGCGATGGCACTGGGCATGACTCGTTTGCAGCCGGGCGAATTCCGCGTGGTCTGCGAAGGCACGCCGGAGCCGTTGCGCCCGGCGGTGGTGATCGGCCCGGGCACTGGCCTGGGTGTCGGCACCTTGCTCGATCTCGGCGAAGGTCGCTTTGCTGCGCTGCCGGGCGAGGGCGGCCACGTCGATCTGCCACTGAGCAGCCCGCGGGAAACGCAATTGTGGCAGCACATCCACAACGAGATCGGCCATGTCAGCGCGGAAACCGCATTGAGCGGCGGCGGCCTGCCGCGGCTGTACCGGGCGATCTGTGCGGTGGATGGCCATGAGCCGACGCTCGAGACGCCGGAAGCCATCACTGCCGCCGGTCTTGCCGGTGACCCGATTGCTCTGGAAGTGCTCGAGCAGTTCTGCTGCTGGCTCGGTCGCGTCGCCGGTAACAACGTGCTCACCACCGGCGCGCGCGGCGGCGTGTTTATCGTCGGTGGGGTGATTCCACGCTTCGCCGATTTCTTCCTCGAAAGCGGCTTCGCTCGCTGCTTCGCCGACAAGGGCTGCATGAGCGACTACTTCAAAGGCATCCCGGTGTGGCTGGTGACGGCACCGTATTCCGGCCTGGTGGGCGCCGGCGTCGCGCTGGATCAAGCAACTCGACCCTGAAATACGGTCAACTGTAGGAGTGAGCCTGCTCGCGATAGCGGTACATCAGTCAACGAATCCGTTGTATGTGAAACCGCTATCGCGAGCAGGCTCGCTCCCACAGTGGTTTTGTGGTGTTTGTAAAATCAGCGCTTAAGGCATAATCCGCCCCAACTCCAACAACAAGGATGCCTTCGAAGTGAGCTCAGTCAACAAGTCGATATTGTTGGTCGATGACGACCAGGAAATACGCGAGTTGCTGGAAACCTACCTGACCCGCGCCGGGTTTCAGGTGCGGGCCACCGCCGATGGCGCCGGTTTTCGTCAGGCGCTCAACGAGGCGCCGAGCGATCTGGTGATCCTCGATGTCATGCTGCCCGACGAAGACGGCTTCAGCCTGTGCCGTTGGGTACGTCAGCATCCGCGTCAGGCGCAGGTGCCGATCATCATGCTGACCGCCAGTTCCGACGAAGCCGACCGCGTGATCGGTCTCGAACTCGGCGCCGATGACTACCTCGGCAAACCGTTCAGCCCGCGCGAACTGCAAGCGCGAATCAAGGCTTTGCTGCGCCGTGCGCAATTCGCCCACGAACGCAGCGGCAGCGAAGTGCTGGCCTTTGACGACTGGCGCCTGGACACGGTCAGCCATCGGCTGTTCCACACTGACGGTGAAGAGGTGATCCTCTCCGGCGCCGATTTCGCCCTGCTGAAACTGTTCCTCGATCACCCGCAGCAAATCCTCGACCGCGACACCATCGGCAACGCCACCCGTGGCCGCGATCTGATGCCGCTCGATCGCATCGTCGACATGGCCGTCAGCCGTTTGCGCCAACGCCTGCGCGACACTGAAAAACCGCCACGGCTGATCCGCACCGTGCGTGGCAGCGGTTACCAGTTGGCAGCCAATGTGGTTGCCGGCAATGCTCACTGAGTCACTGCGCAAGTTCGCCAACCGCATTCCGGTGCCGCGTTCGCTGCTCGGGCGGATGTTGCTGCTGACCCTGCTGGCGGTGCTGTTCGCACAGACGCTGTCGAGTGTGATCTGGGTTTCGCAGTTGCGCGCCACCCAGCTCGAAGGCCTGGTCACCAGCGCCCGCAGCCTGGCCCATTCGATGACCGCCAGCGTCAGTTATTTCCGTTCCTTGCCGGTGGCCTATCGACCGCTGGTGCTCGATCAATTGCGCAGCATGGGCGGCACCCGGTTTGTCGTGACCCTCAACGACAAGCCCTTGGGCATGGACGTGCTGCCAGTGACGCCGCGCAAGGCCGCGGTGATGCAAGCGGTGGATGAAGTGCTGCGCCAGTCGCTGGGCCATGATACGGATATTTCGGTGACCTTTGTCAGTCCCGAAGACCTGCGCATTTTCAACGCCGGACTGAAACTCGATGAATTGCCGCGCTCCTGGGCGCATTACGCGTTGACGCTTGAACCGGTGAATCCGCCGGTGCTGGTCACTCAAATTCAGATGGCCCCGGGCGAGTGGTTGTACATCGCCTCGTTGCTGCCCGAGCCCTACACCAGTCTCGAAGAGCAAGGCCTGCCGGCGCAGCAGGTGTGGTTCATCGTCCTGACCAGCGGCTTTCTGTTGTTGTTCATCGGCCTGCTGGTGCACTGGCAGAGCCGGCCGCTCAAGCGTCTGGCGCGGGCAGCGCGGGATCTGTCGCTGGGCGCCGACGTCGAGCCAGTGGCGGAGGGCGGCGGCAGTGAAGTGGTCGAAGTCGGGCGCGCGTTCAACACCATGCGCGAACGCATCAGCCGCTACCTGACCGAGCGCAGCCAGTTGTTCAGCGCGATTTCCCACGACTTGCGCACGCCGATCACCCGCTTGCGTTTGCGCGTCGAGCTGCTCGAGGACGAACAGCTGCAAGCCAAGTTCGGCCGCGATCTGGATGAGCTGGAGCTGCTGGTCAAAGGCGCGTTGCAATGCGTGAAAGACACCGACATCCACGAGAACATCGAGCCGGTGGATCTCAACCATGTCCTCGATTGTCTGGTCGAGCCGTACCTGGCGCCGAATGGCAACGGTCGCGTAACCCAGCATGGGCGCGCGCTGTCGGCGTATCCGGGCAAGCCGCTGGCGCTCAAGCGCTGCATCGGCAACCTGATCGACAACGCCTTGAAATACGGACAGAACGCGCACCTGCACATCGATGACGATGACAGCGCGTTCGTCTTGCACGTCGACGATGAAGGCCCGGGCGTGCCGCAGCAACGGTTGGAGCAGGTGTTCGAACCCCACTTCCGCCTGGCGGGGCAGCAGCATGGCTACGGACTCGGTCTGGGTATTGCGCGCAACATTGCCCATAGCCATGGCGGTGAGGTGACGCTGCAGAACCTGCGTGAAGGCGGGTTGCGGGTGACGTTGCAGTTGCCGCGGTCTGTGGATTAATCCCGAAAAGCCCCTCACCCTGGCCCTCTCCCGGAGGGAGAGGGGGACCGATTGGGGGATATTTGAGGGATACGCCGACCTGAACGTGCGATGTCGAATCCAGAGTCGATCCGGTGCATTGCCCAATCCATAATCGACTCGATGGTTCAGGTCGACGGAGAGCGCAAGACGCCTCGGTCGGCCCCCTCTCCCTCCGGGAGAGGGCTGGGGTGAGGATGCTTTTGTTCTTTTAGTGTCACAAGCCAGTGACAAACCCCGCCCCCTTCGTTACAAGCCCGCCCCGGCCCGTTGTTTAGACTGCCCGCAGTCCTAACAACAAAAAAGGGTCACTCCATGGACACCTTTCACCCAGACTTCAGCAGTTGGCTGAATGCCCCTGGTCATCAGCAGTGGCTCGCCGCCGAAGGCCTGCGTCTGCTGGATTTTGCCAAGGCCTCGAAGCTGCCAGAAGGTTTCGGCAATCTCGACGAGCGCGGCCGTCTGCCGGCGCACGCGCAAGCCGAAACCATGAACACCGCGCGCATGACCCACAGCTTCGCCATGGCCCACATTCATGGGCTGCCGGGGTTCGCCGAGCTGATCGATCACGGCATCGCCGCCCTGCGCGGGCCGCTGCGTGATGCGCTGCATGGCGGCTGGTTTGCGGTTGCCCAGCATCGCGACGACAACACCGGCAAGAACGCCTACCTGCACGCCTTTGTCGCGCTCGCCGCCAGCTCTGCCGTGGTCGCGCAACGGCCCGGCGCCCAGGCTTTGCTCGATGACGCGATCGACATCATCGACACTTATTTCTGGAGCGAAGAAGAGGGCGCCATGCGCGAATTCTTCAATCGCGACTGGAGCGAAGAAGAAGCCTATCGCGGCGCCAACAGCAACATGCACGCGACCGAAGCATTCCTCGCGCTGGCCGATGTCACCGAAGATCCGCGCTGGCTGGTGCGCGCTCAGCGCATCGTTGAGCGGGTGATCCACGGTCACGCGGCGGCCAATGATTACATGGTCATCGAACACTTCGACCGTGACTGGCAGCCGCTGCGCGAATACAACCACGACAATCCTGCTGACGGTTTCCGTCCGTATGGCACCACGCCGGGCCACGGTTTCGAGTGGGCACGATTGCTTCTGCACCTCGAAGCCGCGCGGGGGCAGGCGGGTATGCTCACGCCGGGCTGGCTGGCCCTTGATGCGCAAAAGCTGTTTGAAAACAATTGCCGTCACGGCTGGGATGTCGATGGTGCGCCGGGCATCGTCTACACCCTCGACTGGGATAACCAGGCCGTCGTTCGCCATCGCCTGCACTGGACGCATGCCGAAGCCAGCGCCGCCGCCAGTGCCTTGCTCAAACGCACCGGCGACGCGCAATACGAAACCTGGTACCGACTGTTCTGGGAATTCTGTGAGACGAATTTCATCGACCGCTGCAACGGCAGCTGGCACCACGAACTCAATCCACAGAATGTGCCCAGCGCCGATATCTGGCCGGGCAAGCCCGATCTGTATCACGCCTGGCAGGCTGTGCTGATTCCGCGGTTGCCGCTGGCGCCGAGCATGGCCACGGCTTTGGCGCGGTTATCTCAGCCTGTTCCTGTGTAACCATGTCGTGACATTTACGCGTCCCTTCGTTACCTGCGAAGCGAAACGCTCTGTTTAAACTCCGTGCAGCGCAAGCACCAGACTTGCAATGCATAACAACAAGAAAGGTACATCTCGAATGAATGCGATTTCTCGCCTCGCTACTGTCATTTCTGTCGCCTCCCTGTTCCCGCTCGCAATCCTGCCGCTCAGTGTCTCCGCTGCCGACTCCAAAGGTTCGGTCGAAGTCGTGCACTGGTGGACCTCCGGTGGTGAAAAAGCCGCCGTCGATGTGCTCAAGGCCCAAGTCGAAAAAGACGGTTTCACCTGGAAGGACGGCGCTGTCGCCGGTGGTGGCGGTGCGACTGCCATGACCGTGCTGAAGAGCCGCGCCGTCGCCGGCAACCCGCCTGGCGTTGCGCAGATCAAAGGTCCGGACATCCAGGAATGGGCGTCGACCGGCCTGCTCGACACCGACGTTTTGAAAGACGTCGCCAAGTCGGAAAAGTGGGACAGCCTGCTCGACAAGAAAGTCTCCGATACCGTGAAGTACGACGGTGATTACGTGGCCGTGCCGGTGAACATTCACCGTGTGAACTGGCTGTGGATCAACCCGGAAGTCTTCAAGAAAGCCGGCATCACCAAGAATCCAACCACCCTCGAAGAGTTCTACGCCGCCGGCGACAAGCTGAAAGCCGCGGGCTTCATTCCGCTGGCCCACGGCGGTCAGCCTTGGCAGGACAGCACCGTGTTCGAAGCCGTGGTGCTCTCGGTCATGGGCGTGGATGGCTACAAGAAAGCCCTGGTCGATCTCGACAACAAGGCGCTGACCGGCCCGGAAATGGTCAAGGCGCTCACCGAGCTGAAGAAAGTCGCGACCTACATGGACGCTGACGGCAAAGGCCAGGACTGGAACCTCGAAGCGGCCAAGGTCATCAACGGCAAGGCCGGCATGCAGATCATGGGTGACTGGGCCAAGTCCGAATGGACCGCCGCCAAGAAAGTCGCCGGCAAGGACTACGAGTGCGTAGCGTTCCCGGGCACCGACAAGGCGTTCACCTACAACATCGACTCGCTGGCCGTGTTCAAGCAGAAGGACGCAGGCACTGCGGCCGGTCAGCAGGACATCGCCAAAGTCGTGCTGGGTGAGAACTTCCAGAAAGTCTTCAGCATCAACAAAGGCTCGATTCCGGTGCGCAACGACATGTTGAACAACATGGACAAGCTCGGCTTCGATTCCTGCGCACAGACCGCTGCCAAGGACTTCCTCGCGGACGCCAAGTCCGGCGGCCTGCAACCAAGCATGGCGCACAACATGGCAACCACGCTGGCGGTGCAGGGCGCGTTCTTTGACGTAGTCACCAACTACATCAACGACCCGAAAGCCGACCCGGCCGATGCCGCGAAGAAATTGGGCGCGGCAGTTCAGTCGGCCAAGTAATGCTTGGCCCCTGTAGGAGTGAGCCTGCTCGCGATAGCAATCTGTCAGCCACCGTCTGAGTGACTGACACACCGCAATCGCGAGCAGGCTCACTCCTACAAGGGGAATGCTTTCGTAAACCCTTATTGTGGATTTCCCCATGAGTTCTGTTGCTGTGTTCAGCAAGGCCTCGCCGTTCGATGCATTGCAGCGCTGGCTACCGAAACTGGTGCTGGCGCCGAGCATGTTCATCGTGCTGGTGGGCTTCTATGGCTACATCCTGTGGACGTTCATTCTGTCGTTCACCACGTCGACCTTCCTGCCCAACTACAAGTGGGCCGGCCTGGCGCAATACGCGCGGTTGTTCGACAACGATCGCTGGTGGGTGGCGAGCAAGAACCTCGCCGTGTTCGGCGGCATGTTCATCGGCATCACCCTGGTGATCGGCGTGTTGCTGGCGGTGTTCCTCGACCAGCGCATCCGTCGCGAAGGCTTTATCCGCACCATTTACCTGTACCCGATGGCGCTCTCGATGATCGTCACCGGTACCGCGTGGAAATGGCTGCTCAACCCGGGCATGGGCCTGGACAAATTGTTGCGTGACTGGGGCTGGGAAGGCTTCCGTCTGGACTGGCTGATCGACCCCGATCGAGTGGTTTATTGCCTGGTGATCGCCGCTGTGTGGCAAGCCTCGGGCTTCATCATGGCGATGTTCCTTGCCGGCCTGCGTGGCGTCGATCAATCGATCATCCGTGCCGCGCAGATCGACGGCGCGAGCATGCCGCGCATCTACTGGAAAGTCGTGCTGCCAAGCCTTCGTCCGGTGTTCTTCAGTGCGGTAATGATCCTTGCGCACATCGCGATCAAGAGCTTCGACCTCGTTGCGGCAATGACCGCCGGTGGCCCGGGTTATTCCTCCGACCTGCCAGCGATGTTCATGTATTCCTTCACCTTCAGTCGCGGCCAGATGGGCATGGGCTCGGCCAGTGCGATTCTGATGCTCGGTGCGATCCTCGCGATCATCGTGCCTTACCTGTACTCCGAGCTGAGGACCAAGCGTAATGACTAGTCTTGCTGCCAAACCCGCTATCAGCTTGAGCCGTATCGCGATCTACGCGGTGCTGATCTTCGCGGTGTTTCTCTATCTGGTGCCGCTGGTGGTCATGTTGCTGACCAGCTTCAAGACCCCGGAAGACATCAGCACCGGCAACCTGCTGAGCTGGCCGACCGTGGTCAGCGGCATCGGTTGGGTCAAGGCCTGGGCCACGGTTGATGGCTACTTCTGGAACTCGATCAAGATCACCGTACCGGCCGTAATCATCTCCACCGCCATCGGTGCGTTGAACGGTTACGTGCTGTCGATGTGGCGTTTCCGGGGTTCGCAACTGTTTTTCGGTCTGTTGCTGTTCGGCTGCTTCCTGCCGTTCCAGACCGTGCTGCTGCCGGCCTCGTTCACCCTCGGCAAGATGGGCCTGGCGAGCACCACCACCGGCCTGGTGTTTGTCCATGTGGTTTACGGTCTGGCGTTCACCACGCTGTTCTTCCGCAACTACTACGTGAGCATTCCCGATGCGCTGGTCAAGGCTGCGCGCCTGGATGGCGCTGGGTTCTTCACGATTTTCCGCCGCATCATCCTGCCGATGTCGACGCCGATCATCATGGTCTGCCTGATCTGGCAGTTCACCCAGATCTGGAACGACTTCCTGTTCGGGGTGGTGTTCTCCAGCGGTGATTCGCAACCGATCACCGTGGCGCTGAACAACCTGGTCAACACCAGCACCGGCGCCAAGGAATACAACGTGGATATGGCAGCGGCGATGATCGCCGGCCTGCCGACCCTGCTGGTCTATGTGGTCGCAGGCAAGTATTTCGTGCGCGGGCTGACGGCCGGCGCGGTCAAGGGGTAATCATGGCTACGCTTGAACTTCGCAACGTAAACAAGACCTACGGGGCCGGCCTGCCGGACACCCTGAAGAACATCGAACTGTCGATCAAGGACGGTGAATTCCTGATCCTCGTCGGCCCGTCGGGCTGCGGTAAATCGACCTTGATGAACTGCATCGCCGGCCTCGAAACCATCACTGGCGGCGCGATCATGATCGGTGATCAGGACGTCAGCGGCATGAGCCCCAAGGATCGTGACATCGCCATGGTGTTCCAGTCCTACGCGCTGTACCCGACGATGAGCGTGCGCGAGAACATCGAGTTCGGCCTGAAAATCCGCAAGATGCCGCAGGCCGCGATCGACGAAGAAGTCGCCCGCGTGGCCAAGCTGCTGCAGATCGAACACCTGCTCAATCGCAAGCCGGGCCAGCTCTCCGGTGGTCAGCAACAGCGCGTGGCGATGGGTCGTGCGCTGGCGCGGCGGCCGAAGATCTACCTGTTCGACGAACCGCTGTCCAACCTCGACGCCAAGCTGCGCGTCGAGATGCGTACCGAAATGAAGCTGATGCACCAGCGCCTGAAAACCACCACGGTCTACGTGACCCACGACCAGATCGAAGCGATGACCCTGGGCGACAAAGTCGCGGTGATGAAGGACGGCATCATTCAGCAGTTCGGCACGCCGAAAGACATCTATAACGACCCGGCGAACCTGTTCGTCGCCAGCTTCATCGGTTCGCCGCCGATGAACTTCATCCCCCTGCGTCTGCAGCGCAAGGACGGTCGTCTGCTGGCGCTGCTCGACAGCGGTCAGGCGCGTTGTGAATTGCCGATGAGCATGCAGGACGCCGGACTTGAAGATCGCGAAGTGATCCTCGGCCTGCGCCCGGAGCAGATTGTGCTGGCGAACGGCGAGGGCAATGGCCTGCCAAGCATCCGCGCGGAAGTGCAGGTCACGGAACCGACCGGGCCGGACACCCTGGTGTTCGTCAACCTGAATGACACCAAGGTCTGCTGCCGACTGGCACCGGACGTGGCTCCGCAGGTGGGCGAAAGCCTGACGCTGCAATTCGATCCGTCGAAAGTGTTGTTGTTCGACGCCAATACCGGTGAGCGTCTGGGCACTGCCGGTCAACCACAGACCGATGCGCGGTCTGCGAACGTCGCCCAATTCAAAGGGCGCTGAAAAACAATGTAGGAGTGAGCCTGCTCGCGATGACGGTGTATCAGTCGACAGAGATGTTGAATGTAAAACCGCTATCGCGAGCAGGCTCACTCCTACAAGGAGCACGCGGTGCCCGGCCTGTCGAGCACCGCAATTTATGTAAACCGCGTTAGATAAAAACAGTTAATAACAATAAAGACGAGGATGTAGGGATGAAAAAGAAACACGTCAATGCCCGGTTGATCTGCCAGGTTTCAGCGGCAGCTGCACTGGTGCTGGCCGGTAATGCAATGGCGGCGGATGCCTTCAGCTCCGACTCCAAATGGATGACCGGCGACTGGGGCGGCGAGCGCACCAAGCTGATCGAGCAGGGTATCGACATCAAGGCCGACTACGTTGGCGAGATGGGCGCCAACCTGCACGGCGGTTATGACGACGACAAGACCGGCCGCTACAGCGACCAGTTCGGCCTCGGCGTGGCCCTCGACCTGCAGAAACTGTGGGGCTGGGACAACACGCAAGCGAAGATCCAGCTGACCAACCGTAACGGCTACAACATCTCCAACGACCGCGTTGGCGATCCGCGTGCCGGCACCCTCAGCTCCTCGCAGGAAGTCTACGGCCGTGGCCACATGGTGCGTCTGACCCAACTGTGGATTCAGCACCAGTTCTTCGACAACAAGCTCGACGTCAAGGCCGGTTACTTCGGCGAAGGCGAAGACTTCAACACCTTCCCGTGCGACTTCCAGAACCTCGCATTCTGCGGTTCGCAAGTGGGTAACTGGGCGACCAACATCTGGTACAACTGGCCAGTCAGCCAGGCCGCGATCCGTGTGAAGTACAACATCAACGACGAGCTCTATGCGCAAATCGGTGCGTACAACCAGAACCCGTCGCAGCTGGAACACGGCAACGGCTTCAAGCTCAGCGGCAGCGGCACCAAGGGTACCGTGCTGCCGGTCGAATTGGTCTGGTCGCCGAAGGTCAACAGCCTGCCGGGCGAATACCGCGTCGGTTACTACAAGAGCACGGCCGATGCCGACGACGTTCGCGAAGACGTCAACGGTTTCGACGCGGCAACCACTGGTGACGAGTACAAGTCGCACAGCAGCAAACACGGCTACTGGTTCGTGGCGCAACAGCAACTCACCAGCCACAACGGTGACGCGACTCGCGGTCTGAACATCGCTGCCAACGCGACCTTCCATGACAAGGACACCAACTTCATCGACAACTACCAGTCGGTGATGTTTGTCTACAAAGGCCCGTTCGATGCGCGTCCGAAGGATGACATCGGTATCGGCGCGGCGCGTATCCACGTCAACAAGGACGTCAAGCGCAACGCTGAACTGCTGAACGCTTCCAACGGTGTGTCCGACTACGACAACGCCGCGTTCTCGCCTATTCGTGAAACCGAATACAACTACGAGCTGAACTACGGTTTCCACGTCACCAACTGGCTGACCGTGCGTCCAAACCTGCAATACATCACCCATCCGGGCGGTGTGGATGAAGTCGATAACGCTTTGGTCGCTGGCCTGAAAATTCAGTCAACGTTCTGACGCGTCTGCGATAAGCTCCTCTCTATGTGCGCATTTTGCGGACAGCCCAGGCTGTCCGCTTTTTTTTGGAGGGTTCGCGCCGCCCATGAAAGTTGAATTCGGAACCGTAGCCAATGCCTGAGCATCCGCTGCAACGCTTCTTCAAATCCCTGCGCGAGCGACCGGTGTTCGCCTGGGAGCGCTATCAGATGCGCGACGTGTTGGTGATCGATCATCCGCTGTGTCAGGCGGTGTTCAGTCGTCAGGGCGCGCAGTTGCTGCACTTTCAGCCGCGTGGACAGAAGCCGTGGTTGTGGTGTGCGGCAAAGTGGCCGCATGTCGGCGCGATTCGCGGTGGCGTGCCGGTGTGCTGGCCCTGGTATGGCCGTCATCCGAGCGAAAACGCCTGGCCATCCCATGGTTGGGCGCGACTGCTCGACTGGAAACTGCTCGACAGCAGCAGCGCCGAGGATGGCGTGCGCCTGCACTGGCAATTGCAGCTGTGCGATTGGCAGGTCGACCTGCACGCGCATCTGGGCGAACGCATGGAATTACGTCTGAGCACCGAGCATCAGGACGACATGCCGTGCCAGTTGAGCCAGGCTTTGCACGCTTACTGGCGTATTGGCGATGTCGGTGAGATAGCGCTGTCTGGCCTCGAAGGCGCACAGGGTTATGACCAGTTGAGTCGCCAGTCTTGCCAGCAGGAAGGCGAGTTGCGGGTGGATGGCGGTTGTCAGCGAGTGTTCCAGCATGACGGCGAATTGCAGCTCAAGGATCACGCCTGGCAGCGCGAGTTGTGCATCGATACCGGTGACAGCGCGGACACGGTGGTCTGGCATCCCGGGGCACGGCCGTTGTTGGGCGTGACGTGGGATGAGATTTCCGAGTTTGTCTGTGTGGAAGCGGCGGCGGGCGGGACGGACAGTCTGCATCTGGCGCCGGGGGAGAAGGCGCATTTGAGTTTGCAGGCGTGGGCGGCGGCTTGAGTACGTCAGTTGGAGCGCGGGCCCTCACCCTAGCCCTCTCCCAGAGGGAGAGGGGACCGAATGGGGGATATTCAGGAGATCCACCGACCTGAACGAAGGTCGGTGAATCCATAATCGACTCGGTCATTCAGGTCGATGTCCAGCGCGAGACACCTCCGTCGGCCCCCTCTCCCTCCGGGAGAGGGCTGGGGTGAGGGGCTTTTGATCTTTAGTTGAATTCATCCCCAACCGGATACCGGCTTGCATTCAAGCTCTCTTTGATCTTGCGCAGATGCGGCTGGAAATCCACCCCGCGACGCAAGGTCATCCCGGTCGCCAACACATCCAGCACGGTCAACTGAATGATCCGCGAGGTCATCGGCATATAGATGTCGGTGTCTTCCGGCAGCGGAATGTTCAGGCTCAGCGTACTGGCCTTGGCCAGCGGCGAATTCTCCGCGGTCAGGCCCAGCACGGACGCCCCGTTCTCCCGGGCGATCCGCGCCACTTCCACCAGTTCGCGCGTCCGCCCGGTGTAGGAAATGATCACGAACAGCTCACCGGTGTGCGCCACCGAGGCGATCATCCGCTGCATCAGCACGTCGGCATGCGCAGTGACCGCGAGGTTGAAGCGGAAGAACTTGTGCTGCGCATCCAGCGCTACCGGGGCCGAAGCACCGAGGCCGAAAAAGTGGATCTGCCGGGCCTGGATCAACAGGTCGACGGCGCGGCTGATCAGGTTCGGGTCCAGCGCCTGACAAGCGCTGTCCAGCGAGGCGATGGCGCTGCCGAAAATCTTCTGTGTGTAGGCTTCGGGATTGTCGTCAGCCTCGACCGCGCGGCTGACATACGCCGCGCCACTGGCCAGGCTCTGGGCCAATTGCAACTTGAGTTCGGGATAACCGCTGACGCCGAACGAACGGCAGAAACGGTTGACCGTCGGTTCGCTCACCGAGGCGGCCTGGGCGAGGGCGGCGATGCTGAAGCGGGTGGCCTGCTGCGGATTGAGCAGGATCACCTCGGCGACCTTGCGTTCAGCCTTGTTCAGCTCTTCAAGGCGACTCTGGATCTGTTCCAGTAAATTTCGCACGCGGTCCATATGGAATTCCTGATTCACCAACGCAGAGTTGCGTCGGGCTATGCAAATTGGGCCTTTGATATGGCCCGGGACGGTGGCCTATCCTACTGATGCGTCCGGGCGACCACCACTCGGATTGTGCATTGTGGGAAAATGTTGTGGTTATTACTACATTTTCCCTTGAGTGATGCCTTGAAAAAAGGTATTTGTAGCTTAACTTGATAAAAGAACAAATATCATGCCTTCCATTACGGTTGAACCGTGCACCTTTGCCTTGTTCGGCGCGCTGGGCGATCTGGCCCTGCGCAAGCTGTTTCCTGCCCTTTATCACCTTGACGGTGCCGACCTGCTGCACGAGGACACGCGCATCATCGCGCTGGCCCGTGAGCCCGGCAGCGAGCAGCAGCACATGGCGTTCATCGCCGCCGAATTGCGCCGTTACGTCGGCAAAGAGCTGAACGAAACCGTGGCCGAGCGCTTTCTCGCGCGCCTAACCTACCTGCACGTCGACTTTCTCAAGGCCGAAGACTACGTGGCGCTGGCGGAACTGGCCGGCAACAGTCAGCGCATGATCGCCTACTTCGCCACGCCGGCGGCGGTGTACGGCGCGATCTGCGAGAACCTGGAAAAAGTCGGTCTGGCCGAGAACACCCGCGTGGTCCTGGAAAAGCCGATCGGCTCTGACCTGGAATCGTCGCGCAAGGTCAACGATGCGGTGGCGCAGTTCTTCCCGGAAGACCGCACGTACCGCATCGACCATTATCTAGGGAAGGAAACCGTTCAAAACCTGATCGCCCTGCGGTTCGCCAACAGCCTGTTCGAAACCCAGTGGAACCAGAATTACATCTCCCACGTGGAAATCACCGTGGCCGAGAAGGTCGGCATCGAAGGCCGCTGGGGCTATTTCGACAAGGCCGGCCAGCTGCGCGACATGATCCAGAATCACCTGCTGCAACTGCTCTGCCTGATTGCCATGGACCCGCCGGCCGATCTGTCCGCCGACAGCATCCGTGACGAGAAAGTGAAAGTGCTCAAGGCGCTGGCGCCGATCAGCCCGGAAGGCCTGACCACACAAGTGGTGCGTGGCCAGTACATCGCTGGCCACAGCGAGGGGAAATCCGTCCCGGGTTACCTCGAAGAACCGAATTCCAACACCCAGAGCGACACCGAGACCTTCGTCGCCCTGCGTGCCGATATCCGCAACTGGCGCTGGGCTGGCGTGCCTTTCTATTTGCGCACCGGCAAGCGCATGCCGCAAAAGCTGTCGCAGATCGTCATCCATTTCAAGGAACCGTCGCACTACATCTTCGCCCCGGAGCAGCGCCTGCAGATCAGCAACAAGCTGATCATCCGCCTGCAACCGGACGAAGGCATTTCCTTGCGGGTGATGACCAAAGAACAGGGCCTGGACAAGGGCATGCAACTGCGCAGCGGGCCGCTGCAACTGAATTTCTCCGACACTTGGCGTAGCGCGCGAATCCCCGATGCCTACGAGCGGTTGTTGCTGGAAGTGATGAACGGCAATCAGAACCTGTTTGTCCGTAAAGATGAAATCGAAGCCGCGTGGAAGTGGTGTGACCAGTTGATCGCCGGGTGGAAAAAATCCGGTGACGCGCCCAAGCCGTATGCGGCCGGGTCGTGGGGGCCGATGAGCTCCATTGCATTGATCACGCGGGACGGGAGGTCGTGGTATGGCGATATCTGATGTGCAACTGCCAGCAGGCGTGACTGCCCGCGAATTCAACAGCCCGGTGTTGCTGGCCGAAGGCCTGGCACTGAACGTTGCCCAGCAATTGAGCGAGGCCATTGCGGCTCGTGGCAACGCGGTGCTGGTGGTGTCCGGCGGGCGCAGCCCGGTGGCGTTTTTCCAGCATCTGGCCAAACAGGAACTGGACTGGTCGAAAGTCGTTGTGACCCTGGCCGACGAACGTTGGGTGCCGGTCGAACACGCCGACAGCAATGCCGGTCTGCTCAAGCAGTACTTGCTCAAAGGCCCGGCAGCCAAGGCGCAGTTCCTCAGCCTCTACAGCGCTGCGGTGAATGTCGAGCAGGCTGCGGAACAGGCCGACCGTCTGCTCGCCGAGCTGCCGCCGATCGACGTACTGGTGCTGGGCATGGGCGATGACGGACACACCGCGTCGCTGTTCCCCGACAGCCCGAACCTCGCCGAAGCCCTGCAAACCGAAGGCACGCGTCGTTGCTGGCCGATGCTGGCGCCAAGCGTGCCGCGTCAGCGCCTGACCATGAGCCGTGCGCTGCTGGCTTCGGCCAAACACAAGATTCTGTCGATTTCCGGTCAATCGAAACTGACCACCCTGAATGCCGCGCTGGCATCCGATGACGTCGCGGCCATGCCGGTGCGCGCGTTTCTGCAACCTACGTTAGAGATTTACTGGTGCCCATGAGCCAAGGAACAGCCGCTATGACAACCCCATCCCCGACCGTTTCCATGGCGGACAAAGTTGCCCTGATCGACAGTCTCTGCGCCAAGGCGCGGATCCTGCCGGTGATCACCATCGCCCGCGAACAGGACGTGCTGCCGCTGGCCGACGCCCTCGCCGCCGGTGGCCTGACCGCGCTGGAAGTGACCCTGCGTTCGCAGTTCGGCCTCAAAGCGATCCAGATCCTGCGCGAACAACGCCCGGAACTGATGACCGGTGCTGGCACCGTGCTCGACCGCAACATGCTCGCGGCGGCGGAAGCGGCAGGCTCGCAATTCATCGTCACCCCGGGCATCACCCGCGACCTGCTCGAAGCCAGTGTCGACAGCCCGATCCCGCTGCTGCCGGGCATCAGCAACGCCTCGGGGATCATGGAAGGCTACGGCCTGGGGTATCGCCGCTTCAAGCTGTTCCCGGCGGAAGTCAGCGGTGGCGTAGCGGCAATCAAGGCCCTTGGCGGTCCGTTTGGCGAAGTGAAATTCTGCCCGACTGGCGGCGTCGGCCCGGCCAATATCAAGAGCTACATGGCGCTGAAAAACGTCATGTGCGTGGGCGGTAGCTGGATGCTTGATCCGGAGTGGATCAAGAACGGCGACTGGGCCCGCATTCAGGAATGCACCGCCGAAGCTCTGGCGCTGCTGGACTGATCGGTAACCAACACTTCGTTGTGTGCTTTACGTCTTTATGGTGCGCTTGGTCGGCGCACCTTTTTTTTGCGCTGAAAAAACCGCCGGTACATGCCGCGATACATAGTTACCGCACGCTGGCTGTTTCACGGGGTTAACCTGCGTTCATCTTATGGAAGAGAGAACGCCTCATGGACGACCTTCAGTCTCTGACCCTTACGCCACAATCCCTTTATCAACCGAAGCTGGCCACCCATGGCCGCCCCGATGGCCGAGCAGCCGAACCCCAGGTGCGCAATATCAGCAAGGGAGTCGAAGGCCTGCCGCTGATCCTGCGTCTGTTGCTGGTCGATGCCATGACCGGCGAGCCGGTTACCGGCGCGCTGGTGCGCATTCAGCAGCGTATCGATAGCCACACCAGCCTCTGCGGCAGCCAATTGACCGACAGCCATGGCGTCGTCCGTTTCACCAGCATCTACCCGGATCGCCCGGCGCTTGGCACATCTTGCCTAACCCTGAACGTATACATCCCCAGCGACGACAAAAGCGCCCAGGCTCACCACGAAGCCTGGGCCGGCACCTTGCACCTGCCCGGCTGCTGCGACTGTGAAGCGCCCGCCGAGGAAGCCTTGCGGTTGGTGTTGCAGCCGATCGCTGGCGCGGATCTCGACGACGGTGCCTTCGCCTGCCAGACGCTCGGCATCGACACCTTCGCCGTGTCGTCGCAGCTTGGCCTTGAAGGCTACGAAAAAAATTCCGCTGTGCCGTTCTAGCGCAACTGGTTCAGCGCCCCTACCAGTTGCTCCATTTCGCCAGCCGTGGTGGTCAGCCCCGGTGTGACGCGGATGCACGGCCCGCATGCGGCGCCGGTGCGCACCACGGTGAACAGGTTGAACTCGTTGAGCAGGCGCTCAACCATGACCTGTTGATCGGCATGACGAGTGAAGCGCAGCGAGGTGATCCCGCAATACAGTTGCGGATCATCCGGCGTCAGCACCTCGATGCCCGGCAGGTCCCGCACCGCGCTGACCCAGAGATTGCGCAGGTAATTCAGGCGTGCGCTTTTGGCTGCGGCACCGCCGAGGGCGTTGTGCTCTTCGAACACCAGCGGCAGGGTCATCAGCGCCGGGATGTTTGGCGTGCTGTACGAGGTGCGCGCGCGAATGTCGGTGACCGGATAATGCATCTCGCCCATGTCCGGATCGATGTCGGCCAGACGCTGCGGGGCAACATAAATGAAGCCGAGGGTCAGCGGCGCGCCGATCCACTTGTGCAGGTTGTAGCCGGCGAAAGCGATGCCCAACGCTTGCAGGTCGAATTCGATGTGGCCGAGGGCGTGGGCACCGTCGAGGATGATGTCGACCCCATGCTCTTTGGCCAGCGCGGCGATGGCCTGCACCGGCATGACCAGACCAGTGCGGTGGGTGACGTGGGTCAAGGCCATCAGTTTGAGTTTCGGATGGCGGATGAACGCCTCACGGTAGCTTTCCAGCAGGCTTTCGAAGCTGGCCGGATGGCGGTGGGCAATTTCGATGACCTCGACCCCGCGGTGTTTCGCCAGCCAGCGCATGGCGCCTTTGACCGTGTCGTAGTCGAGGTCGCAGATCAGCACCTGATCGCCCGGCTGCAGGCGATTGTAATTGCGGATCAGCGATTGCAGGCCTTCGGTGGCGTTACGCGTCAGGGCCACGCTTTGCGCGCGTACGCCAATCAATTCGGCCAGTTGCGCGCGGATCTCGAGGTTGTCGTGCTGTTCAAAGCGCTGGCGCACGTAAACCGAGTTGCTGGTGTTGATCAGCTCGATGTTGCGCTGGTATTCCTCGATCACCGTACGCGACAGGCGCCCGAAGTAACCGTTCTCCAGATTGACCGGGCCGGGCTGCACATCGTATCGGTCGGCAAAGGTTTGCCAGAAAGCTTCGTCACGGGCTCGGCGGGTGTTGTCAGGCATGGTCGGCATGGCTCAAGAGAGGAGGGCGCTTCAGTGGCGCGGGGCGGGCTTGCCATGTTTGGCGCGTAGCGGCTCAAGCAGGTCGGACAGGCCGTTGTGGTCGATCTCCTGCATCAGCGCGAGCAGACCACCGAGTTCGCCGTGGGGAAAGCCTTCACGGGCAAACCAGTTCAGATAGGGGCCAGGCAAGTCGGCAATGATCCGGCCTTTGTATTTGCCGAAAGGCATCTCGCGGGTGATCAGCAGTTCGAGTTTTTCCGGATTCATCAGCGCGCTTCGTTGGTTTTCAGATCAGTCTGGAAAATACAGGCATTCTGCATGCAGGCCAAATGACAGATCATGCAAAAAACCAGCATACAGATGGTTCAATCTTTCGTAAGTTGTTGAAAAAAAAGCTTTTCTATCCGACCAAAAAGCTGGCACGCACACTGCAATATCCCTTGCATCTTCAACCCATCGCAAGGAATTGAAAAATGACCGACATGAATAAAGAAGCCATTTCTGTACTCAACGACCTGATTGAAACCTGCAAGGACGGTCAGGAAGGGTTCAAGACTTGCGCCGAAGACATCAAGCACCCAGAACTGAAAACCCTGTTCGTGCAGCGCTCCGCTGACTGCGCTACCGCAGCAGCCGAGCTGCAGGCTCAGGTACGTTCGCTGGGCGGTGATCCGGAAACTTCGACCAGCGTTGCCGGTGATCTGCACCGTCGCTGGGTCGACGTGAAATCCGTGTTCACCGGCAAAGACGAAGAAGCTGTGCTGAACGAAGCCGAGCGCGGTGAAGACCATGCGCTGAAGGCCTATCGCGAAGCCATCGAGAAAATCAACAAGCACAATCTGGTGGGTATTCGTGACCTGGTTGAGCGTCAGTACCACGGCGTACAACGCAACCACGACCAGGTGAAAGCCCTGCGTAACCAGGCTCGTGCCAACTCGTAAGAGTTAGTCGGCTACAAAAAACGCCAGCTAGTCTGGCGTTTTTTTGTGCCCGCAGGAAAAGCCCCTCACCCCAGCCCTCTCCCGGAGGGAGAGGGGACTGACCGAGGTGTCTTTCGCTAAACATCGACCTGAATGATCGAGTCGAACTCAGGATTTGAATCCGACGCAGATCGGCTCCCTTTCCCCCCTCGCCCCCTTGGGGGAGAGGGCTGGGGTGAGGGGGAAAGGCTCTACCTGACACCCTACAACCCATCAGCCAATACTGATCGCCGGCAATGTCGGCAAAGTCACCGTCTGCTGCTTGCGCGGCGCGAGAATCTCCGCCTCGCCATCCACCACAAGCTCATCACGCTGATTGAATACGCGAGTGGCAATGCGCACGCGAAATTTCGGCAGTTTCTCGAGAATCTCCAGACGCACCGTCAGCGTGTCGCCGATCTTTACCGGTTTCTGAAAGCTCATCTGCTGACCGATATAAATAGTGCCCGGCCCAGGCAGTTCGCAAGCGACCGCGGCGCTGATCAGCGCACCGCTGAACATACCGTGGGCAATGCGTTCCTTGAACATGCTCGCGGCGGCAAACTCGGCGTCCAGGTGCACCGGGTTGTGGTCGCCCGACATCGCGGCGAACAGCTGAATGTCGCGCTCTTCGACAGTCTTGCTGTAGCTGGCGGTCTGGCCGACTTCGAGGGCTTCGTAAGGGATGTTGGTAACCTGGGTCATCGGTTTCGATTCCTGTGACGGATTCAGTGAATCCACAAAAAATTATTCGCTGCGCTGCGGGCGCGGATGGCTCAGGGCCTGATCGATCCAGGCGAGCACATCGGCGGTCACTTCGTCGCGATTGCTTTCATTGAACAATTCGTGCCGGGCCTGCGGGTAGATCTTCAGTTGCAGGTGCTGGCTGCCGGCCCTGCGCAAGGCGTTGGCCAGATCAGTCAGACGCTTGCCCTCGCTCACCGGATCACATTCGCCGCCAATCACCAGCAGCGGCAGGCCCGGATCGATTTGCGCGAGATTGGACGCTTTGCTGATTTGCTGCAAGCCGCCGAGCAGGTCGATCCAGAACTGATTGGTACAGCGAAAGCCACACAACGGGTCGGCGGCGTATTTGTCGACCTCGGCCGGATCGCGGCTCAGCCAGTCGAAACGGGTGCGCAGCGGTTTGAATGTATTGTTGAACGAGCCGAACGACAGCCACTCGATCAACGCGCTGCGGCCCTTGCCGCCCTGACGCAGTTTTTCCAGCCGGGCAATCTGCCGGGCGACGCGATACAGGGCCACTGGCTGGAAATTCGATCCGCTGAGAATCGCCCCGTGCAGACTGGCGCTGTGGTGCAGCAGATAGGCCTGGGCCAGGTAACTGCCCATGCTGTGCCCGAGCAGAATGATCGGCACGCCGGGGTGTTGCTGGCCGATGTGCTGGTTGAGGCTGGCCAGATCGCCAACGACCTTGCACCAGCCATCGTCATCGGCGAAATGGCCGAGGGTGCCGTTGTCGGCGGTGCGGCCATGGCCGCGCAGATCCGGTGCGTAGACGCCATAGTCTTTGTCGCAAAACGTGTCGGCGAGGCGGGCGTAGCGAGCGCTGTGCTCGGCCATGCCATGGGCGACGAGAATCACCGCTTTCAAGGGCGTGGCCGGCAGCCAGCGGTTGACGTACAGGCGGCTGCGGTCACTCGCGTCCAGCCAGAAGGTGTCGTGGGTCATGGCGATTCCTTTGCTCAGCATCGCCACAGTGTATAGCGCGTCTGATCAGCCCACGCCACGGCACGAAGATTCACGGGATCAATGAGGGCTTGCGTCATATTTGCCTCAATGGCCATAGCTGCTAGTGTCCGTGAAGCTCCGCTTTGTGCTTTTCGCCTTCCATGGACGAAGCAGAAACGACAGAAAGCGGCTCCCGGATCGGCTCAGGTAAAGAGGACAAGAACAATGCAACCTGATTTCTGGAATGACAAACGCCCGGCCGGCGTACCGCTGGACATCGACATGGGCGAGTTCAAGTCGGTCATCGAAGTGTTTGAGCGTTCCTGCAAGAAGTTCGCTGACCGCCCCGCGTTCAGCAGCATGGGCATCACCCTGACCTACGCCGAGCTCGAGCGCCAGAGCGCGGCGTTTGCCGGTTATCTGCAGGCCCATACCGATCTGGTGCCGGGAGACCGCATCGCGGTGCAGATGCCCAACGTCCTGCATTATCCGATCGCCGTGTTCGGGGCCTTGCGCGCCGGGCTGATCGTGGTCAACACCAACCCGCTCTACACGCCGCGCGAGATGCGCCATCAATTCAAGGATTCCGGTGCGCGTGCGCTGGTCTACCTGAATCTGTTCGGGCAAAAAGTTCAGGAAGTGCTGCCCGACACCGATATCCAATACCTGATCGAAGCGAAGATGGGCGACCTGATGCCCGCCGCCAAGGGCTGGCTGGTCAATACCGTGGTCAGCAAGGTGAAAAAACTGGTTCCCGAATATTCGCTGCCCCAGGCGATCTCCTTCAAAAGCGCGCTGCGCATGGGTCGTGGCCTGGGTATCAAACCGCTGAGCGTCGGCCTTGAGGACATCGCCGTGCTGCAATACACCGGCGGCACCACCGGCCTGGCGAAAGGCGCGATGCTCACCCACGGCAATCTCGTGGCGAACATGCAGCAAGTGCGCGCCTGTCTGGCCCAGCTCGGCCCGGACGGTCAGCCGCTGTTGCGCGAGGGCCAGGAAGTGATGATTGCGCCGCTGCCGCTGTACCACATCTATGCGTTCACCGCGAATTGCATGTGCATGATGGTGTCGGGCAACCACAACGTGCTGATCTCCAATCCGCGCGACATCGCCGGCTTCATCAAGGAGTTGAAGAACTGGCGCTTCTCGGCATTGCTGGGTTTGAACACCCTGTTCGTTGCGCTGATGGACCATCCCGATTTCAAGACCCTGGATTTCTCCAGCCTGAAGCTGACCAACTCCGGCGGCACCGCGCTGGTCAAGGCCACCGCCGAGCGCTGGGAGCAGATGACCGGTTGCCGCATCACCGAGGGTTACGGCCTGACCGAAACCTCGCCCGTGGCCTGCACCAACCCCTACGGCGACCAGTCGCGGCTGGGCACCGTCGGCCTGCCGGTGCCGGGCACGCTGGTGAAAATCATCAACGATGACGGCGTCGAGCAGCCGCTGGGCGAGCGTGGCGAGCTGTGCATCAAAGGCCCGCAGATCATGAAGGGCTACTGGAACAAACCCGAGGCCACTGCCGAAGTGCTCGATGCCGAAGGCTGGTTCAAGTCTGGCGACATCGCGGTGATCGACCCGGACGGTTTCGTGCGTATCGTCGATCGCAAGAAGGACATGATCATCGTCTCCGGCTTCAACGTGTATCCGAACGAAATCGAAGACGTGGTCATGGCCCACCCGAAAGTCGCCAACTGCGCGGTGATCGGCGTGCCGGACGAGCGTTCGGGGGAGGCGGTGAAGCTGTTTGTCGTGGCGCGGGAAACCGGTGTCAGTCTTGAAGAGCTGAAGGCCTACTGCAAAGAGAATTTCACCGCCTACAAAGTGCCGAAGCACATCGTGCTGCGTGAGTCGTTGCCGATGACGCCTGTAGGGAAAATTCTGCGGCGCGAGTTGCGGGATATCGCATAAAGGTCACAAGCGAAAAGATCGCAGCCTTCGGCAGCTCCTACATTTGGAATGCGTTCCCTTTGTAGGAGCTGCCGAAGGCTGCGATCTTTTGCTTTTACACCCCTGACTATGGGGCTTTTACGGTTTAATAGGATTTTTGCTCTAAAATGACCGCTGACAAGTATTGAGTCATAAATATGACTGTAGGGCCCACGTTTGGCTCTGGTCGACCCTCGGCAAAGCTGCTACTCTCGGCGCGCTTTGTGACTTCTCGGCCTGTAAAACGCCGGATTCACCAATACAAAACACACACCAATAATAATCGCATCAAATGCGGTGAAGAATTCGCGTTGCTGAGGAGTGGGCTTCCATGATCGAAGACTTTTGGAAGGATAAGTACCCGGCGGGAATCGCAGCCGAGATCAATCCAGACGAGTATCCGAACATTCAGGCAGTGTTGAAGCAATCCTGCCAACGCTTCGCCAACAAACCGGCTTTCAGCAACCTGGGCAAGACAATCACCTACGGTGAACTGTACGAACTGTCCGGTGCCTTTGCCGCGTATCTGCAACAGCATACCGACTTGCAGCCCGGTGATCGAATCGCCGTGCAACTGCCCAACGTCCTGCAATACCCGGTCGCGGTCTTCGGTGCCATTCGCGCCGGGTTGATCGTGGTCAACACCAACCCGCTGTACACCGCGCGGGAAATGGAACACCAATTCAACGACTCCGGCGCCAAAGCGCTGGTGTGCCTGGCGAACATGGCGCACCTGGCCGAAGCCGTGGTGCCGAAGACCGGCGTCAAGCACATCATCGTCACCGAAGTCGCCGACCTGCTGCCGCCGATCAAGCGCCTGCTGATCAACAGCGTCATCAAGTACGTGAAGAAAATGGTCCCGGCCTATCACCTGCCCAAAGCCATCAAGTTCAACGACGTGCTGAGCAAGGGCCACGGTCAGCCAGTGGCCGAAGCCAACCCGGACAGCGGCGATGTCGCGGTGCTGCAATACACCGGCGGCACCACCGGCGTGGCCAAGGGCGCGATGCTCACCCATCGCAACCTGGTCGCCAACATGCTGCAATGCAAGGCGCTGATGGGCTCCAACCTCAACGAAGGCTGCGAGATCCTGATCACGCCGCTGCCGCTGTACCACATCTATGCGTTCACTTTTCACTGCATGGCGATGATGCTGATCGGCAACCACAACATCCTGATCAGCAACCCGCGCGACCTGCCGGCGATGGTCAAGGAGCTGTCGAAGTGGAAGTTCAGCGGTTTCGTCGGTCTGAACACGCTGTTCGTGGCGCTGTGCAACAACGAAGGTTTCCGCAAGCTGGATTTCTCCGCGCTGAAAGTCACCCTGTCCGGCGGCATGGCCCTGCAATTGGCCGCGGCCGAGCGCTGGAAAGCCGTGACCGGTTGCGCCATCTGCGAAGGCTACGGCATGACCGAAACCAGCCCGGTGGCCACGGTCAACCCGATCCAGCACATCCAGATCGGCACCATCGGCATTCCGGTGCCGTCGACCCTGTGCAAGGTCATCGACGATGCCGGTGTCGAGCAGCCGCTGGGCGAAATCGGTGAACTGTGCGTCAAGGGTCCGCAGGTCATGAAGGGCTACTGGCAGCGTCAGGAAGCCACCGATGAAATGCTCGACAGCGATGGCTGGCTGAAAACCGGTGACATCGCGCTGATCCAGCCGGACGGCTACATGCGCATTGTCGATCGCAAGAAAGACATGATTCTGGTGTCCGGTTTCAACGTTTATCCGAACGAACTGGAAGACGTGCTGGCGACTTTGCCGGGCGTCCTGCAATGCGCAGCCATCGGCGTACCGGACGAGAAGTCGGGTGAGGCGATCAAGATTTTCATTGTCGCCAAACCGGGTGTGACCCTGACCAAGGAGCAGGTCATGGACCACATGCGCGCCAACGTCACCGGCTACAAGGTGCCGCGCTCGGTGGAATTCCGCGACGCGCTGCCGACCACCAACGTCGGCAAGATCCTGCGCCGCGAATTGCGTGATGAAGAGCTGAAGAAGCTCAAGGCCAAGTCTGCCGCGTAAATAAAAAGCCCCGCAGATGCGGGGCTTTTTGTTGGTGCAGAGCAGGGCTTTGATCATGCGGTGAAGCGGCCCCTCACCCCAGCCCTCTCCCGAGGGAGAGGGAGCCGATCGAGATGTCTGGCGTTGAGCATCAACCTGAAAAACCGAGTCGATTATGGATTCAGTAAGCTCGATCAGGTCGGCGTATCTCTTGAATATCCCCCATTCGGTCCCCTCTCCCTCTGGGAGAGGGCTAGGGTGAGGGGAAGGGCTGACGCCACAAATCCTACTGACGAAACGGCGCAAAATTCACGTTGGTCCCCGCCGGACGCATGTCCTGCAGATACGAATCCTTGTCCGCACTCAGCTCCAGGCTCAGCGCCGCCTTGCGCTTGCCTTCATTGCGGATCACCAGACCTTCGAGCTTTTCGCGCAGGAACACCGTCGGCACTTTCAGGTGCAGCAACTCATCGGTGGCCGGGGTGTGCAGCAACAAGTGAATCCACTCGTACTGACCGATCGCCAGACGCGACACCGGCAGGTCGAACCACCAGATGTTGCGGTTGCGGTTCAGTTCGGCGAAGTGGCAGTTGTTGGTGCCGAGCACGGCGCCGCCCAGTTGCTGGTTGCGACGGGCGATGGCCTGGGTTTTATTGAGCTTCATGACATTCCTGCGAATCGGTGTGCGGGGCGCAACGCCCATAGGCTGAGCATTCTCGGGGCAACGCCGGCAAACATAAAGCGCAACCTGCGCATCGCGACGAAATCCCCGCAAAAATAAATGAAACTCGGCGCAAAGCGCACCGGTCAATCGTTACGTAATGACTTTTCTTCCCTATATGCATCACGGAGAAACACCATGAGTAGCACAGGCGATAAAGTAAAAGGCATGGCCAACGAAGCTGTCGGTAACGTCAAACAGGGCGTCGGCAAGGCCACTGACAACGACAAACTGCGCGCGGAAGGCAAAGTTCAAGAGAAAAAAGGCGAAGCCCAGCAAGCGGTCGGCAACGCCAAGGACGCTGTGAAAAAAGGCGTCGACAAGGCGTAAGCGAGCCTTGAACGAATCACACGAGCGGCCATCCAAAGATGGCCGTTTTTGTATCAGAACCCTGCGGTCATCCGCCGAAGGATCGCCAAACAGGCTACCTTGAGGTAAAAAACGGCCCCTGAGTCGCCACGACTTCAACCTTTTGCGGCGCAAGGAGACGCGAATGATATTTCCGGACATGAAAGGTCTGCCCCTGCACCGGGTGATGGTGCGCACGGTCACTGAGTTCGTCGATGACGAAATGTCGACCTACGCCTCGGCACTGGCCTACCAGATGCTGTTCTCGCTGTTTCCGTTCATTCTCTTCCTGATTGCCCTGATCGGTTTCCTCCATCTGCCGGACTTCTTCTCCTGGCTGCGCCTGCAATCCGAACTGGTCCTGCCGCCGCAGGCGCTGGAGCAGGTCAACCCGGTGATCGACCAGTTGCAGCAATCCAAGGGTGGCCTGCTTTCAATCGGTATCGTGATCGCCCTGTACACCGCGTCGGCCGGCGTGCGCCTGATGATGAGCGCGATGAATGCCGCTTACGACGTGGTCGAAGGCCGGCCGGTCTGGAAGCGTTTTCCCCTGTCGATCGTCTACACCGTCGGCATTGCCGGCATGCTGCTGATCGCTGCCGCGCTGATGGTGCTCGGGCCGCAGGTGATGGGCTGGATCGCCGCACAAGTGGGGCTGGAAGACTTCATCGTCACGGTGTGGACCATCGCGCGCTGGCCGGTGATCGTGATTCTGATGATGGTCGCGGTGGCACTGATCTACTACGTGATGCCCGACGTCAAACAGGACTTCCGCTTCATCACCCCCGGTTCGGTGCTGGCGGTGGTGGTGTGGATCCTCGCCTCGCTGGGTTTTGCCTTCTACGTAAAAACCTTCGCCAACTACAACGCGATGTATGGCAGCATCGGGGCGATCATCGTGCTCTTGCTGTATTTCTATATTTCCGCGGCGGTGCTGTTGCTCGGCGCGGAAATGAATGCGGTGATCGAGCACATGTCCGCCGAAGGCAAGGACAAGGGCGAGAAAGCCCCTGGCGAGCCCGACGAATCCAGCAAACAACACGTCTCGGGCCTGGGCCGCGATCATTCGCTCAAGCCGGACACTGATGAAGCGCGACCATGATCCGTGAAATTCTGAAAATGGGCGACGAGCGCCTGCTGCGCATCGCCCCGCCGGTACCGCCGGAGATGTTCAACAGCGCCGAGCTTTGGCAGTTGATCGACGACATGTTCCAGACCATGGAAAGCGTCGGTGGCGTGGGTCTGGCGGCACCGCAGATCGGCGTCGATCTGCAACTGGTGATCTTCGGCTTCGAGCACAGCGAGCGTTACCCTGACGCCGAAGCTGTGCCGCAGACGATCCTGATCAATCCGCTGATCACGCCTTTGAATCCGCTGATGGAAGAGGGTTTTGAAGGCTGCTTGTCGGTACCTGGCCTGCGCGGCGCGGTGGATCGCTATCAGCAGATTCGCTACGAAGGCTTTGATCCGAAGGGTGAGCCGATCGTGCGCGTGGCCTCGGGTTTTCATGCGCGAGTGGTGCAGCATGAATGCGATCACCTGATCGGCCGGCTGTATCCGTCGCGGATTACCGATTTCAGCAAGTTCGGCTTTACCGAAGTGCTGTTCCCGGATCTTGATCCCATGGCCGACGACTGATCCAGACTCACCACAATTCCCTGTAGGAGCGAGCCTGCTCGCGATAGCGGTCTGTCATTGACGAATCCGGTGACTGATAGATCGCTATCGCGAGCAGGCTCACTCCTACAAGGGAACTGCGTCAGTCTGGAGGGCTGAGCCCCATCGCAATCATCGGCTTGCTCCGCGCATACCGGCTCAACCGTTCGGCCATCGCCTGCGGCAGCGCCGGATCAACGCTGAACCCGCGCCGCTCATAAAACCCGCGCAGATCCGGATGACAGAACAGCCACACCGACCCGTCCACCTGAGCAACCGCCGCCGCAATCAACTGCCCGGCAATTCCCTGTTCCCGACACCCCGGATCGACAAACAACCCTGTCAGCCAGTGGCCGCCCGATACCTGCCGCAGGCACAGCGCCGCCACGATCTCGCCGCGTCGCGCGACCCACAGTTGCGCCTCGCGCACGGCCTTCATCGAGGACTGGTGGCTGCGGTAGAACTTGTTCATCAGCGGCCACAACGGTTCGTCGAGCTGGCTGTAGTGGATGTCGGGCATGGTTCGGACTGTCGGTTCGAAAAGCGCCGATTATAAAAGAACGCGCGGCTCGGGATAGGTGTATACCTGATCTCACATCACTGTGAGTGGAGTACCGATCATGTCCAAAGGTATGGATTCAAAGAAAGCCGCGAAGAAGAAGCCGGCCAAGACCGCGATTGAAAAACGCGCAGAAAAGAAAGCCAAGAAAGTCGACATCTTCGGCCATTGAGCAATCCCTTCGGAAGCCCGTCTCTCGGGCTTCCACGCCATCCGAAAAATAATCTGCAAGATTGCACCGCCTCGTTGCACAGAAGGGGACGATTCCCGTTCCGAGCAACGCCATGGCTTTTTATTTCGACGCCCGACATCGCCAGCAAATCGAAACCCTGCGCCAACGCTTTACCGCCCGCACCGAATGGCCGACCTGGCTGTTGCTGATCGGTGTGTACGCCGGCTGGTTCGCCATCCTCCTCAACAGCGCCTGGCTGGGACGCGGCTTGAGTACGTTGCTGCTGATCCCGCTGCTGGTGTTGTGGTTGTCGCTGCAGCATGAATTGCTTCACGGCCATCCGACCCGCTCGACCTTCATCAATAAAATCCTCGGCTACGCCCCGTTTGCCGTGTGGTATCCGTACACGCTGTATCGCGACAGCCATTTGCGTCATCACCGCGAGGAAGACTTGACGGTGCCGGGCGTCGATCCGGAAAGTCGCTATCTGACCTCTGCCAACTGGCACGGCGGCTCGGTGTTCGAGCGCAGCGTGCATTGGCTGAACAAGACGGTGCTAGGACGCTTCGTGATTGGCGCGCCGCTCGCGTTGACGGCGTTAGCGCGCGAGGAGCAGCAGCGCTTGCGAAACGCTGATCCGCAAGCCTGGCTGATGTGGCTGAGCCACGGCGTGGTTACTCTATTGATGCTGGGTTTCATTGCCCGCTACAGCATTTTGCCGGTGTGGCATTACCTGTTGCTGATCAGCGTACCGGCGCTGTCGATCGCGATGATCCGTTCGTTTCACGAGCATCGACCGCATGCCCAGGCCGAGCAACGCACCGTGCTCAACGAGGCTGGCTGGCCGTGGCGCTGGCTGTTTCTCAACCTGAATTTTCATCTGGTGCATCACGACCTGCCGGGGCTGGCGTGGTACGACTTGCCCAAGGTCTACCGGCTGCACCGCGAGCAGTGGATTGCGCGCAGTGGCGGGTTTGTCGTGCGGGGGTATGGGGAGTTGTGGCGACAACATGGCTTCAAACCGATTGATAGCCCGGAGCATCCGTTTCACTGATCCAGAAACACCACAATCCCCTGCAGGAGTGAGCCTGCTCGCGATAGCGTCTTATCAGTCACTGAGTTTGTCACTGACATACCGCTATCGCGAGCAGGCTCACTCCTACAGGGGAAATTTGTTGTCGGGGAGAAATTTGCATGACCCAACACCACGCCGAACTGCTGATGTACCCGGCCCCCGAGCCGGTCCGCGTGGCCAATGAACAATGGCTGGCGCGCATCCTCGAACACCTCGGCCACAGCCGACTCGACGCGACCAAGCTGACGCTGCCCGAACTGTGGCTATCGCCGCATCTGCTGCTCACCCAGACCTGCGGCTATCCGCTGATGACAGCGCTGCGTGGCCGGGTCCGTCTCATTGGCCGGCCGCGCTATGAATTGCCTGAGGCCAGCGGCGGCCAGCATTGCAGCCTGATCCTTGGCCGCGCTGTTGATCCGCGCTGTTCGCTTGGCGACTTTCGCCACAGCCGGGGCGTGATCAACAGCGAAGATTCCAACAGCGGCATGAACCTGCTGCGCCAGCGTCTGGCGCCGCTGCAGCTGGACGGCCGATTTTTCGCCAGTGTCGGCATCAGTGGCGGCCACCGCGAGAGCCTGCGCTGGCTGCGGGAAAACCTCGCCGACCTGGCCGCGATCGACAGCGTCACGTTCGCTTATATCGCCCGGCACGCGCCCGAAGAAGTCAGCGGATTGCGCGTGGTTGCGCTCAGTGCGTTGAGTCCGACACTGCCATTCATCACGGCTGCCGGTGCCAGCGACGCGCAGGTCGAACGGCTGCTGCAAGTGATGAATCAGACGTTGCATGAATTGCCTGAGGTAGTGCAGACCTTGGGTTTGCCTGAAGTTCTACCGGCAACTGAAAGCGACTATGAGGTGCTGCTCGACTATCAGCGAGACGCTGAAGCTCGGGGCTACGGGCAACTTCGCTAGCTCGAGCTAATTCCCAAAGTGAATATAAAAATAATATTTAAATATTATTAACGCATAAGGCGCCTTGCTACGATCGCGCCACCGGAACACCGGACATTCAGCGACCCTTGCCCAGGAGCCCCTATGTCCGGCGTCGATCAATTCCATCGCGACACCGTGGAACGCCTGTTCCGCGCGCATTATCGCTGGCTCTGTGATTACCTGCGTCGACACTCGCGCGACGTGGCCGGCGCGGAAGACATTGCCGGCGAAACCTTCGCCAAACTGCTCGAAGCCCCAGCGCTGACGGCGATTCGCGAACCTCGCGCCTTACTGACGACGATCGCGCAGCGTGTGCTCTATCAGCACTGGCGCCGTGCGGATCTGCAGCGCCGCCATCTTCAGCAATCCGAACTCGATGTCGCGGCTTCGCCTGAACACCTCGCTCAGCTCTCGCAAACTCTCGATCGCCTCGATCGCAGCCTGCATCGCTTGCCGGCCAAGGTCCGTTCGACCTTTCTGCTCGCGCGTATCGATGGCCTGACCTACCCGCAAATCGCTGCCGAACTGGGCATCTCACAGCGTTCGGTGAGCGTGTACATGGCTCGTTCCCAAGCGCTGTGCGATCGCCACAGCGCCAACCAATTCCTGGAAGAAAAGAGGTCTGCATGACATCGATCAAAACCCTGCTCGGCCGCACGCTGCTGGCGCTGAGCCTGAGCGTCGGGGCTGTTTGCGCAGCCGATAAAAGCGCGCCGATTCACTTCGGCGACATCACGTGGGAGAGCGGCAGTTTCATCACCGAAGTGCTGCGTCTGATCGTGGAAAAAGGCTACGGCTATCCGACCGACACGTTGCCGGGCAGCACGGTCAGCCTGGAGGCGGCATTGGCGAAAAACGACATTTAGGTAATCGGCGAAGAGTGGGCCGGGCGCAGTCCGGCGTGGGTCAAGGCTGCCGCCGAGGGCAAGGTATTCGGCCTCGGCGACACGGTTCAAGGTGCCACCGAAGGCTGGTGGGTACCGGAATATGTGATCAAGGGCGACCCGGAACGCGGAATCAAGGCGCTGGCGCCGGAACTGAAATCGGTCGCTGACCTGCCGCGCTACAAGGATGTGTTCCGGGACCCCGAAGACCCGGGCCGCGGGCGCTTTCTCAACAGCCCGACCGGCTGGACCTCGGAAATCGTCAACAGCCAGAAGCTCAAGGCGTATGGTCTGAGCGACAGCTTCGTCAACTTCCGCACCGGCTCCGGCGCGGCATTGGATGCGGAAGTGGCGTCGTCGATCAAACGCGGCAAACCGGTGCTGTTCTATTACTGGTCGCCGACGCCGTTGCTCGGGCGTTTCAAACTGGTGAAGCTGGAAGAGCCACCGTTCGATGCCGAAGCGTGGAAAACCCTGGCCGATGCCAACAACCCGAATCCGCAGGGCACGCGCTCGATGCCGGCGAGCCTGGCGATTGGCGTGTCGGCGCCGTTCAAGGCGCAGTACCCGGAGCTGGTCGCGTTCTTTGAGAAAGTCGATCTGCCGATTGATCTGCTCAACCAGACATTGGCCGGCATGAGTGAAAAACGCCTGCAACCGCGGGCGGTGGCCGAGGCGTTTTTGCGTGATCAGCCGCAGGTCTGGACAGCTTGGGTGCCGGGGGAGGTGGCGGCCAAGGTGAATGGGAGTTTGTAGGTTTTTTCTGATGTTTTTGTGGTGCTGCAACTAACGCTATCGCGAGCAGGCTCACTCCTACAGGAAAATGGATTCTCATGTGGGAGCGAGCCTGCTCGCGAAAGCGCCTGTCCTGATGACCCATCTCCCCGCGCTGAACCGTTTCTTGTACAAAAAATGCCAGATACTGGCCGACTAGTGGCCTTGCGCCCGGCGTCAGGCTGGCTATCCTTGCAGGTAACTAACCATGTCGACCGTCATGCCATCCATGACAGCGGCACAGGGTTGGCCCGTGATTCATGCTGCCAGAGTGCGCGATCCAAGGCACCGACACTGAACCAACAAGGAGCGTCACCTACATGGAAGTTCTTCTACGCGTTAGGGCTGGCCCGCATGCGGGCTATCAAGAAAAGGATGTCTTGATCAGAGCGTCGCTGCACGACCCCTCCGATTGATCATCATTTATCACCTGACAACTTCCTCTCTTGGAGGAAGGCGTGTGCCTGTTCTGTGGAACGTAGTGGTGGATCTTGAAGGACCTGGGCTTTCATCAAATCAAAGAACGCGCGGAAGGTGATACAACCATGTTCAACCTACATCGCAAGGCTGACCTGCGGGAAATCGAGCGCTTCAGCTGTGCGCTGACCGAGGCCAATGCGAAAATCGAAGCGATCAGCCGCTCGATGGCCATGATCGAGTTCACGCCCGAAGGCATCGTCCTCGACGCCAACGAGAACTTCTGCAAGACCATGGGTTACAGCGCCGATGAAGTGCGCGGCAAACACCATCGGATCTTCTGCGAAGAAAGCTTTTATCGCAGCGAGGACTACGCAAAGTTGTGGCGTGACCTGGCCCGTGGTGAACCCCTCAGCGGGACTTTTCTGCGTTTGAACAAGAGCGGGCGGGAGATCTGGCTCGAGGCCAGTTACATGCCGGTGTTCGGTCCCGACAAACAGGTCAGAAGTGTCATCAAGGTTGCGGCGGACATCACCGCACGCATCAACAAAGAGCATGAAGAAGAAGCCATGCTGGCGGCGATCGGCCGTTCCATGGCAGTGATCGAGTTCACCCCTGAAGGCCATGTCATCAGCGCCAACGACAACTTCCTGCAAACCATGCAGTACACGCACAATGAAATTGTCGGCCAGCACCACAGCCTGTTCTGTCACCGTGCCGAAGCCGAATCCGCGCAGTACAAGGCATTCTGGGCTTCGCTCAATCGCGGCGAATATCACTCGCACCGCTTCGAACGCAAGAACAAGTCCGGGCAGATGGTTTATCTGGAGGCCTCGTATAACCCGCTGTTCGACGCCAAGGGCCGCTTGTACAAAGTGGTCAAGTTCGCCAGCGACATCACCCGGCAGATGACCACCCTGCAAAACGCTGCGGAATCGGCCCACAGCACTTCGGTACAAAACGACGCCTGCGCGCAAAAAGGCTCACAGGTGGTGCAGCAGACCGTGCAGATCATTCAGGACATTTCCCGCGATCTGAATGAGGCCGCGGTGAGTATCGATGCGGTGAGCAAGCAGTCGGACATCATCGGCACCATCGTCCAGACCATTCGCGGGATCGCCGATCAGACTAATTTGCTGGCGCTCAACGCGGCGATCGAAGCGGCACGCGCCGGTGAACATGGGCGCGGTTTTGCAGTAGTGGCCGATGAGGTACGCAGCCTAGCCGCGCGAACCAGTCAGGCGACGCTGGAAATCGTCGATGTGGTGCGCAAGAACCATGACCTGTCGCTGAGTGCGGTGTCGAGCATGCAGTCGAGCCTGAGCCGCACCGGGCTGGGCGTGGAACTGGCCAACGAAGCGGGCGAGGTGATTCTGGAAATTCAGCAGGGCTCACGGCATGTGGTGGATGCGATCAGTCAGTTCAATGAAACCCTGCAATTGAACTGACCTGTTTCAACATCACCAATGCCCAATGTGGGGGCGAGCCTGCTCGCGAAAGCGTTATGTCAACTAATACATGCCTGTCTGACACGGCGCCTTCGCGAGCAGGCTCGCTCACACAGTGGAGTCCTGTATTGGCCTTCAGCGATGGGCAATATTCTCCAGGGCCAGATTGCGCGTGCGTGGGCCGAACCAGCCGATGGTCAGCATCACGATCAGCATGCTGCTGGCAATGAATGCCAACACCCCCGGCGTGCCGAAGTTATCCAGAAACATGCCAATCAGCAGACTCGATTTATGCCGCAGCGGCAGAATCCGGCAGCGCCGAGTTTGGCAAACCGAAGATCCGGTCAAACAGCCAGTTGAACACGAACGTGTAGCACGGGATGAAAATGATCAGCGCCAGATCCAGCACAAAGGCCTGCACCAGACTGATGTTCATCCACCAGGCAATCAGCGGAATCAGAAACACGATCAGCGTCAGTTGAAAACCGACGGCATGGGCGATGCGCCGTTTCACCGTGCGGGTGCGCGAGACCTGGCGACTTTCCCAGCGCTCGAACAACGAGGTGTAAATGAAATTCCAGGTCACGGCGATGCTGGTGATGATCACCGCCAGCGGCCCGGTGCTGCCCGGCGATGTGCCCGACAGCAACGCCAGACCGAGGGCCGAGAAGGTCATGCCGATCACTTCGTAGAGCGATACGTAGACCAGTTTGCGTTTCACGCCTTGCATGCAGGTTTGCCTCTTTCTTGCCGAATGTTGGCCAGCGGGGCTGGCGAAGGCGGCGAAAGATAGCTTCAATAGACCTGACAGAAAAAGTCGGTAGCTTTCAGTTTTATTGATAGGTGGGTAGGTTGAATTTCAATAGCGACAGTATTGAATTGTTTCTCGCGGTGATCGAGCGCGGTTCGTTTTCCGCGGCTGCGCGGCAGTTGGGCAAGGTGCCTTCGGCGGTGAGCATGGGCATTGCCAACCTTGAAGCCGAACTCGGTTACCCGTTGTTCGACCGCAGCCATCGCGAGCCGCAACCCACGGCGATGGCGCAATCGCTGGTGCCGCACGCGCGACTGATCGCCGAACAGCTCAAGCAGTTGCAGGTGCACGCGGTGGAGTTGTCGCTGGGGCTGGAAAGCCGGTTGTCGATCGGCGTGGTCGCCGACCTTGATCGACGTCGCTTGCTGGCCGCGATCAAGGTGATTGCCGAGCGTCATCCGCTGCTCGACGTCGAAGTGCTGACCGCGCCGCAGGATGATGTGCTGGCGATGTTGCACAGTGGCCGGGTCAGCGTGTGCCTGGCCTTCGCCGGGTTGAGCGTAAATGCGCTGGAGCGGTTTCAGTTCGTCGGCAGCGAACGCATGATCGCCACGCTGGCGGCGGACAGTCCGTTGCTGCAAGGGCGAGATGTGTTTCTCGAAGATCTGGTGCAGGTGCGGCAGATCATCGTCGCCAGTCGCGACTTGCCGATCAGCGAGACGCGGCCGTTGGTGGCGGAATCCTACTGGCGCACGGATAACCTCGAAACGGCGATGGAGATGGTCGAGGCGGGATTGGGCTGGGGCAACTTTCCGCTGTCGGTGGTGCAGCCGTGGCTGGAGTCCGGACGCTTGAAACGGCTGAATTTTCGCAACATCGAAAATGGCCTGGTGCTGCCGGTGCATGCGGTATGGCTCAAGAGCCAGCCATTGCAGAAGGGCGCGCAGGCCTTGGTCGACCTGCTCAGCCACTGAATTTGATAGAGATCCCTTGTAGGAGCTGCCGAAGGCTGCGATCTTTTGATCTTGTTCTTGAAAGCAAAATCAAAAGATCGCAGCCTTCGGCAGCTCCTACAGGGGATCGCGTGAGTTTCAGGTACTCTCGCGCACCTTCAGCTCAAACCCCATATCCTCCACCGGCCGCGCTACTTTGTTGCCCGCCATCAACGTCAGCATTTGCTCCGCCGCGCGCCGGCCGATGGCCTCACGCGGGGTGTTGATGCTGCTCAGGCGCGGGACCATGTGCTCGGACATTGGCAGGTCGTTGAAGCCCAGAATCGCCACTTGCTCGGGAATTTTGATGCCATTGCGCAAGGCTTCCAGCAGCGCACCCTGGGCCAGGTCATCGTTGCCAAAGAAAATCGCATCGACATCCGGATGCGACGCCAGCAGTTGCAGAAACAACTCACCACCCAAGCCCACCGACGAAGCGCGCGGCGTCAGCACTTCCAGATCCGGGTCGTAGCGGCCAGCCTTCTGCAGTGCCTTGCGGAAACCCTCACCACGCAACAACGTGCGCTGATCCAGCTGCGCGCCAATGTAGGCCAAGCGCTTGCGCCCGCGAGACAGCAAATGCTCCGCCGCCGTTTCACCGGCGCTCAACTGCGAAAAACCCACGCAATTGACCCCGGCGGCGCTGTCCAGCTCCATCATGTACACGCAGGGAATGTTGCTGAGCTCGATCATCCGCCGCGAACTCTCGGTGCGATCGAAACCGGTCAGCAGAAACCCGCGCGGCTGGTAAGCCATGTAATTGCGCAGCAGGTTTTCCTCTTCATCGCGCGAGTAGTGGAAGTTGCCGATCAGCACTTCGAAGCCTTTGGGCGTCAGCACCCGATGAATGGCTTCCAGTGTGTCGATGAACAGCAGGTTGGACAGCGACGGCACCAGCACCACTACCGAATGGCTCTGCGCCGAGGCCAGCGCGCGGGCGGCGGGGTTGACTACATAGTTGAGTTCGAGCGCGGCTTTCTGCACTTTTTCCACCAGTTCGGTGGCCACCGTGCTGACCCCGCGCAGAGCGCGCGAGGCGGTAATCGGGCTGACGCCGGCCAGGCGGGCTACTTCGTTAAGGGTCGGACGGCCGGTGGTGCGGGTATTTTTATCGTTCTTGGGGGAGGTCATCGGGCGGCTTGCCAAACAAAAATCAAGGCACTAAGGTAGCGCTGTCCTGATGCAGCTGCAAATGCGTGAGCGCGGTCCTGCCTGATCTGCGCGCTTTGGCATCGGGAACAAACCTGCTGCAACCCAAAAAAACGACAAGAAGGCGTCGGCAACTTCTGCCTGTGCACTAGAGTCATAGCTAGCAAAGGTAGCGCTGTCTGCGCGCTGAGGTGTTATATGAGTCATCCCATCACCGCCCTGGTCATCATGGGCGTTGCCGGTTGCGGCAAGACGTGCGTCAGCCAGGCCCTGTGCCATTTGAGCGGCGCCACTGCCATTGAAGGCGATACTTTCCATCCGGCCGCGAACATCGAAAAGATGAGCGCGGGGATCCCCCTGAACGACGAAGACCGTGCCGGCTGGCTCGACAGCCTGTGCGATGAACTGCGTCGCGTCGATGCCGAAGGCCAGCGCCCGGTGTTGACCTGCTCGGCCCTTAAACACAGTTATCGCGAACGTCTGCGCAGCGCCTTGCCGGGCCTGGGCTTCGTGTTTCTTGAATTGACCCCGGAAGTCGCCGCCGAGCGTGTATCGCACCGCCCGGGCCACTTCATGCCGGCGACGTTGATCGAAAGCCAGTTCGCCACCCTCGAATCGCCAGTAGGCGAGCCGCTGACCCTGGCGCTCAACGCCTCGGTTCACAGCGTCGAAGAGCTGGCTCTGCAGGCTCATGTCTGGTGGCAGGCCAACGGCCTGAAACAGGCGGTATGAGTATGTTGAAAAAGACAGCGCTGTCCTCCCGACTTCTGTTCAACCCGCTTTAATAACAACAACAATCCAGGAGACACCCCCCATGTTTGGCATGTCCCACGAGACGTTCCTGCTGCTCGATGCGGTGGTCACGGTAATCGGCCTGATTATCCTGATCACCAAGTTCAAAATTCACCCCTTTATCGCCCTGACCATCGCCGCCGCGTTCCTCGGCCTGACTTCCGGCATGCCGATCAACACCATCATCAAGGCGTTCCAGGATGGCTTCGGTGGCGTGCTCGGTTTCGTCGGCATCATCCTCGCCCTGGGCACCATGCTCGGCAAGATGATGGCCGAATCCGGCGGCGCCGATCAGATCGCCCAGACCCTGATCCGCGCCTTCGGCAAGGACAAGGTGCAGTGGGCAATGATGTTCGCCGCGTTCCTGGTAGGCATTCCGCTGTTCTTCGAAATCGGCTTCGTGCTGCTGATTCCGCTGGTGTTCATCGTTGCCCGCCGCACTGGCGTATCGATCATCAAGATCGGTATCCCGCTGCTCGCCGGCCTGTCCGCTGTGCACGGTCTGGTGCCACCGCATCCGGGCCCACTGTTGGCCATCGGCGTGTTCGGCGCTGACATCGGCAAGACCATTCTCTATGGGCTGATCGTCGCGCTGCCGACCGCCATCATTGCCGGTCCGATCTTCGGTACGTTCATCGCCAAGCACATTCCGGGTCACCCGAATCAGGAACTGGTCGATCAACTGGCCCGCGAAAACGATTCGGCCAACCTGCCGAGCTTCAGCATCACCCTGGTCACCGTGCTGCTTCCGGTGTTCCTGATGCTGCTGAAAACCTTCGCTGACGTGGCGCTGCCGGACGGCAATTTCTTCCGCATCTGGATGGACATGATCGGTCACCCGATCTCCGCATTGCTGCTGGCGTTGCTGCTGTCGCTGTACACCTTCGGCTACAAGCAGGGCATCGGTTCCAACCAGATGCTCAAATGGCTCGACGCAAGCCTGGCGCCAACCGCTGCGATCATCCTCATCATCGGTGCCGGCGGTGGCTTCAAGCAGATGCTGGTGACCAGCGGCGTGGGTGATGTGATCGGCCACATGGCGGTCAGCGCACAGATCTCGCCGATCCTTCTGGCGTGGCTGGTGGCGGCGGTGATTCGTATCGCCACCGGTTCCGCGACGGTGGCAACCATCACCGGCGCCGGTATCGTTGTGCCGGTCGTCGGCATGATTCCGGGCGTCAACCGTGAGCTGCTGGTGCTGGCCACCGGTGCCGGTTCGCTGATCCTGTCCCACGTCAACGACGCCGGTTTCTGGCTGGTCAAGCAGTACTTCAACATGACCGTGGCCGAAACCTTCAAGACCTGGACCGCGATGGAAACCATTCTGTCCATCGTCGCGTTGGGCTTTATCCTATTGTTGTCGCTGTTCGTTTAAGCGGCCGTTTGCAGGCACAAAAAAACCGCAGCGATGCGGTTTTTTTGTGGGTAAAAAATCTGTGGTAACACGGATGTTGTGGCGAGGAAGCTTGCTCCCGCTCGGCTGCGCAGCAGTCGTAAAAACCTCTGCACCCAGTGAATCAGACAGACCGCGATTGCAGGATTTGGGCCTGCTGCGCAGTCCAGCGGGAGCAAGCTCCCTCGCCACATAAGTGTTGTTCTGCAGGTACTGCGTTAGCCGCCAGTTCTTGCGACTAAGCCATCCGCGCGGAACATTCCGCGGATCCCGCGCACGGCCTGACGAATGCGGTCCTGGTTTTCGATCAGGGCGAAGCGCACGTGGTCGTCGCCGTACTCGCCGAAACCCACCCCCGGCGACACGCAGACCTTGGCCTCGGCCAGCAGTTTCTTGGCAAATTCCAATGAGCCCAGATGTGCATACGCGTCGGGAATCTTCGCCCACACATACATGGAAGCCTTTGGATTCTCGACCATCCAGCCCAATTCATGCAGGCCCTTGACCAGCACGTTACGCCGCTGGCGATACTGCTCGGCGATGTCGCGCACGCATTGCTGGTCGCCTTCGAGCGCAGCAATCGCCGCCACTTGCAGCGGAGTAAAGGTGCCGTAGTCGTGGTAGCTCTTGATCCGCGCCAGAGCGTTGACCAGTTCCGGGTTACCGACCATGAAACCGATGCGCCAGCCGGCCATGTTGTAGCTCTTGGACAGGGTGAAAAATTCCACCGCGATGTCCTTGGCGCCCGGCACTTGCATGATCGACGGCGCTTTCCAGCCGTCGTAGACGATGTCGGCGTAAGCCAGATCGTGAATCACCAGCACGTCGTACTGCTTGGCGAGGGCGATCACCCGTTCGAAGAAATCCAGCTCAACGCACTGCGCCGTCGGGTTTGACGGGAAACCGAGGATCATCATTTTCGGCTTGGGGATCGAGCCGCGAATCGCCCGCTCCAGCTCATCGAAGAAATCCACCCCCGGCACCAGCGGCACCGAGCGCACCTGAGCGCCGGCAATCACCGCGCCGTAGATGTGAATCGGATAGCTCGGGTTCGGCACCAGCACCGTGTCGCCCTGATCCAGAGTCGCCAGCATCAAGTGCGCCAGGCCTTCCTTGGAACCGATGGTGACGATGGCTTCGCTTTCCGGGTCGATATCGACTTCGTAGCGCTGCTTGTACCAGTTGGAAATCGCCCGGCGCAGGCGCGGAATGCCCTTGGACGTCGAGTAGCCGTGGGTGTCTTCACGTTGGGCGACCTGCACGAGTTTTTCGACAATGTGCGGCGGCGTGGCGCCGTCGGGATTGCCCATGCTCAGGTCGATGATGTCTTCACCACGGCGGCGAGCGGCCATCTTCAGCTCGGCGGTGATGTTGAAAACGTAAGGGGGGAGTCGATCTATGCGCGCAAAGCGGCGCGGCGAACCTTGTTCGGCCATTGTTGCCTCGGATAACGTAAGCGCCCGGAACCGTCCGAGCGACGCTGGTCACTGCGGTGACCTGTGGCGGAAGATAAGGGCAGTGATGGCATACTGTCCAGCGCGGTTGTAAACATTTTTTTCAAGGAAAATCGGTCAATGGAATTCACCAGCGGCTTCCTGCTGAGCCTTTCGCTGTGCCTGGATATCGGCGTGGCCAACATCGCGATGATCACCCTGGCCATGCAGCGCGGCTACTTTCAGGGCTTCGCCCTTGGCCTGGGCACCTGCGTCGGCGACTTGATTTATGCGGTGCTGGCACTGGCCGGCATGACCGTTTTGCTGCAATACGAAACCGTACGCTGGGTGCTGTGGATCGGCGGTTCGGCGCTGCTGATCTATTTTGCGGCGAAGATGATTTATTCGGCGATCCACCACGAAGCGCTGCTGGCGGAGACGGCCGAGGTGGGGCAGAACTCCCATCGCAAGGAATTCTTTCGCGGCATCTTTCTCGCCATGTCGTCGCCAAGCGCGATTCTCTGGTTCGCTGCGGTCGGCGGCACGTTGATCGCTCGATCCGGTGGCGGTGGTCCGTTGAGTTCGGCGCTGTTTCTCGGCGGTTTTCTCTGCGCCGGGCTGCTCTGGTCGGCCGGTTTGTGCTTCGCTGCAAGCCATGGCGGCAAGCTCTTGGGCGATAAACTGCTGCGCTACTCCTACATGGCATCTGCGGCGATCTTCTGCTATTTCGCGGTGTACGTGATCGTATCTGGCTATAACGAGTTTGTCGGGTCGGGCGCCGTCGAGCAGTTGCATGCGCTGTAAACGTGCGAAACGGGTCGGGCTTTCTATACTCCCAGCCGAACCCACTTTTCCGTTCTGAGGAGCCGCGTCATGGATGAACAGACACGCGTCGAAATAGCCGAACCTCGCTTCGAACACGGGCAATTTCTGCTGATTGCCGGGTTCGGCGGGCGATTCACTCAGGAAACCACAGGAGACATTCCAAGGCTGTGGGAAAAGCTTATCCCGCACCTGGGAAAAATCCCTGCGCAGGTCAACGAAGTGACCTACGGCGTTTGCTGCAACGCGGACGGCGAGGGAGGTTTCGAGTACATCGCCGGCGTGCAGATCGACAAGCTCGATGACCTGCCGGAGCAGTACCGCTGGGTTGAAATCCAGCCGCAGGAATATGCGGTGTTCGCGCACAAAGGGCCCCTGACGCAACTCCCCGACACCTTCCAGTACATCTGGAAAACCTGGCTGCCGCGGTCCGGTTACGAAGCGGCGGATGCGCCGGAATTCGAGCGCTACAGCGAGGATTACAACCCGAAGCTCAACACCGGCACCCTGGAAATCTGGCTGCCGATCAAGGCCTGACCGGCGTTCGAATCGAGGCGGAGCATGTCCGCCCCGGTGGTTGTGCTTTATGCTGGCGGGCCTTGTTTCCACAGATTTTCGAGTTGCCATGAACACCGTGATCCGCAACGTCAGCGCCGCCGACCTCGAGCGCTGCTACGCCATCGAAACCGTTGCCTATGAAGGCGATGAAGCCGCCACCCGCGAGAAGATCGCCACGCGCATTGCCACTTGGCCGGACGGCTTCATCGTCGCCGAAGTAGACGGCGTGGTTGCCGGTTTCATCAATTCCGGCGCGGCGTTCGACGTGCAGATGTCCGACGAGGCCTTCAAGGAACTGATCGGGCACGACCCGAAAGGCCCGAACGTGGTGATCATGTCGGTGGTAGTGCACCCGGATTACCAAGGGCAGGGCCTGGCCAAGCGCCTGCTGGCAGAGTTCATCGAGCGCATGCGCGCGATGGACAAAGCGACGATTCATCTGATGTGCAAAGAGCAGCACATTGCACTGTATGCCGGGTTTGGTTTTGCCTACATCAAACCGTCCGAGTCCGACCATGGCGGCATGGCGTGGCACGAGATGATCCTGACGCTCTAAACCAACACCGATCGCAACTGTAGGAGCTGCCGAAGGCTGCGATCTTTTGATCTTGATCTTCAAAAGCCAGATCAAAAGATCGCAGCCTTCGGCAGCTCCTACAGAGGATCGTGGTGTGTCAGCAGAGAGTTTCTGGATACTCAGAAAACCAGCCCCATCCGCCGCTCGTACCCAATCCGTCCCTTGTACGCTTCGCCGCTGTCGACGTAGCCATGCCTGGCGTACAGCGCAATCGCCGCTTCGTTATCGGCGTCCACCGACAATTCCAGCCCCTTGATCTCCGGCCATGCTTCACGCGCGACGGCGGGCAGTGCTTGCAGACAAGCCTTGCCGTAGCCCTTGCCTTGGGCGCGGCGATCGACCTGCAAGGCATGCAGCGTCGCGCTGTGTTCATCGGCCCAGTCGGGCAATACCGGCGGGCGCTTGAGCAGCAAAAATGCCACCGGCACGTCCTCCGACAGCAGGGCAAAACCCTTTACCCCGGGGCCGGGTTTCGACAGCAGGGTGTGCAAGGCACCGTGGATGTCGCCGGAGAATCTGATCTGCTCGGGGTGGATTTCAATGGCCTCGACTTGCTGACGCTGCAAAGGGCTGAGGCTGTCGTACGGCACGAGTTGGGCTGACACGGGAATTTCCTTTTTCCTACAAAGAATGAGCCTCGGATTCTAGCGACATTGTCGTCGGCGGATTTTTTTTGTTTGCCTTGTCGATCTGCGCAAAGGGCAAACGACTAAGGGTGTCTTCACAACAAAAACCACGGAGAACACCATGAGCGCACAGACCGAAATCCAGACCCTGATCAACACCTATCGCGAAGCGGTGATGGCCAAGGACGTCGAAAAAGTCATGGCCCTGTATGCCGATGACATTGTCTCGTTCGATGCGATCAAGGCCCTGCAATTCAAGGGCAAAGCGGCCTACCGTACGCACTGGGTCGAGTGCATGGAGATGTGCCCCGGGCCGCACATCTTCGAGTTCCACGAAATCGCCATCGAAAGTGCCGACAACATCGCCTTCGCCCACTGGGTCGCCAATTGCGGCGGCACCAACGAGAAGGGTGAAACCCAAAGCTGCTGGATGCGCGTCACCGCGTGCTATCGGCAGATCGGCGGCGCGTGGCGGATTGCCCATGAACACTGGTCGGCACCGTTCGATCCGATGAGCGGCGCGACGCTGTTCGATGTGACCCCCTGATCTTCAGCCATAGTTGATCCGTTCGAATCAGGAGATCGCCATGAAATACCTATGCTTGGTCTACAGCGATGAACGCCTGCTGCACTCGTCGCCCGACAGTCCCGAGGACGCCGAATGCTCGGCCTACGCCGAGTCGGTGCAGGGCAGCGGGAGGATGATCGCCGCCGAAGCGCTGGAGTCGGTAGAGACCGCAACCACCGTACGGATGCGCAACGGCAAGTTGTCGATCACCGACGGGCCTTTCGCTGAAACCAAGGAGCAACTGGCCGGTTTCTACCTGATCGATGCCAAGGATCTCAACGAAGCGATTCAGGTCGCCGGCAACATCCCGGCAGCCCGGGTCGGCAGCGTTGAAGTGCGCCCGGTGCGGCAGTTGAATGTCTGACGTCCGGGCGCGGGTCGAGCAGGTCTACCGCGAGGATTCGCGGCGGATCCTGGCGACGCTGATTCGCCTGCTTGGTGATTTCGACCTCGCCGAAGAAGCCTTGCACGAGGCGTTCTTCGTCGCGGTCGAGCGCTGGGAGCGCGACGGCGTGCCGGACAACCCGCGCACCTGGCTGGTCTCGACCGGGCGCTTCAAAGCCATCGATGTGCTGCGCCGGCGCGCGCGGTTCAAGGCCTCGCAACCGCTGCTGCTGGCGCAACTCGATGAGCTGGAACAGGCTGACTGGAGTGGCGAAGACGTGGAAGATGATCGCTTGCGGCTGATCTTCACCTGCTGCCACCCGGCCCTGGCGGCGGATGCGCAAGTGCCGCTGACCTTGCGCGAAGTCTGCGACCTCACCACCGAAGAAATCGCCCGTGCTTTTCTCTCGGCGCCGGCGGCGATTGCCCAGCGCATCGTGCGCGCCAAAGCCAAGATCCGCGACGCGAAAATCCCTTATCAAGTACCCACTCTGAACGAATTGCCCGAGCGCCTCGACAGCGTGCTGCGGGTGATCTATCTGGTGTTCAACGAAGGCTATTCGGCCTCGGTCGGCGCCGAGCTGACCCGCGAGGATCTGACGCGCGAGGCGATTCGGCTGGGGCGCTTGTTGATGGAGTTGCTGCCGGAACCGGAAGTCATGGGCCTGCTGGCGCTGATGCTGCTGCACGAATCACGCCGGCCGGCACGCACCTCGCCGAGCGGTGAGCTGGTGCTGCTCGACGATCAGGATCGGGCGTTGTGGGATGCCGGGTTGATGGCAGAAGGTTGCGCGCTGGTCGAGCGCGCGCTGAGTACACGACGCTTCGGGCCGTATTGCCTGCAGGCGGCGATTGCAGCGGTGCATGCGGAAGCGCCGTCGGCGGCGGAAACCGACTGGCGGCAGATTGTCGGGCTGTACGATGTCTTGCTGCGCGCGGTGCCCTCGCCGGTGATTGAGCTGAACCGGGCGGTGGCGGTGGCCAAGCGTGATGGAGCGTTGGCGGGGTTGTTGGTGATCGAAGGGATTCTGGCGCGGGGCGAGTTGCAGGATTACCACCTGGCGCATTCGGCGCGGGCGGAGTTTTGCCGGCAGTTGGGCCGGGTGGAGGAGGCGCGGGCTGCGTATCAGCGGGCGCTGGAGTTGACGCGGCAGGAGCCGGAGCGGCGGTTTATTCGAGGACGGATCAAGGCGCTGGGACTGCCCTGAGTTTGGCGCTCTCGCGACGGTGGGCGGCCTGTGGATTGCCCTCACCCTAACCCTCTCCCAGAGGGAGAGGGGACTGATTGGGGGATATTGGAGAGATTCACCGACGTGAGCGAGTGTTGTTGAATCCGCAATCGATACCAGCCAAAGCCATAATCGACGCGGTGCCTCAGGTCGATGAACCCCGGCAGACACCGCGGTCAGCTCCCTCTCCCAGAGGGAGAGGGGACTGATTGGGGGATATTGGAGAGATTCACCGACGTGAGCGAGTGTTGTTGAATCCGCAATCGATACCAGCCAAAGCCATAATCGACGCGGTGCCTCAGGTCGATGAACCTCGGCAGACACCTCGGTCGGCCCCCTCTCCCTCCGGGAGAGGGCTGGGGTGAGGGGCTTTTGATCTTGGCAGCTTTATTCGAGCATCTTGCTCAACAACCAGCTCCCCGCCGGCCCCGGCGGATATAGCCGCGACCACAAGGCATCGACAAACACCGGTTTCGGCCAGCCGCGCACGTCCAGTTCAATCAGCAAGTCATTGGCATAGCGCTGCACCAGCCACCTCGGCAATGGCGCCCAGCCAAATCCCTTTTCCGCCATTTCCAGCAGCATCAGATAACTCGGCGCCGACCACACCCGGCCTTTGCCGCGACTGTCATAGGGATTGACGATGGTCGCCAGGCGCAACTCGCGATGTTGCTCGAGGATCTGCTGGTCGACATGCTCAAGCTTGGCCAATGGATGCTCGCGGCTGACGAACAGGGCAATCTCCGTGCGCTCGGCGACGGTCGAGGTGACCAGATCCGGCGGGTAGTTGTCCTGCATTTCCGCGAAGGCCAGATGCGCCCGGCCGCGCTGGACCAGTTCGATCAGGTCATCGCATTCGGCAATCAGGCATTCCAGCTCCAGCTCTGGATATCGCTGCTCGAAACTCACCAGTGCCGCCTCGAAACGATACGACTGATAGGTATCGGAAATCGCCACGGTCAGCTTCGGCTCGACGCCTTGCGCCAATTGCCGTGCGCTCATCTCCAGGCGACTGGTGGCGGCCAGAATCGCTTCGGCTTTCTGCAGCATGACGTGGCCGGCGGGGGTGAGCGTGGGTTTGCGGCTGCTGCGGTCAAACAGTTGCAAATCCAGATCGATTTCCAGACTGGCGACCGCTGCGCTGATGGTCGACTGACTGCGCCCCAACTTGCGCGCAGCGGCGGAAAACGAGCCTTGCGTCGCCGCCTGCACAAACGCCAACAGCACTTCCTGCGAAGCCATGAACTATCGCCTTGATCGATGGTTATTGGTTATGAAGTATCGGGAATCGGTTGGATCATGGCAACCATTGTCAAACAAGGAGTCAGGCCATGACTGTCTACAAGTCCATCACCGAACGCGTGTTCCAGGCTGTCGGGTTCGAATTTCTCGCCATCCTCATTTGCACACCGCTGCTGGCGTGGATCATGCAAAAACCTCTGCTCGACATGGGGGCCGTGACCGTACTCATTGCGATGTTGGCGCTGGCATGGAACGTGGTGTTCAACCGTTTTTTCGACCGTGCTCTGGCGCGAATGAATCTGTCGCATAACGCCTGGGTGCGGGTGGTGCATGCATTGTTGTTCGAAGGTGGACTGATCGTGATGGGCGTGCCGCTGATTGCCTGGTGGCTGTCGGTCAGCCTGTGGCAGGCGTTGTTGCTCGACATCGGCGTGCTGCTGTTTTTCCTGCCGTATACCTACGTCTATCACTGGGGTTATGACGTCCTGCGCGAACGCTTCATGGCGCGCCGCGCCTATGAAAGCTAACGCCGATCCCCCTGTAGGAGCTGCCGAAGGCTGCGATCTTTTGATTTTGTTTTTTAAGTCGCAGCCTTCGGCAGCTCCTACGCGGGTCAAGCGCTACAGGAACATGCCGCCCGATGCCTCGACCCGCTGGCCGTTGATCCACTGTCCACCCGGTGACAGCAGCAGCGCCAGTGCACCGCCAATATCATCCGGCTGCCCGACGCGACCCAGCGCGGTGTTGCTCGCAACCATCGCGTTGACAGCGCTGTTGTCGCGCACCGTACCGCCACCAAAATCGGTTTCAATCGCACCCGGCGCCAGAATGTTCACGCCAATCTGCCGCGCGCCAAGCTCCTTGGCCTGATAACGGGTCAGCACTTCCATCGCGCCTTTCATCGCCGCATAGGCGCCGTAACCCGGCAGGCTGAAGCGGGTCAGGCCGCTGGAAATATTGACGATGCGACCACCGTCGTTGATCAGCGGCAGCAGTTGCTGAGTCAGAAAGAACGGCCCTTTCAGTTGCACGTTCATTAGCAGATCGAACTGCTCCGGGGTGGTTTCGCTGAACAGCGCATGCACGCCGACCCCGGCATTGTTGATGAGGAAATCAAAGCGCTGGCGCTCAAAGGTTTGCTCCAAGACCTGTGCAACCTGCGCGGCGAACGCGGCAAAGTGTTCGCTATGGCCGACGTCCAGTTGCAGCATTGCCGCTTTCGCGCCGAGTGCCTGTAGCTCTATGACCAGATTCTGCGCCTCGTCGGCGCGGCTGTTGTAGGTGCCGATGATGTCGATGCCTTGCGCCGCGAGATGCAGGGCGGCGCTGCGGCCCAGGCCGCGACTGGCGCCGGTGATCAGTGCGATTTTGCGATTCATGCGGACTTCCTCGATTTCGTTGAGTGGGGATGGAAGAAGTTTATTTATCCGCCCTGAGGTGATAAACACGGCGAAAGCGGAATCACTGATCGGCGCAGCCGAACAATTACCGAGGCCTGTGATGAACAAACTGGAACTGCTGCGTACCTTCGTCCGGGTCAGCGAACTGTCGAGTTTCACCCTCGCCGGTGAAAGCCTCGGCCTGCCGCGCTCCACGGTGTCCGAGCAGGTGCAGGCACTTGAAGCCTTGCTTGGCACGCGCCTGTTGCAGCGCACCACGCGCAAGGTGCAGGCCACCCAGGACGGTCTGGTGTTATATGAACGCAGCAAGGATCTGCTCTCGCACATGGACGAAATCGAAGGGCTGTTTCGGCAGGACGAGGCTTCGCTGACCGGGCGCATCCGGGTCGATATGCCGAATATTCTCGCGCGACGGTTGATCATGCCGCGCCTGCCGGAGTTCATGGATCGCCACCCGAATCTGCAGATGGAAATCAGCAGCACCGATCGCCGTGTCGATCTGCTGAGCGAGGGCTTCGACTGCGTGTTGCGCATCGGCGCGCAGCCGGATCAGTCGGTGGTCGCCCGGCATCTGGGCGACTTCCCGATGGTCAACTGCGCCAGCCCGGATTATCTGCAACGTTACGGCGTGCCGCAGACCCTGGAAGATCTGGCACAGCATCGGCTGGTGCATTACGTCGGCGTGCTGGGCTCGCGTTCGGAAGGGTTTGTCTATGAGGAGGACGGTGAGGTGCGGCGCGTGGCGATGGCCGGCAGTGTCACGGTCAACAGCACCGATGCCTACGAAGCGGCGTGCCTGGGCGGTTTCGGCCTGACCCAGGTACCGCGCACCGGCATGCAACCGCATCTGGAAAATGGCGAACTGGTGACCGTGCTGGCGCAGTACACCGCACCGCCGATGGCGATTTCCTTGTTGTATGCGCGACAACGGTATTTGCCGCTGCGGGTGCGGGTGTTTATGGATTGGCTCGGCGACGTGGTCCGCTCAACGCTCTGACTTGGGAATGCAACCCTGTGTAGGAGCTGCCGAAGGCTGCGATCTTTTGACTTTGATTTGTAAAAACAAGAGCAAAAGATCGCAGCCTTCGGCAGCTCCTACAGGGGGATTTGCATAGGGTCAGAAGATTTGGGTGAACAGCCAGTAAAGGCTGCCCGACAGCAGGATGGCCGCTGGCAGGGTCAACACCCAGGCCATCAACAGATTACGGATCGTGCGCATCTGCAACCCGGCGCCGTTGGCAACCATGGTCCCGGCCACGCCCGAGGACAACACATGGGTTGTCGATACCGGCAAACCGAACATGTCCGCCGCGCCGATGGTCAGCATCGCCACGGTTTCCGCCGAGGCGCCCTGGGCGTAGGTCAGGTGAGTCTTGCCGATCTTCTCGCCGACGGTCACGACAATGCGCTTCCAGCCGACCATGGTGCCGAGTCCCAGCGCAATCGCCACGGCGATCTTCACCCACAGCGGAATGAACCGCGTGGCGTTGTCGATCTGTTGTTTGAACAGCTGCAGCTTGCTACTGGTGTCGGCATCGAAGTTGCCGACCTTGTTCTTGTCCATCAGGCGAATGCTTTCGCTCGCCAGGTACATGTCATTGCGCACGTTGCCCATGGCTTCGGCCGGGACCTTTGCCAGCGAACCGTAGCCTTTGACTTCCTCGCCGATATGCCCGGTCAGGGCGGCGAGGGCGGGGATCAGTTGCGGCGTGGGTTCCTTGCTGCGCACGTAATCCGAAAGGACCGGGCGTGGATCGGCAGGTGCTGGCAGCGGTGCACTTTTCACCAGCGCTTGTTGAGTGACTTGGGCGACGGCGGCGAATTGCAGCGATTGTTCTTCCGGCATGGTCCGGTTCAATGCGTAGGCCATTGGCAGCGTGCCGACCAGAATCAGCATGATCAGGCCCATGCCTTTCTGACCGTCGTTGGAGCCGTGGGCGAACGACACGCCGGTGCAGGTGGCGATGAGCAAACCGCGAATCCACAGTGGCGGTGGAGTATTGCCTTCGGGCGCCTTGTACAGCGCACGGTTCTTGACGAACGCGCGCAACGCCAGCAGCAACAGCGCCGCACAACCGAAACCCACCAGCGGCGACAGCAGCAGCGCATAGCCGATCTTGGTCGCCTGCGCCCAGTCGACACCGCTGGTACCGTCGCGGCCGTGCATCAAGGCATTCGCCACGCCGACGCCGATGATCGAGCCGATCAAGGTGTGCGAAGACGACGCCGGCAAGCCCAGCCACCAGGTGCCAAGGTTCCACAGAATCGCCGCGATCAACAGGGCGAAGATCATCGCAAACCCGGCGGACGAGCCGACCTGCAGAATCAGCTCCACCGGCAACAGCGCAATGATGCCGAACGCCACCGCACCGCTCGACAGCAGCACCCCTAGGAAATTGAAGAACCCCGACCAGACCACCGCGACATTCGGCGGCAGTGAGTGGGTGTAGATGACTGTCGCGACGGCGTTGGCGGTGTCGTGGAAACCGTTGACGAACTCGAATCCCAGCGCGATCAACAGCGCCACGCCGAGCAACAGGAACGGCGTCCAGGTGGTGACCACCGTGCCGAGTTCGTGCATGTCGTGCATCAGGCTGTAGGCGGTAAACAGCATGCCCATGGCGAGCACGGCGAAAAAGATGACGTAGGTGAACGGACCGGTTTTCTTGTCGAGCGCCGGTCTGCCACTGGCGGCGGACGCAGGGCTGGCGGTCAGTGAGGGCGTGGCCATGGCGGACAATCCTGAGCGAGGGAAGGAATGTCGCACATGATCGTTGCAGAATGTTACAGAGAGACTGCGTCAGGTCAGTGTTTGGGCGTTCAAGCCCGCCGCTGATCCGAAGGCTGAAGAAGAAACCTGTGGGAGCGAGCCTGCTCGCGAAAGCGCCCTGTCATTCAACATTGATTTATCTGACACACCGACTTCGCGAGCAGGCTCGCTCCCACAGGGACGACTGTCTTGTGTGTGGGATTTGCGCTCAATAATCCCCACGCTTGCGGAACGCCCAGCGCCCGGCGATCACCGTGAACGTCGCCACCAGCGCAACCAGCACCCAAAACCCGTGCGGGTCCTGCGACAGCGGCACACCGCCGACATTCATGCCGAAAAAACCGGCAATGATGTTGATGGGCAAGGCCAGCACCGTCACCACGGTCAGGGTGAACAGCGTGCGGTTGCTCTGTTCGTTGAGGTTGGCGGCGATTTCTTCCTGCAGCAATTTGATCCGCTCGCCGAGGGCAGTGAGGTCGTTGATGATCAGCGCAAACTCCTCGGTGGATTTGCGCAACTCCTTGACGTCCTCCTTCTGCAACCACGGCGGCGGGCGGTTGAGCAGGCGCAGCAGCGAACCCGGCTCCAGTGCCAGCAGCCGTTGCAAACGTACCAGCACGCGGCGATTGGCACCGAGTTCAGCACGGTTGGTCGACAGGCGCGAGGAAAGCAATTGATCCTCGACCAGATCGACGCTCAGGCTGGTCTTGCGCACGATCTGCGTCAGCACTTCGCCCTGATCGCGCAGCAGGTGCACGAGCAATTCCGAGGGCGAACGAAAGCACTCTCCGGCCTTCACCGACGAGCGCAATTTATCCACCGAGTGCAGCGGTTGCAGGCGTGCGCTGACGATCAACTTGCTGCGCACGCAGACCCACAGCGTCGACACGTCCGAGGAGACCATGCTGCTGAGGTTGAACACCACATCGTTGACCACCGCCAGCAGCGCCGAGTCGACATGCTCGATGCGCGTCGAACGCGAACCCTCGTGCAACGCCTCGAAAAATTCGTCGGGCAATTGCAGATGACTTTTCATCCAGCGCTCGCACGCAGCATGGGCCAGGTTCAGGTGCAGCCAGAGGAATTCGCCGCTGTCGCTGTCGTCCTGCAAACAGCGCAAAGCCGTCGCCGAATCGATCTCGCGACCGCGCTCACCGGGCAGGAAGCGAAAGCCGTAGAGCAGGCCGAACAGATCCGAATCGCGATGGCTGATATCGAGGCTATGGTTCATGGCGGCTCGCTGGGAGGAGGGTGTCTGGTGCGGATTTTCAGGTTCACCTGAGCGGCATCATCGCAAGCTCACATGACCGTTTTGTGACAGTGAAGTGACGTCAAATCAATGCGTTACCGACTGTCGGAAGATTCTCAAGAAGCGCTCTGGCGCGCCGATCCCAGGTGAGTTAGGTTGCGCGCCATTGGCTTTCGGTCATGGTGTGTCGACAGGGAAGTCCGGCCAATTTCCACGTCCGTTCGGGCGTGCCTCATCCCTGCTTCGAGTACCTTGCAATGCTGCAAAAATCCCTGAGAGCGCAAATCCTCGCACTGCTGAGCGGCAGTCTGCTGGCGATACTGTTGATCGCGCTGGCCTGCTTTCATTTCCTTTCCAACGGCGTGCAAAGCTACAGCCAGTTGATCGCCGGCCCGTTGCACACTTCGCAACTGATCGATGAAGCCAACCTGCAATTCAAAGTGCAGGTTCAGGAGTGGAAAAACGTCCTGCTGCGCGGCAAGCAACCGGCGGATCTGGCGAAATACTGGGGCCAGTTCGAAGAGCGTCAGCGCGACGTGCAGAACATTCTCGGCGAACTGGCCGGCCAGAAAGGCATCGAGACAAATCTGAAATCACGCATCGAACGTTTGCGCGAAGAGCATCGCCAGTTGGGTGCTGCCTACCAGAAGGGCCGTGATGCCTACGTGGCAGCCGGTGGTGAGCCGAGCGCCGGCGACGCAGCGGTCAAAGGCGTCGACCGCGCCACCAGTGAGCAAATGAGTGCGCTGGTCGCCGAGTTGCGCCAGCAGGGCACCGAGCAATCGGCGCTGATCAGTGCCAGCGCTGAGCGCACCGTGTGGCTGGGGCTTCTGGTGATGCTCGGGTCAGGCTTGCTGATCGGGTTGCTGAGCCTGTGGCTGGTCAGCCGCAACCTGATCGAGCCGATCCGCAACCTCATCGATTACGTCACTCGCTTGAGCCGTGGCCAGTTGGCCGAACGTGTAGTCAGCGAGCGCCGCGATGAGCTGGGCAACCTCGCCGCCGCCGCGAACACCCTGCGCGATTTCCTTGCCGACACCTTCACTCGGTTGCAGCGCAGCGCCAGCAATCTGGACAGCGCCAGCGGCGAGCTCAATGCCATTGCCACGACCATGGCCGGGGGCACCAACGAGCAATTCAACCGGACCGATCAGGTGGCCACGGCGATGAATGAAATGTCCGCCACCGCGCAGGAAGTCGCCCGTCACGCCGCTGATGCCGCGCGTGCTGCCGACGATGCCGATCAGTCGGCGCAGCAGGGCGAAAAGGTCATGCAAACCACCATTCATTCCATCACGCAGATGCGCGGCGAAATCGCCAACACCGCCACGGTGATCCGTCGTCTGGAAACCGATAGCGGTCGTATCGGCAAGGTGCTGGAGGTGATTCGCGGCATCGCCGAGCAGACCAACCTGCTGGCGCTCAACGCAGCCATCGAAGCGGCACGGGCCGGCGAGGCCGGGCGCGGTTTTGCGGTGGTGGCCGACGAGGTACGTAACCTCGCCCAGCGCACGGCGGAGTCGATCATCGAGATCAACCAGATCATTCAGAACGTGCAGACTGGGGCTGTCGACGCCGCGCAGGCTATCGAGAGCGGACAGGCGCGCAGTGACGAAAGTGTCGAGCAAGTGACCCAGGCTGGCGCGATGCTGGAGCGCATCACCCTGGCCGTGGAAGCCATTCGTGACATGAACCGTCAGATCGCCACCGCAGCCGAGGAGCAGACGTCGGTAGCCGAGGATATCTCGCGCAACCTGACTGAAATCACCGCGATTGCCAGCACCAATCTGGACAACGTGCAGCGCACCGAAAGTGCCAGTCAGAATCTGCATGGGTTGTCGGGGCAGTTGAATGAGGTGACGGCGCGGTTGAGTGCCTGATTTTGGCTGGCGGTTTGTCAGTGTTTTCGGCGTGATGGCTTTTGCCCCTCACCCTAACCCTCTCCCAGAGGGAGAGGGGACTGACCGTGTTGATTGTTCGAGGTACGCCGACCTGAGATGTCGAGGTGCACTCAGGCTCCGAAATTTCCCCGATCTGCTCCCTTTCCCCCTCGCCCCCTTGGGGGAGAGGGCTGGGGTGAGGGGGTAAAGTTTTCACTGACAACTCATCAACAATGCCAAACGCAAATCATAAAAAAACCGCACGATGCTAAATCGTGCGGCTCTTTAACAACGGTCTATCAAGTATCTTGCTTGTCGCTCAGCACTTTACCGGTGGTGGCATCAAAGTCCACGTCGAACTCTTTGCCGTCAGCAGTTTTAAGTTCGACTTCGTACTCGTAACCGTTGAAGTGGTTATCCAGGTCGGTGTCGGTAATCGTTGCGCCCGGGTGCAGTTTCAGGGCTGCTTCGTTCATCGATTCAAGCGACTTGATCTTGCCGTCCTTGACCAGTTGCGGGATCTGGTCGACACGCACGTCAGCCTGAGCCAGGCCAGCGGTAAGAGTCAGGGCAGCGGCGGTAAACAGGGCAGTCAAAGTTTTCATCGGTTCATTCCTTGGCAGTGCGTTGAAGTGGTTGATCTGTGTAAGTGGGTTCAGATTAACCAGCGCAACTTAACTCACCCTTAAATCTGCGCCTCGCGAGAAAACCGCTCTTGTGGGAGCGAGCCTGCTCGCGAAGCAGACGACTCGATAACTAATCAGAAACCGTTCTTCTTCAAAACTTCATCAATGCTGCCAACCGCCGGACGCTTATAAAACTTCAACAGCTCACTGGCGCGGTTGGTAAAGATGCCATCGACACCCGCCGCCATGACTTTCTCGTAGTCCACCGGCTCATCGACGGTATAAACGTGCACCAGCATGCCCTGGTCGTGGGTGTACTGGTTCATCCACGGTTGCACCAGATCGGAATAGCTCTGGTCACCGCCATGCGTCAGCTTCGCCGAAGGGCCGGTGCCGATCGCGCCTTGGGCCTTGGCGTAGTCGACCCATTGCTTGAATTCAGCTTCGGATTTTGGCTCCTGCTTGCCGTAGAAAACGTTTTTGTCCTTCTCACCGGACGCGGCAAACGTCACGGCGGATTTCGGCTCGATGCTGCCTTCGCCGACCCACAACAGCAGGATCTTCGGCACTTGCGGCATTTCCTTTTCCAGCAGTTGCAGGCTGTTTTTGTCGAAGGTTTGCAGGATCACCTTGCCTTTGCCCTGACCGACGCCCAGTGCACTTTTCGCCAGTTTCGAACCGGCCGGACTGAGCCAGCCGCGATCCTGCAGTTTTTCCTTCAGGTCGTGTTCGATGCCGGGAAACAGCTGTGGCTCCTTGGTTTCGATGTACAGGCCCGGCTTGTGTTGCGGGTTGGCGCGGGCGATGTCGATGATTTCATCAAGAGTGAGGATTTTCAGCCCGGCGTAAGAGGGGCGCGCGCGGTCCGGGTATTTGGTGTTGAACCAACTGCCGGCGTCGAGGGTTTTCAGTTCGGCCATGGTGAACGCGGTGGCCGGGCTGTCCTTGCGCTCGGGGAATTTGCTGGCGACGTCGGTGGTGCGTTGCAGATTGTCGTCGTGCAGGGCGAAGAGCACGCCGTCCTTGCTGCGTTGCAAGTCCATTTCCAGGTAATCGGCGCCGAGGTCGCGGGCCAGTTTGTAGGCCGCTGCGGTGGATTCCGGGGCATCGAACGACGCGCCACGGTGGGCGATCACCGCCGGATGCGGAATGCCATGGGCGGCAGCAATTGCCTTGGGCTCAGGATGGCTGTCGGCGTGCGCCTGACCGAGACCGAACAACAGACTCAGCACCAGGGCGCTTCGGGTAAAAGTGGCAGGCATGGTCGAGTTCCTTTCGCAGGTTTTTTTCGAGACGTACCTTTTAACAATTGAAGCGCCGCAGGGCTATCGCCAGACCGACATAAAGCGAGCAAAACGGAAATTTCCTGCACTTTTGTGGCGCTGTTTGCAGTACGCTTGCCCACGGCAGACGCCCCGGCAGAGGGCGCGCCGCTGTGTTGCCCTGCGTGTAAACCATCGATCATCTTTCGTGAGGTTTACCATGCGCATCACCTCCCAACTCATCTGCCAGGCCGCCGACAATCTCAAAGGCTTCGTCGGCCTCAACCGCAAGACCGGCCAATACCTCGTGCGCTTCAGCGAAGATTCGTTCGGCATGGACGTGGCCGATGACGGCATCATTCCGACCAGTGAGTTCGTCTGGGCACCGCTATCGGACACCACCATGACGCTCAAGCGCGAACTGATTCAGTTGCTGCTTGATCAACACATCGACGAGCGCATCAACATCAGCGAACCGTTGCGGGTCTACATGAGCAAGGTCGAAGTACCGGAGATTGTTGCAGTGCGAAGTCTGGTGCGCAGCTGAGGTTTGTAGTGTGGTTGCGGGCCTCTTCGCGAGCAGGCTCGCTCCCACAGGGATTTTGTGAACAGCACAGATCCCCTGTGGGAGCGAGCCTGCTCGCGAAGGCGGCACCTCGGTTCACCGCCAGCCGCAATTGCTACCCAACCACGAACCGATGTCAGTTCCCATCACCCTGGCACCCGCTCATTGGCAAACATGCTCACCGCATCCACGGCCTCACTGGCGCCGTCGCGAATCTGCAGAATCACCGTCCCGGCCTGATTGGCCAGTTCCACGCCTTCGGCCGCGCGGTCGCGGGTGCCTTGCATGCTTTTGATCGCTTGCCGCGTTTCGCTCTGGATCAGACTGATCATGTTGGAAATTTCGGCAGTGGAGCCGCTGGTGCGCGCCGCCAGTTGCCGCACTTCATCGGCGACCACGGCAAAACCGCGTCCCTGTTCACCGGCGCGTGCCGCTTCGATGGCGGCGTTGAGGGCGAGCAGGTTGGTCTGATCGGCAATCGCGCGGATGGTGTTGACGATGGCGGTGATCTGCTCGGAGCGGTCGCCCAGTTGCGCGATCAATGTTGAAGACTGGCTGATGTCTTCGGCGATTTCGCGCATTTCGCTGGCAGCCTGTTGAATTACTTGCGTACCTTGCTCGGCGACTTTTCGCGTCGCTACCGAGATGTGATAAGCGGTGCTGGCACTGCGCGCGTCCTGCTCGTGTTGCTCGACACGGGCGGTAACGTCAGACGCGAACTTCACGACTTTGTACAAGCGCCCCGAAGCGTCATATACCGGGTTGTAGTTGGCCTCCAGCCAGACGATCTGACCGCGCTTATCCACGCGCTCGAACTGTCCGTGGAAGAACTCGCCCTGATTCAGGCGCCGCCAGAAATCCTGATAGGCGCCGCTGTTGACCAGCGCCGGAGTGCAGAACAGGCGGTGATGCTGGCCCTTGAGCTCTGCGAGGCTGTAACCCATGCGCGTGAGAAAATTCTGGTTGGCGGTAAGAATGTTGCCGTCGAGATCGAACTCGATCACCGCCATCGCGCGATCGATCGCCTGCAGCTTGGCGTTGGCCTCGTTCTCCTGCTGCACCTTGGCGGTGACATCCATCGCGTACTTGACCACTTTGATCACCCGTCCCGACGCATCCTTGATCGGGTTGTAACTGGCCTCCAGCCAGATCGGCTGGCCCTTGCTGTCGACCCGTTCAAAGGTGCCGGACTGGAACTGACCGTTTTTCAGGCGCGACCACAGCTCAGTGTATTGGGCACTGCGACCGAACTCAGGTGTGCAGAAATGCCGGTGCGGCTGGCCAATCGCCTGGGCAGCCGTGTAACCCATGGTCTTGAGGAAATTGTCATTGGCACGCAACACCACGCCATCAAGATCGAACTCGATCACCGCCATCGAACGGTTGATCGCTTCGAGCATCGCGGCCTGGTCAAAAACGGTGTGTTGCAGTTCAGCGAGGGCGGCTTTCTGGCGATTGAAAAACATGCTTGCGATACTCGGGAAGTGGGGAAAATCAAAAGGATTCAGTCCCTATTCCTGCGCCGGCAAACCGAAATGCACAGGCGGCATTCGGTGGTGACTGCTCAATGCCAACGTTCCGTTACTGGCAGATGGCTACTTATACAAAACTTAATAAAGTTGTACAAGGAAGGAATTTTTCGCGAGGTTGTATAACTTTTTACGAAATTAGTTGTACACGGCTCGACGAGCCGGTGATTCACCGCTGATACAGTGCCAGGAACATCTCCAGCGCCGACTCGGCAACTGCATTCTGCGCGTCTGGATCAAGGGCTGCGCGTCCGAGCGAGATCTGCGGCCAGAATGCAAAAGCCTTGAGCAAACCTTGCACCTGATGCGCAGCGAACTCGGGATCCACCGGTTTGAGCCGGCCGTCGGCTTGCGCCTCGCGTATCCAGACAGTCAGGCCTTCCTCGCGCTCGCCCATGCGCTCGATCATGTTCTGCGCGCGCTCGGGGGAATGAATGGTTGCGGCGATTGCGACCCGCGCGAGGGTGAGGAAATTCTCGTCGGCCATCATTTGCACTTTCTCGCGCAACATTTGCCGCAATTGCTCGCTCAGTGGTTGCTCGCGGTTATAGCGCACCGATGGTTCGGCAATGATCCGCGCCCACAATTGATTGAGGATTTCGGCGAACAGCTCTTCCTTGCTCGGGAAGTGGTTGTACACCGTACGCTTCGACACCCCGGCCGTGGCGGCGATCTTGTCCATGCTGGTGATTTCGAACCCATGGGCACGGAATTCGGTTATCGCCGCCTGGATGATGGCTTCGCGTTTGCGGTCGGTGAGGCGTTGTGGAGCGGTCATGAGCGGGCTTCGGCAGAGAAGAGAGGAAATTACACTCGGCAGTTTACTTGGCGTCGGCTTTGATGCAACCTAGAAACTACACCGCTCAGTGTAATGTTGCGTTAATCCTCGCACCTTACAAACCAGAGCGCTTGGCCCTTGCGTGCAGCTTGGCCATTTTCATTCCCCGTGGAATACCGTGCAGCACACGGTTTTTCGGAGTCGTTCAATCATGGCCAATCCAGTCTCCCTCCCGGATAACACTTCCGCGCCTGAAGCCTCTCGACAGGATCAAGGGCTGTTTCGCAATCACGCGCCGGTGCAACGCGAAGGCCTGCGCAAAATGCTGCGAATCATGTGGAACATGATTTTCCACAAACCGCGCAACACCCGTCCGACCGCCGCCATCCCCGTGCAGCCGCTGACGCGCGAAGATCTGCTCGCAGCGCCAAACCACAGCGTCTATCGCCTCGGGCATTCAACCCTGTTGCTGAAGATGCGCAACAAGTTCTGGATCACAGACCCGGTCTTCGCCGAGCGCGCCTCGCCCGTGCAGTGGGCGGGTCCGAAACGCTTTCATCAGCCACCGATCAGCATTGACCAGTTGCCGCCGATCGAGGCGGTGATCCTCTCGCACAATCATTACGACCATCTCGACTACGAAGCGGTACGCAAACTCGCCGCGAAAACCACGTACTTCCTGACCCCGCTGGGCGTGGGCGACACCCTGATCAAATGGGGCATCGACGCCAGCAAGGTGCGCCACTACGACTGGTGGCAGGGCACCGAACTCGCCGGCATCCGCTTCATCGCCACTCCATCGCAGCACTTCTCCGGCCGTGGCCTGTTCGACGGCAACAGCACGCTGTGGGCGTCATGGGTGATGATCGACGGCGACACACGCATCTTTTTCAGCGGCGACAGCGGTTACTTCGACGGCTTCAAACGCATCGGCGAACAATACGGCCCGTTCGACCTGACCCTGATGGAAACCGGTGCCTACAACGTCGAATGGCCCCACGTTCACATGCAACCGGAAGAAACCCTGCAAGCCCACATCGACCTCAGAGGCCGCTGGCTCTTCCCGATCCACAACGGCACCTTCGACCTGGCCATGCACGCCTGGCACGAACCCTTCGACCGCATCCTCGCCCTCGCATGGGAACGCAGTATTGCGATTACCACACCGCGAATGGGTGAAGCGTTCAACATTGCGCAACCAGAACGGGGGAGCGCTTGGTGGATGGCGGTGGAGGAGGAGGGTGATGCGGTGGTACAGAACGCATGAATTGCTCAGTTGGTGAGGGGCATCCCCCTCGCCTGCTTATTCAGCCATCGCAAAATCCCCACGCCCCACCGATTCCCCCGACATACCCTGCGCCCTGACACTGCGCCCCGGTGCGAACCCCGGAAAGAACACCAATCCCTGCGCTTCAAACCGATAAGCCAGTGCCAGCTTCGCGGCATCCGCCACGTCCTGCTGCGCTTCGAATCGCTGAATATCTGCCACTGCCACCTCGGCCTCGCGCGACAGTTGTTCAACGCTCCAGCCCAGCATGGCGCGGGCCTGGACGCAGTGGGTCGGGGTGAACTGGAAAAGGGCAATGCGTTCGAGGACGTGGTTCATCGCAAGAGAGGCCATGGTGTGCTCCGGGCTCAAAAGTGCTGATTGAAAATATACTGTGTTTTTGTACAGTTGTTTTCGGCCGGGATCAAACGCAATTTTCGAATTTGCCTAGTTCGCCGCCTCCAACCAGACGGACGGTGCCTCACCGAGCACTCGCCGAAACATCGTTGAAAAGGCCGCCGGACTTTCATAGCCGAAGTCCAGGGCAATCCGCGTCACCGCTTCCCCCGCCGCCAACCGTGCCAGTGCCTGCACCACGCAGGCTTGCTGCCGCCATTGGCGGAAGCTGAGCCCGGTCTGCTGCCGAAACAATCTGTTAAAGGTACGCAAGCTTATGTGTAACTGGTCTGCCCAATGCTGCGGGGATTGATGCGTATTGGGCATGTTCAGAAAGGTCTGACACAGACTGAGGAGCTTTCCTTCGGCGGGCATAGGAATGTGTAGGGGAAGAGGCGCACTGCGTGTCAGTTCATGCAACAGCAAATTGATCAGCACACCGTCACGTCCGGACTCGTCGTACGTCAGCGGCACGTCCACTGCTTCCATCAGCAAATACCGCAGCAGCGGCGACACGTTGAGCACTTGGCAGTCCGACCCCAGATCCACCTTGCCCGGTTCGATATACACACTGCGCGTGCTCACCCCGAGCATCAATACCTCATGGGCCACGCCCGGCGGAATCCACACCGCGCGTTGCGGCGGCACCACCCAGTTGCCATTCTGAGTGCTGACCTGCATCACACCGGTGGCGCCGTAAAGCAATTGCGCGCGTCGATGCGTATGAAACGGGAGTAGGTGGCCGTGGGAATAATCGGTACCGATGGCCACGACCGTGCGAGGGGTGTCATCGAGCTGATTGATCGAAATATTGCGCATCAGGCGTGGTTCCGGCGATTGGCGTAAACGCGAACATTATTGGCTGAACTACTGAAGCCGGCCAATGCATGCCACGACTAATGTCGTGGGCTTCCCAATCCAGGACGCTCACCATGTTCTACCTCCTGCTTACACTGTTCGGCTGCCTCACCGGTATCAGCGCCGTGCTCTTCGGTTTCGGCGGTGGCTTCGTCATCGTGCCGCTGCTCTACCGCATGCTCACCGCCACACACGCAGCCGCCGACCCTATCGCGCAATCGGCCATGCACATCGCCGTGGCCACCTCGACCTGCGTAATGATCGTCAACGCCCTGATCGCCACACGCAAACACCAGCGCGCGGGCAATCTCATTCGGGATTACCTTTGGCCATTGGGCGGGTTTATCGGCCTGGGCGCGGTCGTCGGCGCCATCGCTGCCATGTGGGTCAGCGGCCAAGTGATCCGCTACGTCTTCATCGCCTATCTGGGCGTGACCATCGTCGATTGCCTGCTGCGCCGCGGATTTCTCACACAGTCTCAAACCACAATCCCACGGCGACTGACCACGACGGAAACATCCGCCGGCGGTGTAGGCATCGGCGCCATCGCGACGTTTCTCGGCGTAGGAGGAAGCGTCATGACCGTGCCGCTGCTGCGCCGTTGCGGGCTCAGCATGTCGCAAGCGACGTCCATGGCCAATCCGCTCAGCGTGCCGGTAGCATTGGCCGGGACGTTTACGTACATGGCGCTGGCCGGTTTCACCGGGGCTGAATTGGGCGTTTGGTATGTCGGGTATATCGATGTGCTGGCGTTTGCGCTGCTGACGGTTGGCTCGTTGCTGGGGATCAGATTGGCTGCGCCGTGGATTGGGCGGATTTCGGATCGGGTGCATGCCTGGGTCTATATTGGATTGCTCGTCATCGTGCTGCTGAGCATTTCCCTCAAATGAATCGTTGATTGGTGCGGGCGAAAGAAATCAGAATCGGCGACTGAGCGTTGCCCGCCAGTCACCAGCAGAGATCCAGGATGTTGATCTTCAATTGCACCGAAGCCGCCAGCAAGTTTTTCAGCCGTGTTCATAAAGGCAAAACGATCACGCCGGTGGACACCAAACCGCCGTCATCGGTTATTGAGGATGATGAGCTGAACGGCGCGGACGAACAGTGGCTGGTCCATGCGATCACTGTGCAGCGCAAACATGTATTGTTGGTCCTGCACATCAAAACCCGCTATTGCGTGATCCTGGCTAACGCGAAAAAAGCCGACGATCAAGGGTTCGTTGTGCGCTTCACCGAGCGTTGGGTGAATGGACTGATGATCAATGCCCAGAACCATGGTCTCGGACAATGGCTGGACACCGAGCTGATGTTGGCGCGGATGCTACAGACTTGTGAGCACCAGCGATTCTATCGGCGCGGCCATCGCAGCGCGCAAAAACACATTGATGAAATTGCCTGGTGCTTCCGAAGCAAGGTGGCTGGAACGGGTTGCTTGCCGCCCGATGAAGTCACGGCGATGGTGTTCGATGAACAAATGAACGACACGCCGAGAAACAGCAAGGGAGTCAAGTCCTACTACTTCCCGGACGAGGAGATGACGCTTCACTGGCTGCGCCATTATTGCTTTCTCGATGATGTCCAGCTGCATGCTGCGAAAGAGCGTCGGCATCAAGTCGCACGGGAAATAGCGGAGATGGAGCGCAAGGCTTTTATGCAAGAGTATGAGAGGCAGAACTCGAGTGATTAAGCCGGGACGTGACGAATTCACAGATTGATTAACAACCCCATGCCCCCTCACTCCAACCCCGGCGCTTCACGAATAATGAAGTGATCCAGGTTCTCGATATTGGCATTGAAGACCTCGAAAGGCTTTTCGGGGTTATTCTTGCCGGGCACCTGCTTCAACTCCGGCGTCACCCCATAAAAGAAACAGAACAACGCCTTGTCGCTATCCACCGCGTGCTTGATCTCCTCCAGAAACGCCTTGCGCTTGCGGTAGTCGTCGATCAGCTTCTTGTTCAGATAAACACTGACCGGATACGGCTTCTTCTTACTGTCCTCGGGCTTCTTGAACCAGACCTTGTCGTCGAAATCGATCCGAAAACTGGCACTGTGGAAGTCCTCGATCTTCTTGATCCGCCCCCAGTAAATCAGCCCCTTGTTGTCCGTCAGATACTCGATCTTCTTGAAGAACGAACTGTACGGCGCCGTATGCTCACCGACCTTCAAAGGCATGCGCTTGAGCAAATCCTTGTCGGCGAAGTTGGAAACGAAACACTCCACCGGATGCGCAAAAACACTGGTCTTGTCCGGCGCCGATTCACGACCCGCCGACTCCTTACCACTGTCCACCGCCACCCGCACCGAGTCATCGCGCAACACATCCGCCGCCCCCGCTGGCGCGACAGGCTTGCGCACATACTCACGCCGGGTCAGCAACAACTCTGATGGGAAGTGTTCCTCACGCCCGTCATCCACCTCGCCATCCGCCGTCTCAACGCCAGACGCCGAAGCCTTCAAACTCACATACGGACAACCCGCCACATGCTGCGTAGTGGGCAGATTCTTGAAGTGCGGCGTGCGCACGTAATTCACGTTCTTGGCGTTGAACGTACCCAGTTCGTTGGAAGCCTCGAACGCCGAACGACAAGCATCGTTGGGGCACTGGAAGTGTTCCTTCGCCGAGTCAAACGCCACCGTCTCATCGAAATTGAGATCGCGAACGTCATAGATCGACAACTTGTCGTCGAGGCTGAGGCAGTAGGCGAGATCGAATTTCATGGTGGGGCTCGGATCCTTGAGTGGGGGAGGGGTATTAATAGCGGGAGGCGGGGCGGGTTGCACTGATTGTTTTCAGGATGATGCAAAACCTGTAGGAGCCAGCGTGCTGGCGGTTCCAGGCATCGACCAGATTTCGATCCGTACACCAACATCGCAGGCCACATATCCCCCTGTGGCGAGGGAGCTTGCTCCCGCTGGGCTGCGAAGCAGCCCCAAAACTGGCAAATGCGATGGGTTAGACAGATTGAACTATGAGCCTGGCGACTGCTGCGCAGTCGAGCGGGAGCAAGCTCCCTCGCCACGGAATTTTGGCTCAGTTACTCACGCTCCAACCGTTTAACCCTGTCATAAAGCGACTCGGTGAACTCTTTGCTGTCATTCGAGTGATGGCAGCGCCGATGACAGTTCGGACAAAGTGCTACAGCATTGCTGATTCGATCAGAACCCTTATTCGCCAAATGCTTCACGTGATGAACTTCAAGGTAAGGCGAGTCATTTTTAGTGAATGGCGCCGGTTCACCGCACCCTTCACACATCCCTTTGGCTTTCTGACGAACCCAGGCTCTAACCTTCGGGTCACGTATAAATGCCGTGCTCTGGGCGGGAGCGCGCATCGGCTTCACAATCCCAGCAGGTTCATCTTCAAGAGGCAGTTTCTCTAGCGCCAGAGCTCTCTGCTCTAGTGCTTCTTCATCCGCAGTCGCAACCGTTGGATCCCCAAGCGTGACCCCTTTGGCAATCAACACTGCTCGGATGGCTGGCTCAACGTTGGCCCCAACGTTTCTGGCTGGCTTGTACCCTTTGATGTATTCCCTATGCATTCTCAATAAAACGGCAGAGATGTTCTGCATGCGGAATTCAACTGAGCCTTCAGTGCGGTTGTGCAGGGCAGATGCACGCAGTACGCGATTCTCATGTGCCTTGTTGAATTTTTGGCCGATTCGCTCAAGCTCAAACATTTTCAGGTAGGCATCAACCGCTGCCTCAATCTCAGCCACAGTCCAGTCAGTATCTTTTTTCTTGTCGCTCATAAAATCGCCGAGGGTTGAAAACCCTCGGACGATACTGAGTGGCCATTACTGCTGTCTACGAAAATTCCTACATAAAAAAGCGACGAATCTCGCGCATTCCTACAAACTAATCCCTAGCCCATCGAGTGCTTCGAAGACTGAAACATGTGCCTAACCCTTCGCCACCAGGGTTTCTCTAGAGAGGCTCGTGGTGGCTTCTGACCGTGCAACAGGTAAGGCATATCCCGAAGCCGAATCCAGCCCTCATCTTGCCAATGCAGCAAACTCAAAGACATCTCCGGCCAATCCAACGAACTCAGCATCGGCCGATTTGAATCTCCTGAATCCTGCCCATCGCGCAAGGTTGGCACTACCTCGTTGGTCAGCCACTCCCGCAACAACCGATTCCCCGGTACGTAGTGATACACCAACAGCGCATACACCCCAGATTCACTGAGCATCAGTTGCTGTTCAGGTTCTCGAAAGTACTCAATCCACATGACGCGGCGCTGGTCGCTATCTAGCTTGTTGACCACCCGATCATTCAGATGGAAACCCATCAAGCGGCCGACATCGCGGGCGGAGAACCATGGCTGGTTCTCGATTAGAAGGGCGTGCAGAGAAAGATTGTGGCGAGACAAGACGGTTACCGAACATGGATCAGACATATTTATGACCTCTACGTTTTAGATTTTGGGAGGGCCTGACCCCAACGTAGAGCGGACTTAAGAAATCCCAACGAGCAGAGCAGTTGTCACCGACGAATTACGCGTCTGTGTCACTGACCAAGCTTTCTACGTTGGGCGTTTCTTAGGCACCTGCCACAGAGCTTTAGTAGTGCTCGCAGCACGCTTCAATGGGACGCGACTGTAAGTGATGTAGGAGATTGAACGTTGTGACGTAGGCGTAAAAAGATTACCCATCGCACATAAAAAAGCCCCGATCAGATCGGGGCTTTTTGCCTTCTCGACTCGCCGACTCAAACCGCAATCGTCAAATCGCACCAAGCTAGACTATTAGTCCCAGCTAAGCGCACCACCAGTTTGGTATTCGATCACGCGAGTCTCAAAGAAATTCTTCTCTTTCTTCAAGTCCATGATCTCGCTCATCCAAGGGAACGGGTTCGTAGTCCCTGGGTATTCCTCTTTCAAACCAATCTGCGACAACCGACGGTTAGCGATGAACTTCAGGTAGTCCTCCATCATCGCCGCATTCATACCCAACACCCCGCGAGGCATGGTATCCCGTGCGTATTCAATCTCCAGCTGAGTTCCCTGCAGGATCATCTGGGTCGCTTCTTCTTTCATCTCGGCATCCCACAAATGTGGGTTTTCGATTTTGATCTGGTTGATCACGTCGATGCCGAAGTTCAGGTGCATGGATTCGTCGCGCAGGATGTATTGGAACTGCTCGGCGACGCCGGTCATTTTGTTGCGACGGCCCATGGAGAGGATTTGGGTGAAGCCGCAGTAGAAGAAGATGCCTTCCAGAACGCAGTAGTAGGCGATCAGGTTGCGCAGCAATTCTTTGTCGGTTTCCGGGGTGCCGGTTTCGAACTTCGGATCGGAGATCGAGCGGGTGTACTTCAGGCCCCAGGCTGCTTTCTTCGCGACCGATGGGATCTCGTGGTACATGTTGAAGATTTCGCCTTCATCCATGGCCAGCGATTCGATGCAGTACTGGTAGGCGTGGGTGTGGATCGCCTCTTCGAAAGCCTGGCGCAGGATGTACTGGCGGCATTCCGGGTTGGTGATCAGGCGGTACACGGCCAGTACCAGGTTGTTGGCAACCAGGGAGTCGGCGGTGGAGAAGAAGCCGAGGTTGCGCATGACGATGCGGCGCTCGTCGTCGGTCAGACCTTCCGGGTTTTTCCAGAGGGCGATGTCGGCGGTCATGTTGACTTCTTGCGGCATCCAGTGGTTTGCGCAACCGTCCAAGTACTTCTGCCAGGCCCAGTCGTACTTGAATGGCACGAGTTGGTTGAGGTCGGCGCGGCAGTTGATCATGCGCTTTTCGTCAACGGCGACACGGGCGGAAGCGCCTTCGAGTTCGGCGAGGCCTTCGGCGACGTCGAGGGAGTTCAGTGCAGCCTTGGCGCGGGCCACGGCGGCCGAGTCGTCGGCGGTCACGGCGCGGGCTTCGAGCGCTGCGGCGCCGCCAGCGTTGTCGAGGCGGTCCATGTTGGCTTCGCTTGCGTGGCCGGCGTTGGCGCCTTTCACGGTTGCGACTTCACTGTCTTCTTTATCGAATTCGTCCCAGCTCAGCATGACGTGTCGTCTCCTGCGTGAGGGCTTGTGCCCGTGTGAAACCTGATGGGTTGGTTTTTCACACGGCCAAAGCCGCGTTGGATGTCGTTTTTTGCAGCGCTGCACGCAGGCAAATAAACAGAAATTTTGACGGGTTCCGAGAGCCTCTGATGGGCGCAATCAGCGTCTGGCACTGTTGCGGGGCTTCAGAATGGCTTTTGCTCCCTGTAAGGGAATATTGCTGACCCGTATGGGGCGGCATTATAGGGAAATTTTTACCGGCGTGGTGCGGCGAATCGGCTCATGGCGAGGCCGGGGAGGGGGTGGATTTCGATCCGACCGAGGGATTACAGGGCTTTGCGCGGATTCAGCGCCTGCAGATTTTTTTTCGTTAAATTTTTGGCAGGTGGTTTTCTGTTTAAAAAATAGCCAGAAAAGTGCGGTTTTCACTATATCTTGTGTTTTGCAACCCTTATGGGCGTCTCCAGACACAACTGAGCCCGACCGAAGCCGGGCTGGAATCGACCCTCAATGTAGCGCTGAGCGATCCGATTCGGTGCAGTCTGATTCAGTTCGTGCAGCCGTTGCCCATGATGCTGTAGCGCAGGATGTGGCGTTGGCCTTTGGAGTCGTCGTATTCCATTTTTGCCGGTACTACTTCGCAGACATTTGGAATTTCGCTCATCGATACAACTTTGGCGATGTCCAGGTGTGTGGAGTAGGTGTATTCCTCGATAACCGGTTGTTGCTGTGCGACATCAGTCGGACCCTCGTTCGCCATGGCGGTTGCGCACAGACTGCTGAGGGCCAGAACCAATAAAGCTTTCATTTCTAATTCACCTTTTTGAGGTCGAGTGGGGTCACGCAACCTTTTTAGGGTTGCGTGTGGAGCTTGGGTATTTGATGCGTTACTTGGAGAGCTGGATTAACGGCCTTCGTGGGGGCTGTAACGTTGTTAATCGCGGTTGCCTTGTTGGCGAGGTCAATTTTAGGGAGTCGGGCGCGGGGTAAACAGACCGGGTTTTGATAAACACTTTTGGCATATTTGGTAACAATCCCCCGCACGGCCCTTGTAGGAGCTGTCGAGTGCAACGAGGCTGCGATCTATTGATCTTGCTTTGGAGATCAAAAGATCGCAGCCTGCGGCAGCTCCTACAACCATCGTCGAATGGTTCTATGGGGCCCACCCGGCTACAACGGGGTCATACAAAAACAACTATTACACCGAGGTAGGAAAGATGAGTGCGGCTTCTCTGTATCCCGTTCGTCCCGAGGTTCTGGCAAACACGCTGACTGACGAGGCGACCTACAAAGCCATGTACCAGCAGTCGGTCGTCAACCCTGACGGCTTCTGGCGCGAGCAAGCCCAGCGTCTGGACTGGATCAAGCCCTTCACCACGGTGAAACAGACCTCGTTCGACGATCACCATGTCGACATCAAGTGGTTTGCCGACGGCACCCTGAACGTTTCCTACAACTGCCTCGACCGTCATCTGGCCGAGCGCGGCGATCAAATTGCGATCATCTGGGAAGGCGACGATCCTTCCGAAAGCCGCAACATCACCTACCGCGAACTGCACGAGCAAGTGTGCAAACTGGCCAACGCCCTGCGTGGTCAGGACGTGCACCGTGGCGACGTGGTGACCATTTACATGCCGATGATCCCCGAAGCCGTGGTCGCCATGCTGGCCTGCACCCGGATCGGCGCGATTCACTCGGTGGTGTTCGGTGGTTTCTCGCCGGAAGCCCTGGCCGGTCGCATCATCGACTGCAAATCGAAAGTGGTGATCACCGCTGACGAAGGTATCCGCGCCGGCAAGAAGATTTCCCTCAAGGCCAACGTCGACGACGCCCTGACCAACCCGGAAACCAGCAGCATCCAGAAAGTCATCGTCTGCAAGCGCACCGGTGGCGACATCAAGTGGAACCAGCATCGCGACATCTGGTACGAAGACCTGATGAAAGTCGCGGGCACCGTTTGCGCGCCGAAAGAGATGGGCGCCGAAGAAGCGCTGTTCATCCTTTATACCTCCGGCTCCACCGGCAAGCCGAAGGGCGTGCAGCACACCACCGGCGGTTATCTGCTCTATGCGGCGATGACCCACGAGCGCGTGTTCGACTACCGCCCGGGCGAAATCTACTGGTGCACCGCCGACGTCGGCTGGGTCACCGGCCACAGTTACATCGTCTACGGCCCGCTGGCCAATGGTGCGACCACCGTGCTGTTCGAGGGTGTGCCGAATTACCCGGACATCACCCGGGTGGCGAAGATCATCGACAAGCACAAGGTCAACATTCTCTACACCGCGCCGACCGCGATCCGCGCGATGATGGCTTCGGGTCAGGCCGCGGTCGAAGGCGCCGATGGCAGCAGCCTGCGTCTGCTCGGCTCGGTGGGCGAGCCGATCAACCCGGAAGCCTGGGACTGGTACTACAAGAATGTCGGCAAGTCCCGTTGCCCGATCGTCGATACTTGGTGGCAGACCGAGACCGGCGGCAACATGATGAGCCCGCTGCCGGGGGCTCATGCGCTGAAACCGGGTTCGGCGGCGCGTCCGTTCTTCGGCGTGGTGCCGGCGCTGGTCGACAACCTGGGCAACATCATCGAGGGCGAGGCCGAAGGCAATCTGGTGATTCTCGATTCGTGGCCAGGCCAGGCGCGCACGCTGTACGGTGATCACGATCGATTCGTCGATACCTACTTCAAGACTTTCCGTGGCATGTACTTCACCGGTGACGGCGCGCGTCGTGACGCCGACGGTTACTACTGGATCACCGGGCGCGTGGACGACGTGCTCAACGTGTCCGGCCACCGCATGGGCACCGCCGAGATCGAGAGCGCGATGGTTGCGCATCCCAAAGTCGCTGAAGCGGCGGTGGTGGGTGTGCCGCATGACATCAAGGGGCAGGGCATTTATGTCTACGTGACCTTGAAGAACGGCGAGGAGCCGACTGAGCAGTTGCGTCTGGAGCTGAAGAACTGGGTGCGCAAGGAGATCGGCCCGATTGCTTCGCCGGACGTGATCCAGTGGGCGCCGGGGCTGCCGAAAACCCGTTCGGGCAAGATCATGCGCCGGATTCTGCGCAAGATAGCCACAGCGGAATATGACGGGTTGGGGGATATCTCGACGCTGGCGGATCCGGGTGTGGTGCAGCATTTGATTGATACGCACAAGACCATGAATGTTGCTTAAGCGTTAGAAGCACAGAAAGCCCCGTCCGGTATTACCGGGCGGGGCTTTTTTGTGTCTGGAGGTTTTGTGGTGGCCGGGCTGGCCTCTTCGCGAGCAGGCTCGCTCCTACAAGGGATTGGGTTTCTTCAGTTGGAATGCAGTCACTGTAGGAGTGAGCCTGCTCGCGATAGCAATCTGTCAGACGCCGCTGTAGCCGCTTGTAGGAAAACGCAACAACCCCAACCAATAATTATCGATCTGCGCCGCAGGACCCTTGCTGCTGTTACCCGTCACAACCCAATGTGTAACCCCCTGCGCCAAACCGGGGCGAAGGGAAACGTCATGCCCCGTTTTAGAGCCTCACAACCACCAGTGAAAAATAAGACACAACGCTGCGCTTGCCGGATTAGAAGGGTTTGCGAATAATGGGCCCGCAACTTGCAATATGTATCGGTTCACTGTCTTTCGCTCTTGCATGAAATTGCAGGGCTGTCAATGAGCTCAAACCGCTTTCTTGGTGCATCTGTAATTAGTTGTCGCATTGAAGAAATATCGGCTTCGGGCCTGTCGTTAGAATGCCGATCACTCGCTCATCGTGGCTGATGTTGAAATCGCCTGCGGTTTCAACGGGAAATTTCCGCCGATGCGCAACCGATTTCCGATTCACCCATTCGCATATTGGGCTGTCGCTCACTCTGCCGTTTTTGCCCTTTACCGATGGAGTCCCAAGATGAAGAAACTTGTGCTGCTTGGCGCCCTGGCACTGTCCGTGCTTTCGTTGAATGCCGTCGCTGACGAAAAACCTGTGAAGATCGGCATCGAAGCGGCTTACCCTCCATTCGCCTCGAAAGCTCCGGACGGCAGCATCGTCGGTTTCGACTACGACATCGGCAATGCGCTGTGCGAAGAAATGAAGGTCAAGTGCGTGTGGGTCGAGCAAGAGTTCGACGGTCTGATCCCGGCGCTGAAAGTGCGCAAGATCGACGCGATCCTGTCGTCGATGTCGATCACCGAAGACCGCAAGAAGTCGGTCGACTTCACCAACAAGTACTACAACACCCCGGCGCGTCTGGTCATGAAGGCCGGCACTCAGGTCAGCGAAAACCTGGCTGAACTGAAGGGCAAGAACATCGGCGTACAGCGTGGTTCGATCCACGAGCGTTTCGCCCGCGAGGTTCTCGCTCCACTGGGCGCCGAGATCAAGCCGTACGGCTCGCAGAACGAAATCTACCTCGACGTGGCCGCCGGTCGTCTCGACGGTACCGTGGCTGACGCAACCCTGCTGGACGACGGTTTCCTGAAAACTGACGCCGGTAAAGGCTTCGCGTTCGTCGGTCCTGCGTTCACCGACGTCAAATACTTCGGCGACGGCGTAGGTATCGCGGTGCGCAAGGGCGACGCCCTGAAAGACAAGATCAACACTGCCATCGCGGCCATCCGCGAAAACGGCAAATACAAAGCAATCCAGGACAAGTACTTCGCCTTCGATATCTACGGCAAGTAAGACGTCTCTGCGACAAGTCCGAAATGGCGCAAGCAACAGAATCTCTGCGGTTTGCGCCATTTTTTCATCCCAACTTTCGAGGACCTGAATCATGTTGAAAGGCTACGGGGCTGTCATCCTCGATGGCGCATGGCTGACGCTTCAGCTCGCCTTGTCGTCCATGGCTCTGGCCATCGTTCTCGGGCTGATCGGTGTTGCATTGCGCCTGTCGCCGGTGCGCTGGCTGGCGTGGCTGGGCGACCTGTATTCGACGGTGATCCGCGGGATTCCCGACCTGGTGCTGATCCTGCTGATCTTCTACGGCGGTCAGGACCTGCTCAACCGCGTTGCGCCGATGCTTGGCTATGACGACTACATCGACCTGAACCCGCTGGCCGCCGGTATCGGCACCCTCGGTTTCATCTTCGGTGCGTACCTGTCGGAAACTTTCCGTGGCGCGTTCATGGCGATTCCCAAAGGCCAGGCCGAAGCGGGCATGGCGTACGGCATGAGCAGTTTTCAGGTGTTCTTCCGCGTGATGGTGCCGCAGATGATTCGTCTGGCCATCCCGGGCTTTACCAACAACTGGCTGGTACTGACCAAGGCCACCGCGCTGATTTCCGTGGTCGGTCTGCAAGACATGATGTTCAAGGCCAAGCAGGCGGCGGATGCCACGCGTGAGCCTTTCACCTTCTTCCTCGCAGTGGCGGCGATGTACCTGGTGATCACCAGTGTTTCGTTGCTGGCATTGCGTCACCTTGAGAAGCGCTACTCGGTAGGCGTAAGGGCGGCTGATCTATGATCTTCGACTACAACGTCATTTGGGAGGCGCTGCCGCTGTACTTCGGCGGCCTGCTGACCACCCTCAAACTGCTTGCGCTGTCGCTGTTCTTCGGCTTGCTCGCGGCGTTGCCGCTGGGGCTGATGCGCGTCTCGAAAAACCCGCTGATCAATGGCGCGGCGTGGCTGTACACCTACGTGATTCGTGGCACGCCGATGCTGGTGCAGCTGTTCCTGATCTACTACGGTCTGGCCCAGTTCGAAGCGGTGCGCGAAAGCTTCTTGTGGCCATGGCTGTCGAGCGCGACGTTCTGCGCCTGCCTGGCCTTTGCGATCAACACCAGCGCCTACACCGCAGAAATCATCGCCGGCAGCCTCAAGGCCACGCCGAACGGTGAGATCGAAGCGGCCAAGGCCATGGGCATGTCGCGCTTCAAACTGTACAAGCGCATTCTGCTGCCGTCGGCCCTGCGCCGGGCGCTGCCGCAGTACAGCAACGAAGTGATCATGATGCTGCAGACCACCAGTCTGGCGTCGATCGTGACCCTGATCGACATCACCGGCGCGGCGCGTACCGTCAACGCGCAGTTCTATCTGCCGTTCGAGGCGTACATCACCGCCGGCGTGTTCTACCTGTGCCTGACCTTCATTCTGGTCAAGCTGTTCAAACTGGCCGAGCGTCGCTGGTTGAGCTACCTCGCGCCACGGAAGCACTGATATGCAACGCATCGATCACGTATTGCCATGGAGTCATCTGGGCAGCGAGCGCAAGGTGTCGGTTTTCCGGTTTGGTAGCGGCGAGCGCAAGGCCTACATTCAGGCCAGCCTGCATGCTGATGAATTACCGGGCATGCGCACTGCCTGGGAGCTGAAAAAGCGTCTCGGCGAACTCGAAGCCCAGGGCTTGCTCAACGGTGTGATCGAGCTGGTGCCGGTGGCCAATCCACTCGGGCTGGGGCAATTGCTGCAAGGTAATTTCCAGGGCCGTTTCGAGGCGGGCAGCGGCAAGAATTTCAACCGTGATTTCGTCGAGCTGAGCGCGCCGGTCGCGGCCGCGCTGGGCGACAGGCTCGGTGATGATCCGCATGCCAACGTGCGGCTGATCCGTCAGGCCATGGCCGATCACCTGGCCGCGCTGCCTGAGGCGAGCAGCCAGTTGCAAGGCATGCAGCGGGTGTTGCTCAGCCACGCCTGCACCGCCGACGTGGTGCTGGATTTGCACTGCGACGCCGAAGCCGCGCTGCACATGTACGCGCTGCCGCAGCACTGGCCGCAGTGGCGTTCACTGTCGGCGCATCTGAACGTCAAGGTCGGTTTGCTCGCGGAAGATTCCGGTGGCAGCTCCTTCGACGAGGCGTGCTCGCTACCGTGGCTGCGCCTGTCGCGGCAGTTCCCCGATGCGCAGATTCCGCTGGCCTGTCTGGCGACGACCATCGAGCTGGGCGGGCAGGCCGACACCGGTCGTGTCGAAGCCGAGGCTTACGCCGAAGGCATTCTGGCGTTTCTGGCCGAGCAAGGCCTGATCACTGGCGAGTGGCCGAACCCGGCGTTTGAGCATTGCGAAGGCATGCCCTTCGAAGGCACCGAATTGTTGTTTGCGCCGCACCCCGGTGTGGTGAGTTTTTCCCGCAGGCCCGGCGAATGGGTCGAGGCGGGCGACGAGATTTTTCAAGTGATCGACCCTGTGTCCGATCGGGTCAGCACGGTAAGTGCTGGTACGTCCGGGGTGCTGTTTGCCATTGAACGGCTGCGCTATGCCCAACCCGGTTTCTGGCTGGCCAAGGTGGCGGGGCGCGAAGCGCTGCGTCACGGGCGCTTGCTCAACGACTGACTGACTGTTTTTGTGAGAACCGACCGCATGTACAAACTTGAAGTCCAAGACCTGCATAAACGCTATGGCAGTCACGAAGTGCTCAAGGGCGTGTCCCTGAAAGCCGCCGCCGGCGATGTGATCAGCATCATCGGCTCCAGTGGCTCCGGCAAAAGTACTTTCCTGCGCTGCATCAACCTGCTCGAGCAGCCGCACGCCGGCAGGATCCTGCTCAACAACGAAGAGCTGAAACTGGTGGCGAACAAGGACGGCGCGCTGAAAGCCGCCGACCCGAAGCAGCTGCAGCGCATGCGTTCGCGCCTGTCGATGGTGTTCCAGCATTTCAATCTGTGGTCGCACATGACTGCGCTGGAAAACATCATGGAAGCGCCGGTGCATGTGCTCGGTGTGTCCAAAGCCGAAGCCCGCGAGAAAGCCGAGCACTACCTGAACAAGGTCGGCGTCGCCCATCGCAAAGACGCGTTCCCGGGGCACATGTCCGGCGGCGAGCAGCAGCGCGTGGCGATCGCCCGGGCGCTGGCGATGGAGCCGGAAGTGATGCTGTTCGACGAACCGACCTCGGCCCTCGACCCGGAACTGGTCGGCGACGTGCTGAAAGTCATGCAGGCGCTGGCGCAGGAAGGTCGCACCATGGTCGTCGTGACCCACGAAATGGGCTTCGCCCGTGAAGTGTCGAACCAGTTGGTATTCCTGCACAAAGGCGTCGTCGAAGAAAGCGGCAACCCGCGCGAAGTGCTGGTCAACCCGCAGTCGGAGCGTTTGCAGCAATTCCTGTCGGGTAGCCTGAAATAAATCAGCGCTGCCGTTGTGCACCCGATTAGGTCATGCTTCGCAGCCTTCGGGAGCTGACAAAGTTCCCTGTAGGAGTGAGCCTGCTCGCGATAGCGGTGTAACAGTCAACATTATGATTGCCTGAACCACCGCTATCGCGAGCAGGCTCACTCCTACAAGGGATCTGCGCTGTCTTGTGAATTGTGTTCATTTCCGGGCTAGCATTGGCCCATGCCTTCATCACCGTTGTTCGTTTCGGATTGCCCGCCCATGACTGCCCATCGAATTGGTTTCCTGATTTGGCCCAGCACTAAAGCCTTGACGCTGGCGCTGGCGGAGGAGGCCTTGCGTGTTGCGCAGCGGGTGCACCCGGATGTGGTTTACGAACTGTCGTTCTTGCAGGCCGAGCCGCCTGCCGAAGGTGCCTGGCAATTGCCCGGTGAACCCTGGGCCGGCAAGCTTGAAAACTTCCAGAAACTCTTTCTGCTCGCTGACGAGCCGCCGACCACCCTGGCGCCGGCGCTGAGCAGTGCGCTCAAGCAAGTGGTGCGCGCCGGTTGCGTGATCGGTGGTCTGTCGGCCGGTGTCTATCCGCTGGCCCAGCTCGGGTTGCTCGACGGGTATCGCGCCGCCGTGCATTGGCGCTGGCAGGACGATTTCGCTGAGCGCTTCCCGAAAGTCATCGCCACCAGCCATCTGTTCGACTGGGATCGCGATCGTCTGACCGCCTGCGGTGGCATGTCGGTGCTCGACCTGCTGCTGGCGGTGCTCGCTCGTGATCACGGCGCGGAACTGGCCGGTGCGGTCTCGGAAGAACTGGTGGTCGAGCGCATCCGCGAGGGCGGTGAGCGTCAGCGCATTCCATTGCAGAATCGCCTCGGCTCCAGTCATCCGAAGCTGACCCAAGCGGTGTTGCTGATGGAAGCCAACATCGAAGAGCCGTTGACCACCGACGAAATCGCCCAGCACGTGTGCGTATCCCGTCGGCAACTGGAGCGGATTTTCAAGCAATACCTCAACCGCGTGCCGAGCCAGTACTACCTCGAGCTGCGTTTGAACAAGGCCCGGCAGATGTTGATGCAGACCAGCAAGTCGATCATCCAGATCGGCCTATCGTGCGGCTTCTCCTCGGGGCCGCATTTCTCCAGCGCCTACCGCAACTTCTTCGGTGCCACGCCGCGGGAAGATCGCAACCAGCGGCGCAGCAGCAGCCCGTTCGAATTGTCGTCAATGCCACCGGAGCGGGGCTGATCGCGGTTCAGTTGTTGCGGTTGAACTCCACACCGATGGAAATCTCTGACTCGTCGCTGCCATCGCGCGGTGGATTCAGGTCGATCTGACTTGCCTGTTCCTCAAACAGACGCATTTGCCGAGCGGCATTGTAGGTCTCAAGACGCAGTTGACTCTGCGGGTTCAAGGGATTGCCGCTGAAGTTGTAATGCGTCGCCACCTCGCCGGGACTGGAAGGAAACTGACTCGGCAGCTCGCTGATGACGTTGTCGGCCAGGTTCACCGACTCAAGCCCGGGCAAATCGAACAGCCCTTTGGGCGTTTCGCTCAGCCCGATATTGTTCAGACGCAATACTCGCAGATTGACCAGTCTGCTCAGGTCGGGCACGTTGCCCAGCGGGTTGTCGCCCAGGTCCAGGGAAAGAAGGTTTTTTATCCCGGCGATGGCGTCTGCGGTTTGCCGTGGCAGCGTGATGCGGCAGTCTGGCAAGCTCAGGTTCGCCAGTGAATCGAGCCCGAGAATCGCAGGCGGGATTTCCCTCAGCGGATAATTGCGAATGTCGACCCCGCGCAGCTTCGGAAACAGCTCCACCAACCGATTGACGTCCGGCGGCGAAGCGGCCGTGCTGGTCAGCCCCAGCTGTTCGATGTAGTCGAAGCGTCCGGCCAATGGCGGCAGCTCTCCAGTGAACGACAAATCACAGACGAACGCGTTGTCCCCTGGCGATTTCGGATAGCGCCGCAGACGTGCTTCCAGATTTTCCTTGAAGCGTTTTCGGCGGGCCGATTCCCGGCGCGCGGCTTCTCCTTTCAGGGGCGTGCGGAGCACCGGGTCGTGCGCAGTCTCGTTGCTCCAGGTATCAAGGCGCGTCAGCAATCGGGTTATTTCGGTCTGTCGGCGCATCAGCTCGACGCGACCGTCGGCCAGCGTGCCGGGCAGACGATACAGCAGGTCGTTGGCTTCGAAAGCGGTCAACGAGGGGTACAGCGACTGAATCAGGCTCAAGTCAGCTGATTCGCCCCACACGCCCAGATTGTCGCCTGTGGTCTGAAAGGTCGCTTTGATGCGTTCTCTCGACGCCGCCGACAGCGGATTGGCGCCGATATCCACGCCATTACCGGTGTAGGGAACCAGGTCTCCCGGCAACTCGGTTATGTTGTTGTCGTTCAATAATGCGGCGCCCAGCCGCGGCAGTTGCTCAAGCCCTGCAGGCACTGCGTCGATGCCGGTCCTTATCAGGTCGAGGAACCTGAGGTCCGTCAGCGCCGATACATCGGGGGTGGTCTGTAAAGGATTGCCGAACAGGTCCAGTGCCTTCAAGCGGACAAGCGTGGACAACGTCGCTTGCCCGGCCGCATCGAGCGTGATCTCGCAGCGGCTCAACATCAGCGTTTCAAGCGACCGCATGCTCTCCAGCGCCTGTGGCATCCGGCCCAGGTTGCAGCCTTTGAGTTCCAGTCCATTCAAGCCGCTGAAGCTTGTGAGGAAACCGTCCGGAACGCCTGAGCCGCCATCGCCCGAGATCTGCAGATGAGTGATGTGGCTGAAATCTGCGCTCAACTGCGGTAATTCGCCGGAAAATTTTGCCTCCGTTTCGAACCTGTCCAGGCGTAGCGCCAGGTCCCGCGTGCGTCGGCCGCGCCAAAGCTCTTCGAGGCGCTCACCGAACTGTTGCCTGGCGAGAAGTTGCGCCGCCCGCGCTTCGGCCGTCCACGGTTGTCCTGTAGCAGGGTTGCTGACGGGCACTTGCTCGCGCCAGGTGTTGAGGTCACTGATCATGCGGGCGATTTCCGCTTCCCAGCGGATCAGTTGCGCCGTACCGGCCTGCAACGTACCGGGGAGTCGGTAAATCATGTCGCTGGCTGCAGCGTCGTCCAGCAACGGAAACAGCCGGCGCGCCAGGGTTATATCCGCCGTGGCGGGCCTGACCCGGAAGTTGCGACCGTGCACTGCGTGGTAGGCCTTGATCCGCTCGCGCGCATTGAGGGACAGCGGATTGCCGGTCAGATGTATGCCATCGGCACGCTGTGGGCTGGCCGTGAACAAAGCCTCCGGCAGTTCAGTCATGTGGTTGTCGTTGAGGTATGCGCTCTGCAGTGTCGGGTGGTCGATGATCCCTTCTGGCAGGGCAGTCAGGCCGGTATTCATCAGGAAGATATCCCCCAGCGCCTGCATGCCGCGCAGATCGGGTGCCATGGCCAACGGGTTATCGCTCAGATCCACAAGCTTGAGGGTAGGCAAGGAATCGAGTACATCCTGTCCGGCGCGCGTGAGCGTCACGGCGCAGTGACGCAGGCGCAGTTCCTTGAGCGTCCGCAGGCCTGCCACGAAAGCCGGGATTTCCTTCAGGGCGACGGCTCTCAGTTCCAGAGCCTGGAGGTTGGGGAATTGTTCGACGAACGTCCCGATGTTGCTGATTGCAGCGTTTCCGCTCAGCTTCAGGCTTTCAACGTGGCTGAAATCCGCGGTCAGCCGGGGCATGTCGCCAAAGAATTTCAGGTCGGCCGAAAAGAAACCGCTTCGCGCTGCAGTCTCGCTCGACCGCTGTCGCCATAACGCCTCCAGGGCCTTTTTGAACGCGGTTCGCGCAGTTGTCTGCGCCTGTAATTCAGCGGCGGACAGCAACTGCCCGGTAACCGGATGGGTGGCTGTGATCTGCTCTGTCCACTGCGCGAGATCGAGCTGCATCTGTTCCAGCTCTGCATGCCATTGATCAAGCTGGATACGGCTGTCCGCCAGGGTGCCGGGCAGGTCGTAAATCATATCGCTGGCCTGTTGCTGGTCGAGGTCGGGAAACAGTTGGCGGGCGAGGGCAATGTCCTGGCCGTCGGCGGGCACTTCAAAGTCGTTTTGATAAAGGCGGTAATAGGCTTTGATCTTGTCCCGCGCTGCGGCCGAGAGCGGATTGTCGGAAAGATAAATGCCGTCGCTGCGAGTTGCCGGAATGTCGAACAGGGCGTCGGGAAGGTCGGTGATGCGGTTGCCGGTCAGCACTGCAATGGGCTGATTCGGGTGGCTGGCCAGCCCATCGGGCACCACGGTAAGACCGCTGTTGGACAGGTCGATATACCTCAGTTCCGGCAGCAGGTTCAGATCGGGAAATGTCCCCAACGGGTTGTCGCTCAGGTCCAGCCTGCGCAGGTTGTTCAGCGACACCAGCGCAGCCTGGTTTTCCGCGGTCAGGATCACGCCGCAGTTCTTCAGCTCCAGCTCGCTCAGGCCGGGCAGGCTGACTCCCGCCAGTGTGGTTGTGTCCAGGTCGAAGCCGTCCAGGCGCAGGGTAGTCAGGTTGGGGAAACGTTCCAGGAATGGCGCGATGGCGGAGAGGTTCCTGTTGCCGATCAGGTTCAATCGCGAAACGTGCTCGAAATTGGCGCTGAGTACCGGCATGGTGCCGCTGAACTCGGCATTTGCCCTCAGCTCATCAGCGCGGCCGAACGCGGTCCGGCTGCGCCAGAACAACTTGAGTTGCCGGGCAAAGGAACGCCTGGCATTGATTTCGCGGGGGTCTTCTTCAAACGTCGTCGACGTGCCGGATTCAGGTGGAGCGATGGAAGCCTGAGCGATCCATTGATCCAGTTCGACGTTCATCTGGCTCAGCTCTGTCTCCCAGCGTGACAACTGGGCGCGGGCGTCGGCCCAGGTGCCGGGTAGCCGGTACAACACCTGAGTGGCCTGCTCGGCATCCAGGTTGGGGAACAGGTTGATGGTGCGTCGCAGGTCTTGCGACTTGGGGCGGACGCCGAAGTGTTTGCCGGTGTGGCTGTAAAAGCCTTTTACCCGTTCGCGAGACGCAGTGGACAAAGGGTTGTCAGCAAAGGTGTAGCCATCGCTCAGAGAGCTGGCCAGGTTGAAGAAACCGTCGGGGATGCGTGTGATCCGGTTGCCGTCGAACTGCGCAGAGATCAATCGCGGATGATCGAGTACGTCATCCGGCACGGCGTAGAGGCCGGTGTTCGACAAGTTGACGTAACGCAGCGAGGGCATTGCGTGCAGATCGGGAGGCAGGCCCAACGAATTGCCGTGCAGATCGAGCAGGGTGAGTTGCGGTAATGACGCCAGCACCGATTGGGTCGTGGTGGTCAGGCTGACTCGGCAATTGCGCAATCTCAATTCGCGCAGCGCCGGCATCGAGCCGAGCGCCTGGGGCAGGCTGGGCAGATTGAGATTGCGCGCATCCAGGCTTTGCAGTTGCGTGAAAGAGTGGAGAAAGCTGTCGAGAGAACCGGTCGTGGCATTGCCGTCGATCGCGAGCAGAGTGATGTGGCTGAAGTCGGCCGACAGCACAGGCAAGTCGCCCAGGATGCCGTGGGTCAACAACAAGGCGTGGCCCGAGGCGGCACCCTGCGGATCGATCCCGACGACGTTCTCACGTCGCCAGCCCTGGAGCAGTTGTTCCCTGAGCAATCGCCGGTTGCGAATGTCCGCGCGTCGCTCGATTGCCGTGAGCACGCTACCCGTCTCTGGATGTCGGGCGGGCGGGTCGTTGGCCCAGACCTGCAGCTCGTGCTGCAGTTGCAGATAATCATCTTGCAAACGAACCAGTTCCGCGCGAGCGCCGGAAGGGCTGGCGCGCATGCTCCGCGCCAGGTGCTGGATGCGGCGATCCGACATTCTCGGGTAGAGGACCCGTATGTCTGCTTCAAGGGTGCGTCGTGGGGCGTCCTCCAGCGTGATCGCACGGGAAAGCCGTGGGTAACCCTCGGCACCCACCAGGCGTAACGTATCGATTTTCGGCGGGGTGACCGGATGTTCCGCCAGCACCTCCCGCAGCTCGCTGCGTTCCAGCGTGCGCTCGCGGATTGCGGCCTTCAGCGCCTGTCCCTCATCGATCCGTAGATCGAGACTCTGGCGCTCGCTGTCGGGCAGCGCATGGAGCAGGCCGGAATAGAAATCGCTGAGCGAATGCAGTGCCTGGCCGCGCTCATCGTAGGGTTGATAGCGCCCGTCGTCGGTGCGCACGAGGACTTTTTGCTCGGGGGCGTCTTCGCGGCCGATGCTGTCGAGTACCGGGCCGTCGTAACGGCCGTCGCGGATTTCGATGCGCACATCGCCGCTCCAGCCGGGCAACAGTTTGAGGCTATGCAGGGCGAGGGCATCGGAATCGGGATTGCTCACCGAACCCAGTTGCAGCCCTTCGTAGGCGCGGGCGACGCGCACTTCCTGGCGGGCCAATTGCAGCAGCTCCTGCTGGCGCGGCGGGACCTGGCCCTGGTCGAGCTGTAACAGTTCGCCGCCGGTGGCGGTGTCGAGCAGTTCGCGGGTGATGCTGACCGGCAGGTCGGGGGCTTGCGCCTGGAGCGGCTGTGCCAGTGGGTCGTCGATGGGTTGCAGCGCCTGGTAGCGTGATTCGAACAATGTGTTTCTGTGGGTTTTCGCGAGGCCGACCAGTTGCTTGCGCAGGGTCTGGCTGCGAACGTCCAGTGATGGCGTCAGCGCAAAGGGTTCAGCCAGCAGCGCCTTGATCTGCGCTTCATCGAGGACCGCGAGCAAGGATTTGAGCAGGTCGCCACTGACCAGGCGATCCTGCTGCAGCTCTGTCAGGGGCAGGCTTTCGTCTGCGGAGGATTGCCAGAGCAGTTCGCCTTGTCGGTCGATCAGACGCAGTCGTCTGTTGCTCGGCCAACGGCCGTGGTCGGCAAGCAATTGCAACTGGGTGACCGGATCGGCACGCAAGAAATCTTCAGACGCTTCGCTGTCGAGCTGATCGATGAAGCGCTGCAGCTGCTGGTCGATCCTGAAGCGCTGAATGCTGTCGGCCAGCAGCGGCGGAACCTTTTCCTGATTGACATGCATCTTGCGCAAAACGTCTTCGCTGGCGCCACTGACCTGCAGAATGGTTTCCCGCTCGGCCGGCGAAAAGCTCTCGACCGACGGGCCGATGCGGCGCAGCGCGGTTTCGCCGTCCCACTCGAGCGGTTGCTCGAGCTCCGTGTGCCAGGCGCCTTCACCGTTATGGCGGACCACCGGTTGGTAGGCGTCGGGCCGGGTGGGATGTTCGATGCGGTACTGCCCGGGCATCTCGTCGGGTTTCACTGAAAAATGCGCATCGTCGAGGGGCAGCAGTTGCTTGTCCTGATGGGCATGCAGGCCCAGTCCGTCGGGTTGCGAATCGGCTGGCGGACGCAGCGGGTGCCTGTAACGCTCAAGATCGGGCTGCCAGTAGCGGGTTTCGCCTTTGGCCAGTTTCACCGGTTTGAACCGGTCGATGAACGCCACGACCTCTGTGGGCAGTACCTTGCGGAATTCGGCCGCGCCAATCGCCCCGCCCACTGCGAAAAGGCCCAACTGAATCATCGAATCGACGGTATCCATCAGGTGCCCGATGGCTTCGGTGTTGCGACCCTGTGCCCACTCGACGATGCCCTCGAAGGTTTCGTCGAGCATCTGATAAGCCATGTACGCCATCATTGCCTCGCCCAGCACCGGCACGAATGGCGCGACGATCAGGGCAGCGCTCTGGACGATGCTGGAAAGGATATTGACCACCGAATCCCAGAACGCCCAGCGCGCGCGTTGGTCGACCCAGGCCGTCGGGACGGCGATGACTCGGGCATCGTTGAAGACCTTGTTCAGTTTGGCCTGGTGCAAGTGCTGCCACAGGTCGTCGTAGAACGGCACGAGCGCGCTCTGCAGATCGGGCCGTTCCACAGGCACTTCTCGCCAGGCGGGCAGGGCGCTGCCGGGCTCGTGCGGGTGCCATTTGATTTCGCTCAGGCGGCTGTTGAGTGTGCTGAAGAAGTAGCCCCGTTGTTCGTGATTGACGAAGCGGCTGAAGAATTGCTGGTACTCCGTTGACCGCAACTGGCGCGTCAGCTCGACGAGCATTTCAGCCGGCGACGCGTATTCCTTGAACGGATGCTCGGGGTCGTTCGGTACATAGGCCACGACGCGTGCAGCGTCGCGTGTCACGTACAGATCCGCAGCGAACACGACGATGCCGGTAAGCGGCGCACAAAGCATGGTCATGTCATGGCGCAGCACCGGTGCACCGTTGATGTAAATGCCGGTCATGCCGTCGAGCATGGCGTCGACCAGACGAAAGTGATTCTCCGATACGTCACGGTTCATCCGCGCCCATTGCAGCGCGGCTTTCATCGCAGCTTTCTCGCTGGCGTCCAGTTTGCCGCGTAACACCGTCGCGACCATCGGATCGGAGTAACCGAGATTGTTTTCCAGGCTGGCTTTGTACTGCGCACCGATGTCCAGGCGGCGACACAGTTGGGTGAAGGCCGCAATACTGAGTCTGGCCTTGATCTGCGGCAGTGGCTCGAACTGCCCGCCTGGGGAGGGCGCAGTGGTGTAGGTCGATGCCGCTTCGAAAGCGTTTTCGTGGGTTTCCCGGTCCTCGAAGTTATGCAGCGCGGCATCCAGCAACGATACCGTCCAGACGCGGGCGCCCGTGCTGATGGCAAACCACGGCGTCGTCACGGGGATGTACAGGCGCACGAAGGTGCCTCTGACGTCCAGATCGAGATCGAAGCATTTTTTCAGTTCCGCCTTGAGCAACGGCTCGGCGAACGCGGCGGCGTCCTGCAAATGTTCCAGGCTTTTGTCCACCTGGCTGTGCGCGGTGATACTTGTTGCAGTGAGGTCTTTCAGCACAGCGTGCTGTTCGGTGGCAGCGAGCCTGAGTGTCTCCGGCATTTGCGCAGTGCTGTTTCTCAGTGCCTGGCGCCGGGAGGCGGAGGTGTTGCCGAGCCACTGGGGAATCGCGTTTTTCAGTGGTTGATAATGCTCGTCCGGATGTTGGGGATCGGGCGTCTTGCTCGAGGTTGTCGGTGAGTGTCGATCAGACAGGTGCATGAGCATTCCTTGGCGGTGATAAGAACCCTCAGCAAATCAGCAGCAAGCACCCGCCGTGCGGTACATATTCATATCTCTTTCGCGAGGCTGACTTGGTATTCTGCGCGGCCTCCCGCAAATCGGCCGTGCCCGGTAAACTGCGCCTTTGCGACGCTATATGTCGCATTGCCGTAAACCCGGGAAAATCCGGGGTTTGCGCTATAAGAAGTTGTCGCTTGGCGACAAGGCCGGGCACCAAACTGTCCTTACAATCCCCCCATCGCTCGCCAGTTCCAGGCGGGTGTTCCTCTTCAGGAGACTCCGATGTCCGTTGAGCACGCTGCGGTACAACGCGCCGATTTCGACCAGGTAATGGTTCCCAACTACGCGCCTGCCGCTTTCATTCCGGTGCGTGGCGCCGGTTCCCGGGTCTGGGATCAGGCCGGCCGCGAGCTGATCGACTTCGCCGGCGGGATTGCCGTCAACGTATTGGGCCACGCGCACCCGGCGCTGGTCGGCGCGTTGACCGAACAGGCGAACAAGCTGTGGCACGTCTCCAACGTGTTCACCAACGAGCCGGCCCTGCGCCTGGCCCACAAGCTGATCGACGCCACGTTCGCCGAGCGCGTGTTCTTCTGCAACTCCGGCGCTGAAGCCAACGAGGCCGCGTTCAAGCTGGCCCGTCGCGTTGCATTCGACCGCTTCGGCACGGAGAAATACGAAATCATCGCCGCGCTGAACAGCTTCCACGGCCGTACCCTGTTCACCGTCAACGTCGGTGGTCAGTCGAAATACTCCGACGGGTTCGGCCCGAAAATCACCGGCATCACCCACGTTCCCTACAACGACCTGGCCGCGCTGAAAGCCGCGGTGTCCGAGAAGACCTGCGCGGTCGTGCTCGAGCCGATCCAGGGCGAGGGCGGCGTGCTGCCGGCCGAGCTTGAATACCTGCAAGGTGCCCGCGAACTGTGCGATGCGAACAACGCGCTGCTGGTGTTCGACGAAGTGCAGACCGGCATGGGCCGCAGCGGCAAGCTGTTCGCCTACCAGCATTACGGCGTGACCCCGGACATCCTCACCAGCGCCAAGAGCCTGGGCGGTGGTTTCCCGATCGCGGCGATGCTGACCACCGAAGCGCTGGCCAAACATCTGGTGGTCGGCACTCACGGCACCACGTACGGCGGCAACCCGTTGGCCTGCGCTGTCGCTGAGGCAGTGATCGACGTGATCAACACTCCTGAAGTGTTGAACGGCGTGAACGCCAAGCACGACAAGTTCAAGACCCGCCTGCAACAGATCGGCGAGAAATACGGCCTGTTCACCCAGGTGCGTGGTCTCGGTCTGCTGATCGGTTGCGTGCTGAGCGACGCCTGGAAAGGCAAGGCCAAGGACATTTTCAACGCCGCCGAACAGGAAGGCCTGATGATTCTCCAGGCTGGCCCGGACGTGATCCGTTTCGCCCCGAGTCTGGTGGTGGAAGACGCCGATATCGATGCCGGTCTGGACCGCTTCGAACGCGCTGCGGCGAAGTTGACGCAAGCCTGATGGACCTTTCGGCGCCTGGAGTTTTTCAGGTGCCGAAGCCAATTTTTGATACCGGGCACGTTCACTGTAGGAGTGAGCCTGCTCGCGATAGCGGTTTGTCAGTCGACTCATCGGGTTCTGACAGACTGCTATCGCGAGCAGGCTCACTCCTACAAGGTCCGGTGTTTTTTTCTGTGAATTTTGAAGAGAAAGGAGTGACACCATGCTGGTGATGCGCCCCGCGCAAATGGCTGATCTGGGCGAGGTACAGCGTCTGGCTGCGGACAGCCCGATTGGTGTCACTTCCTTGCCGGATGACGTTGAACGTCTGAGCGACAAGATCGCCGCGAGCGAAGCATCGTTCGCCGCCGAAGTGAGCTTCAACGGTGAAGAGAGTTACTTCTTCGTCCTCGAAGACTCGAGCACCGGCAAACTGGTCGGCTGCTCGGCCATCGTCGCGTCGGCCGGTTACTCCGAGCCGTTCTACAGCTTCCGCAACGAGACGTTCGTGCATGCCTCCCGCGAGCTGAAGATTCACAACAAGATCCACGTGCTCTCGCAGTGCCACGACCTGACCGGCAACAGCTTGCTGACCAGTTTCTACGTGCAGCGAGAGCTGGTCGGGTCGCCGTGGGCCGAGCTCAATTCCCGTGGCCGTCTGCTGTTCGTCGCCAGTCACCCGGAACGTTTTGCCGATTCGGTGGTGACCGAGATCGTCGGTTACAGCGACGAGAATGGCGACTCGCCGTTCTGGGATGCGATCGGGCGCAACTTCTTCGACCTCAACTACGCCGAAGCCGAGCGTCTGTGCGGGCTGAAAAGCCGCACCTTCCTCGCCGAGCTGATGCCGCATTACCCGATCTACGTGCCGCTGCTGCCGGACTCCGCGCAAGAGGCGATGGGTCAGGTGCACCCGCGGGCGCAGATCACCTTCGACATCCTGATGCGCGAAGGCTTCGAGACCGATCACTACATCGACATCTTCGACGGCGGCCCGACCCTGCATGCGCGGGTTTCCGGGATCCGTTCGATCGCGCAGAGCCGCGTGGTGCCGGTGAAGATCGGCGAGCCGGTCAAAGGCGCCGGGCGTCAGTATCTGGTGGCCAACGCGCAGTTGCAGGATTACCGCGCGGTGTTGCTCGAGTTGGATTACGCGCCGGGCAAACCGGTGACGCTGGATATGGAAGCGGCCGAAGCCCTGGGCGTCGGTGAAGGTGCCAGCGTGCGCCTGGTGGCGGTTTAACGCCTTAGCGAGTTTCACGGGTGGCGCGAGCGGCCCGTTTGAGGAGATAGCATGATTGTTCGTCCCGTACGCAGCAGCGATTTATCCGCGCTGATCGACCTGGCCCGCAGCACCGGCACCGGCCTGACCACTTTGCCGGCCAACGAAGAGCGCCTGACCCACCGGGTCGGCTGGGCCGAGAAGACCTTTCGCGGCGAAGCCGGGCGTGGCGATGCGGACTACCTGTTCGTGCTCGAAGACGACGACGGCCGCGTGGTGGGCATTTCCGCCATCGCCGGAGCGGTCGGCCTGCGTGAGCCCTGGTACAACTTCCGCGTCGGTCTGACCGTCAGTGCGTCGCAAGAGCTGAACATCTATCGCGAAATTCCGACGCTGTTCCTGGCCAACGACCTGACCGGCAATTCCGAGCTGTGCTCGCTGTTCCTGCACGCCGATTACCGCAACGGACTGAACGGCCGCATGCTGTCCAAGGCACGCATGCTGTTCATCGCCGAGTTCCCGGAGCTGTTCGGCAACAAGATCATCGCCGAAATGCGCGGCGTGTCCGACGACGCCGGGCGCTCGCCGTTCTGGGAGAGCCTTGGCCGGCATTTCTTCAAGATGGAATTCAGCCAGGCGGATTACCTGACCGGTGTCGGCAACAAGGCGTTCATCGCCGAACTGATGCCGAAATTCCCGCTGTACACCTGCTTCCTCTCGCCGGACGCGCGCAACGTCATCGGCCAGGTGCACCCGGACACCGAGCCGGCGCTGGCGATGCTCAAGAGCGAAGGCTTCAGCTACCAGGGTTACGTCGACATCTTCGACGCCGGCCCGGCCATCGAATGCGAAACCAGCAAGATCCGCGCAGTGCGTGACAGCGAAGCGCTGGTGCTGGCCGTGGGCACGCCGGGCGATGACGCCACGCCGTTCATCATCCACAACCGCAAGCGCGAGGATTGCCGCATCACTGCCGCGCCAGCGCGTCTGGCAGCGGGCACCCTGGTGGTCGATCCGCAGACCGCAAAACGTCTTCAACTCAGCGCCGGCGATCAGGTTCGCGCCGTGGCGCTGTCCGCTGCACGGGAGTCGAAATAATGAATTCGCTATACATCGCAGGTGAGTGGCTGGCCGGTCAGGACGAAGCCTTTCAGTCGCTGAACCCGGTGACCCAGCAAGTGCTGTGGGCGGGCGAGGGCGCGACGGCCGCGCAGGTCGAGTCGGCGGTGCAGGCTGCCCGTCAGGCCTTTCCTCAATGGGCACGTCGCACGCTCGAAGAGCGCATCAGCGTGCTCGAGGCTTTCGCCGCGTCGCTGAAAAACCACGCTGACGAACTGGCTCGCACCATCGGTGAAGAAACCGGCAAGCCGCTGTGGGAGTCCGCGACTGAAGTCACCAGCATGGTCAACAAGATCGCCATCTCGGTGCAGAGCTACCGCGAACGTACCGGCGAGAAGAGCGGCCCGCTGGGTGACGCCACCGCCGTATTGCGCCACAAGCCCCACGGCGTGGTCGCGGTGTTCGGTCCTTACAACTTCCCCGGCCACTTGCCCAACGGTCATATCGTGCCGGCGCTGCTGGCCGGTAACAGCGTGCTGTTCAAACCCAGCGAACTGACACCGAAAGTCGCCGAGCTGACGGTCAAGTGCTGGATCGAAGCCGGCCTGCCGGCAGGCGTGCTGAACCTGCTGCAAGGCGCGCGGGAAACCGGTATCGCTCTGGCGGCGAACCCGGGCATCGACGGTCTGTTCTTCACCGGTTCCAGCCGCACCGGCAATCATCTGCATCAGCAATTTGCCGGTCGCCCGGACAAGATTCTTGCGTTGGAAATGGGCGGCAACAACCCGCTGGTGGTCGATCAGGTCGCCGATCTGGATGCGGCGGTGTACACCATCATTCAGTCGGCATTCATTTCCGCCGGCCAGCGCTGCACCTGCGCCCGGCGTCTGCTGGTGCCAGAAGGCGCGTGGGGCGACAGCCTGCTCAAGCGTCTGGTGGAAGTCAGCGCGACCATCGAAGTCGGTGCGTTCGATCAGCAACCGGCGCCGTTCATGGGTTCGGTGATTTCCCTCGGCGCGGCGAAAGCGCTGATGGATGCGCAGGAACAACTGCTGGCCAACGGCGCGGTGGCGCTGCTGGAAATGACTCAGCCGCAGGCGCAGTCGGCCTTGCTGACCCCGGGCATCGTCGATGTAACGGCAGTCAAAGAGCGTCCGGACGAAGAACTGTTCGGGCCGTTGCTGCAAGTGATCCGCTACGCCGATTTCGCTGCGGCGATCACTGAAGCCAACAACACCGCTTATGGGCTGGCCGCCGGTTTGCTCTCGGATTCCGAAGCGCGTTACCAGCAGTTCTGGCTGGAAAGCCGCGCCGGCATCGTCAACTGGAACAAACAGCTGACCGGCGCCGCCAGCAGCGCGCCATTCGGCGGCGTCGGTGCCTCGGGCAACCACCGCGCCAGCGCCTATTACGCAGCGGATTACTGCGCGTACCCGGTGGCATCGCTGGAAACCCCGAGCCTGGTGTTGCCATCGGCCCTGACGCCTGGCGTGAAAATGGCGTAGCGGCCATCGCGAGCAGGCTCACTCCTACAGGATTTGTGTTGTACACAGCATATGTGTCCACCGCTAAACCTGTAGGAGTGAGCCTGCTCGCGATAGCCGCGACGCGGTCTGACTGAATTGTTACCTGAAGCCTATAACAACAGATTCTCGTGGAGCCTCGCTGATGAAATCCTATGAAGTCAATTTTGACGGTCTAGTGGGGCCGACCCATAACTACGGTGGTCTGTCCTACGGCAACGTCGCCTCGCAGAGCAACAGTCAGCAATCCTCGAATCCGAAGGAAGCGGCGCTGCAAGGTCTGGCGAAGATGAAAGCGCTGATGGACATGGGCTTTCAGCAAGGCGTACTGGCTCCGCAGGAACGTCCCGACGTGGCGGCGCTGCGCCGTCTGGGCTTCAGCGGCACCGATGCGCAGGTGATCGAGCGGGCCGCCAAAGAGGCGATGCCGCTGCTGGTCGCCAGCTGCTCGGCGTCGAGCATGTGGGTGGCCAACGCTGCCACGGTCAGCCCGAGTGCCGACACTGCCGACGGCCGCGTGCACTTCACCGCTGCCAACCTCAACTGCAAATACCACCGCAGCATCGAACACCCGACCACCAGTCGCGTGCTCGGCGCGATGTTCGCCAATCAGCAGCACTTCGCCCATCACGCCGCGTTGCCGGCGGTGGCACAGTTTGGCGATGAAGGCGCGGCCAACCACACGCGCTTCTGCCGTGAGTACGGTGAAGCCGGCGTCGAGTTTTTCGTGTTCGGCCGCAGCGCGTTCGACAACCGTTTCCCGGCGCCGCAGAAATACCCGGCGCGCCAGACCCTCGAAGCCTCGCAAGCCGTTGCCCGCCTGCACGGTCTGCGTGACGAAGGCGTGGTCTACGCGCAACAGAACCCCAACGTCATCGATCAGGGCGTGTTCCACAACGACGTGATCGCTGTGGGCAACGGCGAGGTTCTGTTCTATCACGAGGACGCGTTCCTCGAGACCGACAAGATGCTCGCCGAACTGCAAGGCAAACTGGCCAAGGTGGGCGGCAACTTCCAGTCCGTTTGCGTGCCGCGTTCGGCGGTCAGCGTCGATGACGCGGTGCGTTCCTACCTGTTCAACAGCCAGTTGCTGTCGCGTCCCGACGGTTCGATGCTGCTGATCGTGCCGCAGGAATGCCAGGCCAACGAACGCGTCTGGGCTTATCTGCAGAGCCTGACCAGCTCGGGTGGAATGATCCGCGAAGTGAAAGTCTTCGATCTCAAGCAAAGCATGCAGAACGGCGGTGGCCCGGCGTGCCTGCGTCTGCGCGTGGCGCTGAATGAAACCGAACTGGCGGCGGTCAACCCAGGGGTTATCATGACGGCCCCGTTGTACGGTTCGTTGACCGCATGGGTTGAAAAGCACTACCGCGACCGCCTGAGCGAAACCGACCTGGCGGACCCGCAGTTGCTGCTTGAATGCCGGACGGCACTGGATGAACTGACGCAAATCCTTAAACTGGGCGCGGTTTATCCTTTCCAGATCAATTGATCGCCAGCGCGCTGCCTGAACCCGGCGCGCGGCGTGTCACCCCAAGAGAGTAAAAACATGAGCGATTCCCTGCAGCTGATCCTTGAAGACACCGACGGCACGCAATTGCAAACCTCGTGCACCCGCGTCGCGGTCATGTGGCAAGGCAAAGAGCTGTGGATCCAGCAGGATGGCCGTGGCCAGCTGCTGATCGGCGTGGACGTGGAGGAAGGTGACGAAGAGTACGCCAACCTGCTGCTGCGCCCATTGGCGACTAATCTGGTAAGTCTGCAACTGGAAATGGAACCGGCTGACCTCGGCGCTGACGAGGATCACGTACACGGCCCGGATTGCAACCACGACCACTAAGGAAACCGCTCTATGCTCGCCCTCGGCAAACTGCTTGAACTGACCCTCGCCGGCCGCGAACCGGCGGAGAAGACTCAACTGACTGTCGAAGGCGTGCGCATGCGCTGGTTGAGCGAAGGGGCGCTGGAAGTCCGGCCCCCGGAAGCGCGCGACAATGGCCTGGACCTGCTGCTCTCGGCTGGTATCCACGGCAATGAAACCGCGCCGATCGAGTTGCTCGATCGGTTGCTGCACGACATCGCACGCGGCGACCTGAAGCCGCGCGCACGCATTCTGTTCCTGTTCGGCAACCCGGAAGCGATTCGCAAGGGCGAGCGGTTCGTCGAGCAGGACGTCAATCGGCTGTTCAACGGTCGTCATGAGCAAAGCAGCGGCTCGGAAGCGTTGCGCGCCTGTGAGCTGGAGCGGCTGGCGGCGATTTTCTTCAGCAAGCCCGAGCGCCAGCGTCTGCACTACGACCTGCACACGGCGATTCGTGGTTCGAAGATCGAGCAGTTCGCCTTGTACCCATGGAAGGAAGGGCGTCAGCATTCCCGTCGTGAGCTGGCGCGGCTGCGCGCGGCCGGCATGGAAGCGGTGCTGTTGCAGAACAAGCCGTCGATCGTCTTCAGTTCGTATACCTACGACAAGCTCGACGCCGAGGCTTTCACCCTGGAACTGGGCAAGGCGCGGCCGTTCGGGCAGAACGACGGCGTCAATGTCTCACTGCTGGAAACCCGCCTGAAGCAGATCATCGAAGGCAATGAGCCGGAGACAGAAGCAGGGCTGGATGGTTTGCAACTGTTCAGCGTCGCGCGGGAGATCATCAAGCACAGCGATGCGTTCCGCCTGAATCTGCCGGCGGACATCGAGAATTTTTCCGAGCTGGAGCCGGGTTATGTGCTGGCCGAAGACCTGGCCAATACCCGTTGGGTGATCGAAGAGCAGGGCGCGCGGATCATCTTCCCCAATGCCAAGGTCAAGAACGGCCTGCGCGCCGGCATCCTGATCGTCCCGACCACCGACGAAAACCTCGCCTGACGCAATCTGGCGGCTGGAGCAAATTCCTGTGGGAGCGAGCCTGCTCGCGAATGCTGACTGCCAGCCAAAAATGATGGTGGCTGACACACCGCATTCGCGAGCAGGCTCGCTCCCACATTTAAATTCGGGTGGGGCTTGAGTCCCCACCCGGCCGGGTGGAATCAGACCGCTACCGCCCGCGGCTCCGTACGGCGCAGTGCGCGAATCTTCTGCAGCGTATCGGCGCAAGTCCGCGCCGCTTCCTGGCCCTTGTGCACAAAGTGTTCGAGAAAGAATTTCTGGTGCTCTTCGCCCGAATGAAAGTGATGCGGGGTCAGCGACACCGAGAACACCGGCACTTCGGTTTCCAGCTGCACCTGCATCAGGCCGCTGACCACCGATTGCGCAACGAACTCGTGGCGGTAGATGCCGCCGTCCACCACCAGGGCGGCGGCGACGATGCCGGCGTAACGGCCGGACTTGGCCAGCAGCTTGGCGTGCAGCGGCATTTCGAAAGCGCCGCCGACTTCGAAGAAATCGATGTCCGATTCCTGATAACCCTGCACCAGCATTTCGGCGACGAAGCCTTTGCGGCTCTGGTCGACGATTTCCTTGTGCCAGCAGGCCTGGATGAACGCGACGCGCTCGCCCTGTGGGTGTTTGCTTTTGCTGTCGATAGCGGTGGGTTGCATGTTCTGACTCCTGTTTGTGTGAAAAACAGGGCGTTATGAATCGAAAGGGATGCAAGGGTGCGAGCGCAGGCACGAATGCACGCGGACGGCCCTTTGGCGTCAATCCCGTTCTCTCTTCATCCGGACTATGACCGTCGGCCCCGGAATCACACCGGGTCTGCTGACCTTGCCGACGCACCCGATCAAGTCGTGTGCAGCGCCAAGCGCTCGCGGGCTATGCGCATTGCGCGCAATTACCGCCGGTGGGGAATTGCACCCCGCCCTGAGAACGTTTTCGCCGCCCATAGGCGGGCGGCGGCAAGTTTGTAACACATATTTTCCGCTCCTGCACAGACCCCCACATGGATTGTGCTTCTTTCTGAGGATGATGATTTTTCCTTGTTCAAGGCTTGATTAATCCGCGCGTTAACCGCAGTAATCCCTTTCACAAAGGGATTCTCCCTGCTGACCAGAGGCCAGGTTCATGAGCGTTATCGATCTTCGCAGCGACACCGTTACCCAACCGACTTCCGCCATGCTCGAAGCGATGACCGCAGCGGACACCGGAGACGATGTGTACGGCGAAGATCCGACGGTCAATCGCCTCGAAGACGAACTGGCCAAACGCCTGGGCTTTGCCGCTGCGTTGTTCGTGCCCACCGGCACCATGAGTAATCTGCTCGGCTTGATGGCCCATTGCGAGCGCGGCGACGAGTACATCGTCGGTCAACAGGCACACACCTATAAGTACGAGGGTGGCGGGGCGGCGGTGCTCGGCTCGATCCAGCCGCAGCCGCTGGAAGTGCAGGCCGACGGGTCGCTGGATCTGGATCAGGTAGCGGCGGCGATCAAACCCGACGACTTCCATTTCGCCCGCACACGCCTGCTGGCGCTGGAAAACACCATGCAGGGCAAGGTGCTGCCGCTGGAATATCTGGCGCGCGCCCGACGCTTTACGCAGGATCACGGCCTGCAATTGCACCTCGACGGTGCGCGGCTTTACAACGCAGCGGTCAGACTCGGCGTCGATGCCCGCGAGATCACCCAGCATTTCGATTCGGTGTCGGTGTGTCTGTCCAAGGGCCTCGGCGCGCCGGTCGGCTCGGTGCTGTGCGGCTCCGAACCGTTGATCGGCAAGGCGCGGCGTTTGCGCAAAATGGTCGGCGGCGGGATGCGTCAGGCCGGTTTGCTGGCGGCGGCTGGGTTGTATGCGCTGGATCACCATGTTGAACGGCTGGCCGACGATCACGCCAACGGGCAAGTGCTCGCCGATGGTCTGCGTGAGGCCGGTTTCGTCGTCGAACCCGTGCAAACCAACATGGTTTATGTGCAAATGGGCGACAAGGCTCAAGCGCTCAAGGCCTTTGCCGGCGAACGCGGGATCAAGCTCAGCGCCGCCGCACGGTTGCGCATGGTCACGCACATGGACGTCAGCCGAGCGCAAATCGAGCAAGTGATCGCGACATTAGTCGAGTTTTCGCGCAAGTGACAGCGTTAGCCGTCCAATTGACCGTTTCTATCGTATAAACACGCTGTACCCCGCGCGCAGGGCCGATATAATGCGGCCCTTTGCCGTTGCTTCGTCTCACGACGTTTCGAACAGGCCTTTGGCCGCAGCCTCCGTGGAAGAACCTAATGAAAAGCGCAGAAATCCGTGAAGCCTTCCTTCGCTTCTTCGAAGAGCAAGGCCACACCCGTGTAGCCTCCAGCTCTTTGATTCCGGGCAACGACCCAACCCTGCTGTTCACCAACGCGGGGATGAACCAGTTCAAGGACTGCTTCCTGGGCCAGGAAAAACGTGCGTACACCCGTGCCACCAGCAGCCAGAAATGCGTGCGCGCCGGCGGCAAGAACAGTGACCTGGAAAACGTCGGTTATACCGCGCGTCACCACACGTTCTTCGAAATGCTCGGCAACTTCAGCTTCGGTGACTACTTCAAGCACGACGCGATTACCTTTGCCTGGACCTTCCTCACCGGCGTGCTCAAGCTGCCGAAGGAAAAGCTCTGGGTCACCGTCTACGCCACCGACGACGAAGCGTATGACATCTGGACACAGAAAATCGGTGTACCGGCCGAGCGCATGATCCGCATCGGCGACAACAAGGGCGCGCCTTACGCCTCCGACAACTTCTGGACCATGGGCGATACCGGCCCGTGCGGCCCGTGCACCGAGATCTTCTACGATCACGGCGAGCACATCTGGGGCGGCCCGCCGGGCTCGCCGGAAGAAGATGGCGACCGCTACATCGAGATCTGGAACAACGTGTTCATGCAGTTCAACCGCACCGCCGATGGCGTGTTGCATCCGTTGCCAGCGCCGTCGGTGGACACCGGCATGGGCCTGGAGCGGATCAGTGCGGTGATGCAGCACGTCAATTCCAACTATGACATCGACCTGTTCAAGAACCTGCTGAAGGCTTCGGCGCAAGCGATCGGCTGCGAAAACGGCGATCAGTCGTCGCTCAAAGTAGTGTCCGACCACATTCGTTCCTGCGGCTTCCTGATCGCCGACGGCGTGCTGCCGTCCAACGAAGGTCGCGGTTACGTGCTGCGCCGGATCATCCGTCGCGCCTGCCGTCACGGCAACAAGCTCGGCGCCAGCGGCAGCTTCTTCTACAAGATCGTTGCGGCGCTGGTCGCCGAGATGGGCGACGCCTTCCCGGAACTGCAGAAGCAGCAAGGCAACATCGAGCGCGTGCTCAAGGCTGAAGAAGAGCAGTTCTCCAAGACCCTGGAGCACGGCCTGAAAATCCTCGAGCAGGATCTGGCCGAGCTCAAAGGCACCGTGGTGCCGGGCGACGTGGTGTTCAAACTCTACGACACCTATGGTTTCCCTATGGACCTGACCGCCGACATCGCTCGCGAACGCGGCCTGACTGTCGACGAAGTCGGCTTCGAGCGCGAGATGGAAGCGCAGCGTGTGCGTGCACGTTCGGCCAGCTCGTTCGGTCTGGACTACAACACCCTGGTCAAGGTTGATGTAGCCACCGAATTCACCGGTTACGCCGCCACCAGTGGTTCGGCAAAAATCGTCGCCATCTATAAGGATGGTCAGTCGGTCGACGTGCTGAGCGAAGGTCAGGAGGGGGTGATCGTGCTCAACCAGACGCCGTTCTACGCCGAGTCCGGTGGCCAGATCGGCGACTGCGGTTTCATTCAGGCCGGCGACAGCCGTTTTGACGTTCGTGATACCACCAAGACCGGCGGCGCGTTCCTCCACCACGGCGTGCTGGCCTCGGGCAGCCTGACCATTGGCGCGCCGGTGCAAACCCACGTCGACGCCGAAGTGCGTCACGCCACCGCGCTGAACCACTCGGCCACCCACTTGCTCCACGCCGCGCTGCGTCAGGTGCTGGGTGAGCACGTACAGCAGAAAGGCTCGTTGGTCGACAGTCAGCGCCTACGTTTCGACTTCAGTCACTTTGAAGCGATCAAGCCAGAGCAGATCAAGCAGCTGGAAAACATCGTCAACGCCGAGATTCGCAAGAACTCCGCCGTTGAAACCGAAGAAACCGACATCGAAACCGCGAAGAACAAAGGCGCCATGGCGCTGTTCGGCGAGAAGTACGGCGACAGCGTGCGCGTGCTGAGCATGGGCGACTTCTCCGTCGAACTGTGCGGTGGTATCCACGCCAACCGTACCGGCGACATCGGCCTGCTGAAAATCATCAGCGAAGGCGGTGTGGCATCGGGCGTGCGTCGTATCGAGGCAGTTACCGGTGCTGCAGCACTGGCTTACTTGAACGGGGCGGAAGAACAACTCAAGGAAGCGGCCAGCCTCGTCAAGGGCAGCCGCGACAACCTGATCGACAAGCTCTCGGCGGTACTTGAGCGCAACCGTCTGCTGGAGAAACAACTCGAGCAGTTGCAGGCCAAGGCTGCCAGCGCTGCGGGCGACGATCTGTCGGCCTCGGCGGTGGACGTCAAGGATGTGAAGGTGCTGGCCGCCCGTCTGGACGGTCAGGACGGCAAGGCGCTGCTGGCGCTGGTCGATCAGCTGAAAAACAAACTCGGCCGCGCAGTGATCCTGCTCGGCGGTGTCCATGAGGAAAAGGTCGTACTGGTTGCAGGCGTAACCAAGGACCTGACTGGCCAACTCAAAGCCGGTGATTTGATGAAACAGGCCGCTGCGGCAGTGGGCGGGAAGGGCGGTGGTCGTCCGGACATGGCGCAGGGCGGTGGTGTCGATGCCGCAGCGCTGGATGGCGCACTGGCGCTGACCGTTCCATTCGTCGAGCAGGCTTTATAAGACGGCTCGCCGGCCCCGCAGTCCAGTGGCGGGCCCGGCGACTGTTGGAAAGATTATTGGGCGCCCTTCATGGGCAGAGGCGGCTTTGAAATGGCTTTGATCGTACAGAAATTTGGAGGCACCTCGGTCGGCACTGTCGAGAGAATCGAGCAGGTCGCCGACAAGGTTAAGAAATTCCGCGATGCCGGCGATGACCTGGTGGTTGTGCTGTCTGCAATGAGCGGCGAAACCAACCGTCTGATCGATCTGGCCAAGCAAATCAGTGGCGAGGCGCAACCGGTTCCGCGCGAGCTGGACGTGATCGTTTCCACCGGTGAGCAGGTGACGATTGCCCTGTTGGCCATGGCGCTGATCAAGCGCGGTGTGCCGGCGGTGTCGTACACCGGTAATCAGGTGCGGATCCTGACCGATAGTGCGCACAATAAAGCGCGTATCTTGCAGATTGATGACCAGAAGATTCGCGGTGATCTGAAGGCCGGTCGCGTGGTGGTTGTCGCCGGTTTCCAGGGCGTCGACGAGCACGGCAACATCACCACCCTCGGGCGTGGCGGTTCCGATACCACTGGCGTGGCGCTGGCGGCAGCCTTGAAGGCGGATGAATGCCAGATCTACACCGACGTCGACGGTGTCTACACCACCGACCCGCGTGTGGTGCCGGTTGCTCAGCGTCTGGACAAGATCACCTTTGAAGAGATGCTGGAAATGGCCAGCCTCGGTTCCAAGGTGCTGCAGATCCGTGCGGTGGAATTCGCCGGCAAGTACAACGTACCGCTGCGCGTACTGCACAGCTTCAAGGAGGGTCCGGGCACCCTCATTACTATTGATGAAGAGGAAACCATGGAACAGCCGATCATTTCCGGCATCGCTTTCAACCGCGATGAAGCCAAGCTGACCATCCGTGGCGTGCCAGACACCCCGGGTGTGGCGTTCAAGATTCTCGGCCCGATCAGTGCCGCGAACATCGAAGTCGACATGATTGTGCAGAACGTCGCGCACGATAACACCACCGACTTCACCTTCACCGTGCACCGCAACGACTATCAGGCCGCACAGACCGTGCTGGAAAACACCGCTCGCGAGATCGGTGCCCGTGAGGTGGTTGGCGACACCAAAATCGCCAAGGTCTCGATCGTCGGCGTCGGCATGCGTTCCCACGCAGGCGTGGCCAGCCGCATGTTCGAATCCCTGGCGAAAGAAAGCATCAACATCCAGATGATCTCGACGTCGGAAATCAAGGTTTCCGTAGTGATCGAAGAGAAGTACCTGGAACTGGCCGTGCGCGCGCTGCACACGGCTTTCGAACTGGATGCTCCGGCCCGTCAGGGCGAGTAATCCGATTCTGTGAAGGGCGCGGTCTGACCGCGCCCTTTATTTTTTGAATGGCGCGGGCCCTGAACTGTTCTTTTGCTCGCGCTGGTCAATACTCAGGCATGTAGGGCTACGATCGCTGCGGTTGTAGGTCGGGTGCCTTTTTTTTGCAGACTGTTGTCCCTGAAATGAATGGCGTAAGGAGAAAGGTATGCTGATTCTGACTCGTCGGTGCGCGGAAAGCCTGATTATCGGTGACGGCGAAATCACCGTGACCGTGCTCGGCGTCAAAGGAAACCAGGTGCGTATCGGCGTCAACGCTCCGAAAGAGGTTGCGGTGCACCGTGAGGAAATTTACCTGCGTATAAAGAAAGAGAAGGACGAAGAACCAAGCCATTAATTTTTATCGATTTTTATGTTTGCAAACGGGGAAGAAGCTGGTTAATATACGCCCCGTGTTGCGGAGAGCTGGCCGAGTGGCCGAAGGCGCTCCCCTGCTAAGGGAGTACACCTCAAAAGGGTGTCGGGGGTTCGAATCCCCCGTTCTCCGCCATTATTTGCTTAGTACGTCGTAATCTGGCTTCTTCTGTAAGTTGTTGAAATTACTAGAAAAAGTGTTTGACATAGAGATTAGACGGCCTATAATGCGCGGCAACAAATGCACTCGTAGCTCAGCTGGATAGAGTACTCGGCTACGAACCGAGCGGTCACAGGTTCGAATCCTGTCGAGTGCACCATTTAAGAGTTATTTGCTGTAAGGTGAGTAACTCGGTTTCAGCCAGTTGTGGTCTGGTTTAAAAACACAAAATGCACTCGTAGCTCAGCTGGATAGAGTACTCGGCTACGAACCGAGCGGTCAC